>DAISHS010000048.1:0-18427 GCA_036822415.1 Chloroflexota bacterium
GCCCCATTCGGCCGGGCGGTAGGGAAACGGAACTTCGACGCCGGCCCAGGGCTGCTCCTGCGCCAGCAGGGCGACGCGCAGCTTGAAATCCCCGGCGCTGGCGGGCAAATCCCTGATTTGCCAGGTGAGGGTCACGCTGACGCTGGCGCCGGTCGTGGGCGAGGGGGTGACCGCGGCGTTCAGCAGGGTCAGCCCGTTGCTGAAGGCCGCGGACGCCGGCAGGCGCGTGTCCGCGACCGCGGCGACGGCTTGCAGCGCCGTCGTGGCCGGCTGGCCGTCCGGCGCCTGGCTGGCGTGGATGAGCTGGCGCTGCGGCAGCCAGGCGTCAAGCACGGCCGGCGGCGCCTGCGCCTGGCCGCTGAAGACGTAGACGGTGGCTGCGCCGGGCGGCGGCAGGACCAGCGCGGCGCGGGCGTCGAACCAGTGCAGCGCCGGGTTGCGGTGCGTGAAGAACTCGGTCAGCGGCGTCTGCTCCAGCAGGAACATGATGACGGGATGGCGGTAGAGGTCGGCGCTCAGGTAAATCGGCGCCGGCTGCGGATGCGCGGCCAGCCAACGCGCGCTGTCGGTCTCATGCCCATCGAAGGCCTCGAACGCGGTCGCCGATGGCCCCCAGACGCTGAAATAGTCACGCACGGCCAGGCCGCCGTGCACGCCGATGGCCAGCAGGGCGATGACCAGCCCCAGGCGCGGGCGCTTGCGCGTGGTCAGCCAGGCGATGACGGCTTCCAACCCCAGGCTGGCCCAGACGAAAATGCCGGGGATGACGCCCAGGGCGCGCGGCAGGGTGGGGAAACGATCCACGGCCAGGAAGGTGGGCGCCAGCAGCAGCGGCGGCCACAGCAGCAGGAAGAGGAAGATCGGCTGCCGCCAGCGGCGCAGACAGATCAGCAGGCCGAGCAGGGCCAGCGCTGCGCTCAGCGGATCGAAGACGGCGCGGCCGGGCAGGTTGTAGAACGCGGCCGGGTCGCCCTGGCCCGGCATGAAAAACTGCAGCACGTTGGCCCACGCGGCCTGCGCCATGCGCGCCAGCGGACTGACGCCGCCCACGGTCGCGTTGAAGGCGGAGACCGCGCCCGCGCGTGAGGCAAAGCTGCCGGGGTGAGTCCAGAAGTAAAGGCCCAGCGGCGTCACGACCAGCGCGGCGGTCAGCGCCGCCAGCAGCAGCGGCCTGAAGAAGACGCGCAGCAGGGCTGGTTGGCCCGTCGGCAGCCGCCAGGCGACCACGGCCTGCACGAGCAGGAAAATCGCCAGGGCGAGCGGCGTGAAGCGGCTGGCGGTGTAGAAATGCACGCCCGCGCCCAGGCACAGCCCGCTGATGGCAAACCAGCGGCTGCGCGCGGTGTTGACGCCGCGCCAGAACGCGGCAAAGGCCAGCGCGGTCCACAGGGTGGTGAAAATGCCGCGGATGCCGAACCGGCTGAAGTGCAGATGCCAGTAGGAGGCGGCGGTGTACGCGGCGACGATGACCGGCAGCCAGGCGTCGAGCCAGCGCGTCGGCGCAGCGGGGTCTGCGCGGCGGCGGGCGTGGGCCACCTCATGACCGAGCCAGGCCGCGGCCGCGACGGCCACAATCCCAGCCAGGATGGAAGGCAGGCGCACGGCGAAGGGAGTGACGCCGAACAGGCGCAGGGCGGCGGCCACCAGCCAGATGTGGGCGCCCTCGCGGCCGAAGTTGGCGGGGAAGAAGACGGCGCCGCGGCCGGCCAGGACATCGAGCGCGTCCAGGCCGTTGACCGCCTCATCGCCGAAGAGGCCGGGCGGGAAGCGGTCAATCTGCCACAGGCGCAGAAAGGCCGCCAGGATCAGCACGACCAGCAGCAGCCAGGCGGCCGGCCGGTGGACGCGGCGCGGCCTCATGCGAGCGGCGCAAAGATCTCGGCGAGCGCCACGCGCCAGCCGGGTAGGACATGCGACTCGGCAACGTCGCCTATTCCCCACTTACCGAAAGGTTGATACTTGCCATTTTCCAGGACATAGACCTCGATGGTCATATGCGCAACATCCACCAGCCAGAATTCTGGCACGCCGGCTTCTTCATAGGCTGCATATTTGGTAAACCGGTCGTAGCGTGCACTGCCAGGCGAAATAATCTCCAGAACCAGGTCAGGGGCGCCGACGATTTGCTTTGGTGTGACAATTTCCTGGATGCGCGCCTGCCGAACAAAGAGAATGTCGGGCTGCACCGGCGTTGCGATTTCTGGCAGGATGACGTCAAACGGCGCATCAAGAACGAGTCCCAACTGGTTTTGTTTGACGAAGTGCATCAAGCCATATTCTAGTTCCGCTGAGACGCGTTGATGATCCAGGGAGGGCGACGGGGTCATGTACAGGTTTCCTTTGATCACTTCGTAGCGGTTGCCGTCGTCTGGCAGGCGCAGGTAATCGTTGTAGGTCCATTGGCCTGGCTCTGGCCAGTCTGTGGCTGGCAACAGCGTCAACGGCGGTGTGGTGCGAATGACTCGCGGCGGGCGTTTGATTTGGACCGTCATGCGGAATGGCTCCCTTCCACCGTGCCCACGACGTAACGATGATGCGCCCAGATGGCCTTGATCTGCCAGGGCAGCGGCGCGTGGTCGAGCCAGGCGTACTTGATGACACGATCGTAGAGGTCAGGCTGCTGACCCAGGTAGTAGGCCATCGTGGACCAGGTCCAGTTGTCGCCGGTGAACTGGCTTTCGAGCTTGCTGGAGCGGATGCCCAGGCGCTTGAGCACCTCGTTGGCCGGCATGACGGTGTCGGGCCAGGGGGGCACATCGAGCACGCCCTGCTCCACCAGGCGCACGCCGGCCGCGGCCAGCGTGCGTTTGACCAGGCCGATGTTGACCCAGCGCTCGTCCACGGTGTGGAAGAAGTCGCGATCAATCACCAGTTTGCGCATCCAGTAACCGACCTGCAGGTTGTTGGGCATGGCCACGAACACCACGCGGCGGCTGACGCGCGCCAGCTCGCGCAGAAGTTGGGAGGCATCGGGCAGGTACCAGAGCGCGGCCCAGCACCAGGCCAGGTCGAAGCTGCGGTCGGCGAAGGGCAGCGCGCCCCAGCCGCGCCCGCCCAGCGCCACCGGCGTCATGGGCAGCCCCAGCTCGCCCCAGATGCGCTTGACCCCGGCCAGGCGCGTGGGCTGATCGTCCACCAGGGTGACCTGGCAGCCAGCCTGCGCCAGCCCCACGCTGTTGATGCCGCTGACGCCGGCCATGCCGTAGATCGGCGCTTCCAGCACGGTCTGGATGTCGTAACGGGCGCGCAGCGCGGCCAGGAAATCGTTGAGCACAAAGCGCTCGTAGACCAGGCCCAGCCCTTCGTTGTAATCGGTCAGGTACTTTTGCCACACCGGTTCGAGCATGACGCTATTTGCCCTTCCCATTGTCTTTTGGCGTCGCGCCTGCGCCGAACGAAACGACCAGGCGATCGCCTTCGTACTTGGCGCCGCTGACGGCCAGGTTGGCCAGGGCGCGCGGCAGGCTCAGGTTGCGCTTCCAGTTGTCAATGTGCACGATCAGTTCATCGGCCAGGCTGCGTGTCAGTTTGATCTGATTGCGCTCCACGAACGGCAGCGGCAGGCTCAGCTTGTAGATGCCGTCCTCCAGCGTGACCTGCTGCGGATTGCCGACGTAGAAGATGCGCGTGGGGTCCACGTTGTCGCCAAAGACGGCGGCCGCCATGCGCCGCAGCATCTCCAGCCCGACCACTTCTTGATCGAAGAGCGGGATGTCGAAAATGGGCAGCGGCTCGAACGACTCTTGCACCAGGGTGTGATAGCGGGCCTGCGTCTCTTTCCAGGCCGTGAAATAGGCGTCCAGGACGGTCGTCGGCAGCATGCGATTGCAGATGACGGCGTCGGTGGCGTAACCGTAGAGGTTGAGGTAGGTGTAGGCGCGCTGCGCCTCTTTGACCACCATTTTTTCCGGGTTGAGCACCAGGCGCACCGAGGTCAGCTGGGGATTGGTCAGCAGCTTGCTGATTTTTTCCAGCTGCACGAGCAGGTCTTCGGCCGAGTCGTAGAACTCCTCGCTCGGCATCGGCATATCGGTGATGCGCTTGATGACCGGCGCGGCCACCTTGAGCATGCGCTTTTCCCAGGGAAAGATCTTGTCGAGGTACCAGCGCGCCAGCTCAGGAAAGGCCAGCAGCTGCAGGGTGGCGCCGGTGGGCGCGCAGTCCACGATGATGACATCGTAATCCCCTGTGTCGGCCAGCCAGTTGATCTGCATCAGGCTGGCCAGCTCTTCCATGCCCGGCAGGACGCTGGTCTCTTCTGCTACCAGCTCATCCATGCCGCGCCAGGCGAAGATGGCCGAGATGTACTCCTGCACTTTGCCCCAGTGGCGGTCCATCTGATGCAGCAGATCAATTTCCTGCCCCCACAGGTTCGGCGCAATGGCCACCGGATCATTGCCCAGCGTCCGGTCGAACGAATCGCCCAGGCTGTGGGCAGGATCGGTGCTCAGCACAATCGTGCGCAGGCCTCGATCGGCGCAGTGAACGGCCGTGGCCGCGCTGATGCTGGTCTTGCCGACGCCGCCTTTGCCAGTGTAAAGAATGATTCTCACGTTGGGATCGTTTGCCCCGCCTTCTGCAGTGGTTGGCCCGCAGCGGGGAGACGGTGTCTCTGGTGCGTTGGGCGCTTGCTCAGTCATTGCTGGGCCGATTCTACTCGAAACGTGAGGAATGGTCAAAGCCTCTGTCAGTGAGTATAATAATGAATCATCAAATTCGATGCGCCTGTTGGCCGGGTGGAGCAAAGACTGTCCATCCCCTGCTTTGCCTGGAACCACACGTGAGGGACGGAGCGAGCCATGATACAAGGTGATCGTATCTGTTTGCGGCCGGTGACGCCCACCGATTTGCCACTGCTTGCCGCCTGGTACAATGATGTTGACATTGAAGGCGAGTACAACGCGTTTGGCCTGAAGTCCAGCAATGCGCTGGAACGCTCCTTTGCGGAGCATGGTTTGCTGACCGACCAGCTCGGCACGCTGATGATTGTCAAACCGGCCGGCGAGGTCGTGGGCATGATGAGTTTTCATCAGGTGCACTATGGCCCCAACGGCGGCAGCCTGGCCTACAACATCGGCCTGAACCTGCTGCCTGCGCAGCGCGGCAAAGGTTACGGCACCGAGGCGCAGCGACTTCTGGCTGCTTACCTGTTCCAGACCTACCCCATTGCGCGCGTCGAAGCCTCGACCGATGTCACCAACCTGCCCGAACAACGCGCCCTGGAGAAGGCGGGGTTCGTGCGCGAAGGCGTGCTGCGCCAGGCGCAGTGGCGCGCCGGCGCCTGGCACGATCTGATGCTCTACAGTAAGGTGCGCAGCGACGGGATGGGCGAAAAGTGATGAAGCAACTAATCATCATGGGCGCTTGACTCTGCGCCCGTCGCGACGCTGATGAACTACCTGGAGGAAACCATGCTTGTCAACGAACGGATGACTCCCCGCCCGATTACGGCCACTGTCAACACGACGCACAGCGCGGCCGTGGGGCTGATGCGGCAACATCGGATTCGGCGCTTGCCGGTGCTCGACCTGAGCGGCCGTCTGGTGGGCATTGTGGTGGAGAAGGACCTGCTTTCGACCGCGCCTTCACCGGCCACGACCCTGAGCATTTACGAAGTGCATGCGCTGCTGAGCAAGCTGCGCCTGGCTGACATCATGACCACGCCTGTGCTGACGGTGACGGAAGACTGCCCCGTCGAGGAGGCGGCCCGCATCATGATCGCACGCAAGATCGGCTGCCTGCCGGTGCTGCGCGGCGCCGACCTGGTTGGCGTCATCACCGAGACCGATATCTTCAAGACGCTGGCCGAGGCCCTGGGCGCGGGCGAAACCGGCGTGCGCGTGACGGTGCGCGCCCATCGGCAGCGCGGGGTGCTCCATCACCTGACCGGGCACGTCGCCGACGCCGGCGGTTCGATCGTCAGCATGCTGACCATCAACGAAGCGGATGGCGAACACAAGCGGGTGACGCTCAAGGTTGTGGGCGCACGGCCAGAGCAGCTGCAGGCCGCCCTCTCCGCCGACCCTGACTTGCACGTGACCGACCTGCGTTTGGCCGACAAACCATTCGAGCCGGTTGCCCTGGGCGCGTGAGCCTGCCATGCGCGGCGCCGACGCGGTCATGGGGCCGCCTGCGCTCCGGTTCATCGTCAACCTGGGCCGGGCTTCCCGGAAGCGGCCTCCGCGCCTTGGGAGCGTGTAACCGGCTCGTCTTTTTGTCCTTTGTCCAACCTATGCTACAATGCCGCGACACACCGCGTACGCAGAGCGTAACGACCTGGCCGGCGGGCAATCTCTGGCACGGCTGCGCAGCGGTGAGGCGGCAGCAACAAGATCGCTGCTGCCAACGTCAAGCCCCCAACTGGTTAGACCAAGCAAAGCATGACCATTCCGTTTGTTTGTTGTTTTTATCATGATGCCGCGGCGTCCCCGCTGCCTGAGAATCAGATCAGGAAGCGATCATCGTGATACGTCGCCTGCGGGGATTTTTGCGTGGAGCGGGACTGGCGCTGGTAGGCATTATCGCGGCTACCTTGCTGCTCGAACTAACCGTGCGCATCCTCAATCTGGCCCCACCCACCACCAGCCTGGGCTGGTTTTGGCAGGGGCCTGATGCGCAGTATGGTTGGGCGCATCAGCCCGGCGCCACGGGACGCTGGTTCAACCCGTACAACGAGTACAACGTCGAGGTCACGATCAACAGCAAGGGCCTGCGCGACGTGGAAATGGACTACGTCAAGGCCGCAGACGAATTCCGTATTCTGGTGCTTGGCGACTCCTACGTCGAAGGCATGCGCGTACCTTTGGAGCAGACCTTCAGCAAAGTGCTTGAGCAGCGCCTCAATGCCGTAGACTCGCCCATCAAATTTCAAGTCATCAACGCCGGCGTCAGCGCTTGGGGCACCGATCAGGCCTTGCTCTGGTATCGCAATGAGGGCGTCAAGTATGAGCCGGACCTGGTCATCCTGGGCTTTTTCCCTGGCAACGATTTTTTGAACAATTCCGAAGCCCTCGAAGTCGAAAACTTTGGCGCGGTGCGCAAACCCTTCTTCTACCTCGATGGCGATCAGCTGGCGCTGCGTTACTATCCGTTCAACCCTGACCAGGCGCCCAAAGCCGCCGCCTCGCCCGCGGTTCAGCAGGCCACGGAGACGGCCGCGGCATCGGCACTTACAGCGCCCTTACAAACCTGGCGCCCGTGGTTGCAGAACAATTCTGCCCTCTATCGCTTTGTGACGCCCATGCTGCGCGAGTCAATCCCGCCCCTGGCCCGCTTGCTCGTGCGTTGGGGCCTGCTGGAGCCAGGTCAAGAGGAGATTGACGCCACCCTGCCAGCGGATTACATCCCGGTCACCTATGGCGTCTACCGCCGCCCGCCCACGGAGCAGTGGCAGGACGCGTTCACCTTGACCAACGCCCTGATTCGGGCGCTTGACAAGGAAGTCAGCGCCTCGGGCGTGCGCCTGGCCGTTGTCATCATGACGGCCCAGGAGCAGGTTTATCCCGACTTTTGGCAAGGGCTTCTGCAGCGTTATCCCGCGATGCAGGACAACGATTGGGACATGGAGCAGCCGAACCGCGTACTCTACAGCATTCTGGATGGCAGCAACATTCCTTATCTCGATCTGCTGCCCATTTTTCGCCAGCGCGCCGCGTCAGCGCGCAACCTGCTCCACCTTCGCCACGATGGTCACTGGACGGCGGATGGGGAGCGCCTGGCTGGCGAATCGCTCTATCAGTTTTTGACGCAGAACCGCCTGGTGCCGGTGACCGACGCCGCGCAGACAACCGTCACGCCAACGCCCTAGTCTGGCCCCAGTGTCTGCAAGCCTGTTGCCAAAGGTTGAACTCTTCTCATGGACGAACAGCCCATCACCATCACCATTACCGAGCCATTCCTTGCCCTGGTAGATGAAGACGCCCTGCGCGCCGCGGTGCAGCGCACGCTGCAGCTCGAAGGCTGGCCGGCTGCCGAATTAACCGTGTTCGTGACCGATGATGCCGAGGTGCAGCAATTGAATCGCGATTACCGCGGTTTGGACGAGCCGACCGATGTGCTCTCTTTTTCTGCACAAGAAACATTGCCCGCCGCGGCCGCCTTCGTCAGCGCGCCGGAGATGGCGCATTACCTGGGCGATGTCATCATTGCGTATCCCTACGCGGCCGCTCAGGCGCCTGCCTTCGGGCGCGCAGTGGCCGATGAGCTGGCCTTGCTGGCTGTACACGGCACGCTGCATTTGCTCGGTTATGACCACGCCACCCCGGCCGAAGAAGAAGCGATGTGGGCCAGGCAAGCGGCTGTTCTCAACCCGGCATGAAGGCCACGCACAGCTTCTGGGATGGGTTTCGCGTGGCCTTTATCGGCCTGGGCTACCTCCTGCGCACTCAGCGCCACGCGCGCATCCACCTCGCCATCATGCTGCTCGTTGTCGCCCTGGGCCTGTGGTTGACCTTGCCGGCCGCGGACTGGGCGCTGCTCGTGCTGACCTTTTGCTTGGTGCTGGGACTCGAAGCCTGCAACAGCGCCATCGAGCTCCTGGGCGACGCCATCACCACGGCGCCGCATCCCTTGATCGGAACCGCCAAAGACGTGGCGGCGGCCGCGGTCCTCATCGCCGCTATCGGCGCCATTTTCATCGGGCTGTTGATCCTCGGCCCGCCCTTGTGGCAGCGGATCGGGCTGTAAGACCAGGGGGCAACGGGGGCCAGGCGTTCTTCCCGTTTTGCCCCCTCAGTGCAGGTAACGTTGAGATACGACGCGAGGCGTATCATTCACGACGCCGTCATGCCATGAGCGCCACAGTACCAGGTACTCGGCGTGCGCCCACACCAGCGGCGTGGCTGAACCGGTGCCCTCGCCTGTCTCTTCCCACACCTGCTCGCTCAACATCCCACCCTCGTTAGCAAAAGCCTCCAGGGTGTGCAGCAAACTGGCGGCCGTCGCTCGATCGCCAGCCGCCAGCGCGTAAACGCCGCGCTCGCCGGTGAGCAGCGGCCAGGGGCGTCCTTTCTTCAAAACGGAATTGGTCGGACTCTCCTCGCCGTAGATGTCACCCGGATAGCGATACCAGCTGAAGCCTTTCGGCGTTTGCGCCCGAATCGCCAGGTCAATTTCCGGCAGCGTCGCTGTCACCTCCGCATCCTGCGGGGCCAGGACGCCCAGCCGTACCAGTTCCAGGAAACTGGCATCCACCACGCGGCGTTGATCCACATTGAGTCCGCCGATGCGGATGATGGTTGCTGCGTTGGGATCGCCCTGCTCCGTCAGGCGCAAGAAGTAACGGCCATCGCCCAACGGCCCGGTGGTCGTGAAAGTCCAATTTTTGAGCTGGCGTTGCCACTCATCCGCAGTAGCCAGCCAGGCCGTCGCGGACGCCTGGTCGCCGCTTTGGCGCGCCAGATCGGCTGCGGCCACCAGCCCGGCAATTTCGGCCGCCAATGTGGCCGGGGAGTAGCCGCCCATCTCCTCCCAACGCTCCTGCGGCGTGGCGGGGCCATGGGCCGCGATGAAAGCCGCGGCCGGCTTGACCAGGCTGGCGTACCGTTCCACGGCTCCCAGCCGTGCGGCCAGCAGAATCGGCGCGGCCGCTTCGTCCAACTGCGTCGCTATCCAGTGCGGCCGGCCGTCCACATAGCTGTTTTGCGGGAAGGCGCCGTCGGGCAGCTGCTGCACATCGTCCAGATAGGCCAGCACCTCACGGGCCGTCGTCTCATCCCCGGCCGCCAGTAACCCAGAGGCCGCATGGTAAAGGTCGCGCGCCCAGACGCGCCGGTAGCCGCCGCGGTCGGCCGCGTCCGGCGTATGGTCGCCCCAGGGCACTGCGCTAGAGGCGATGATCGCGCCGCGGTAGGTCTTGTCTTCGTGCGCCTTGACCAGGGCTGCGCTCAGGTAGAACAGATCGGGCGCCTGGCCGTCTGGCTGCGCCAGGCCGTCTTCATAGCGCTGCCAGCCGCTCAGATAGGCCTGCGCGACGGCGTCCCAGCCCTGGGCAATGGCCCGAGCGGCCTGGTCACGGGCCGTGCTTTCGCTGGCTCCAAAACCAAGCGCCAGCAGCCAGGTGGGCGCCGAAGGCAGCCAGACCGTCAGGGCCGGCCGGCCTTTGTCGCCGGCCTGATCGAAAGCCTGGTCAAGGCGAAAATCGGCCAGGTCGGTCAGGCCATCGCTGTTGCGCACATAGCCTGCCGACGCGGTGACCCACGGGCTGTCGCCGGTCAGCGCGGCAAAGGTGGGGCTTTGCGCCAGGGTGGTATTGGCCGTATCGCTGAAAATGGCCGTTGCTTCGGTGCGATTGATCTTGATGGCGTCATCCTGACCGGAGTTCGCCAGGTGCGGCAGTGCATACAAATAAACTTGATAATCGCCCGGCTGGCCTTGCAGGGCCTGGAAGGAGGCTTTGATCAAAATGGCGTCCGCCTCGGGCGCGGCCACCACCTCTTCCACCAGCTGATAGCGCCGCGCCTTGTCGGTCAGCGTGACACGCCAGAAGGGCAGGCGCGGCGAGGGGCGTTCGCTCTTGATATCGGCCTCATGCCAGAGGTCGTGCATGAAGGTTTTGCCGTCGCTGACCAGGAAGCGCAGCGAATGGAAATTGGCTTGATCGAGGCGCGGCCAGAAAAGATCGGTCACCGCGCCGTCGTCCAGGGTGAACCAGACGCGGGACGGGTTGGTCTGGCTGATCGGCGCGTCGTAGGTGAAGGCCGTGCCCACACCCTGGCGCGAGCCGCTGCTCCAGGTTCCCGGCGCGCGCGCGATCGCTTTCGGTTCTGGCGCGGGGCCGGTTGGCTGCGGCACGACCGACGTGGGCAGGGGCGGTGTGTTGCGCGGCGGAATGATCTGCACCGCCACGGCCGCGGTTGGCGTCGCGCTTGCGGCTGGCGTCGGCGTCGCGCCAGGCATTGGCGTTGGCGTCGGTCCCTGGCAGGCCGTCAAGAGGCTGACCAGGAGCAGGGCCGCGAGCGGCCAGAATCTGCGCGCTGAGGCCAAACGCCGGACGGCGCCTGGACCTCGTGTCATGTTCATGAACATTGCAGCACCGCCGCGCCTGTAATCTGGCTGCGCTTGAGGCGCCGCAGCGCCTGGTTGGCTTCGAGCAAGGTAAACACCTCGACATCCGTTTGTAAAGGAATTTGGGCTGCCAGCGCCAGCAGTTCCTCGGCGTCCTGGCGCGTGGCGTTGGTCACGCTGCGCAGCTGCCGCTCCCCGTAGAGCAGGTTATAATCGAACGAAGGGATCGCACTGCTGTGAATACCGGCCACGGCCACCGTCCCGCCCCGTTCCAGCACGCGTAGCGCCTCGAGGGTGACCGCGCCGGACGGCGTAAAGTTGATGGCGGCATCCAGCTTGTGCGGCGGCGTTGCCAGCGGCGAGCCGGTCCAAACCGCGCCGAGCGCCGTCGCATGCGCTTGGTGCGCAGCGCTGCGTGTAAAGACAAAAACCTCGCAGCCCCGGCGCCGTGCAACCTGGATCGTAATGTGGGCGCTGGCGCCGAAGCCAAAAAGTCCCAGGCGTTGCCCCGGCTGCACCTGGCTCAGGCGCAGCGCGCGATAGCCAATGACGCCGGCGCAGAGCAGCGGCGCGGCCTGCTCATCGGCAAAGCCGTCGGGCAGGGCAAAGGTGAAGTCAGCCGCGGCCAGCATGGCGCCCGCATAGCCGCCAGGAACGTGCAGCCCGGTGAACTGCGCCTGCTCGCACAGGTTTTCCTGCCCGCAGCGGCAAAAACGGCAGACGCCGCACGTGGCATGAACCCAGGCCACCCCCACCCGGTCGCCCACCCGGAAACGGGTGACGCCTGCCCCCAGCGCTTTGACTTCTCCCACGACCTGATGGCCGGGCGTCAACGGCAGGTGGGGCAGGGCTAACTCGCCTTCCACCGTGTGCAGGTCGGTATGACAGACGCCGCAGGCCCGCACCGTCAGCAGGAGCTGGCCTGGGCCTGGCTCAGGCTCCGGCAGCTCTGACACGACCAGCGGATCGTTTGCATCTACGGACCAGGGCGCTAATAGTTGCATGGCTAACATGATAGACTCATCTCCTGTGTAAGGCGAGAGAGGTCAGGCGAGGGCGCGCAGCGTGAGACGCCTGACAAAACCGCACTATACCATAGCTGCGGCGCTTGGTCAACCTAATTTGGTCGTAAATTGGCAAATTTTGCTCCTTGACAAGCCCCTGGATGTGCGCTAAAATAATGTTATTGTTTGTCATTCTCCTCGATAAAGCACCAGTCCTCGATTTTTGCCTGAACCTGACTCATCATGCGTAGGCTGCGCGCTGACTGGCGCTTAGTGGATTCTCTGTTCTTGTGAAGCTGGCCTCCACAAGCCGGTCTGCGACTCCCCCAGAAAGGAGACATACCACGCGGCCAGCCCCAATGCGCTGGTCAACGACGGCAGCTTCGAGAACGGTCCCCCGCCTGGCTCGGCCTGGACCGAAGTCACCAACAGCACCTGCGAGTGGATTGGCGATTGGAGCAGCGTCTGGGGAGTCGGCGCGTACGATGGCACCCTGGACTTCTGGGCCGGCGGCTACTGCAGCGGCGTGTCTACCACCAGTTCCGTCAGCCAGGCCAGCATCGCCGTTCCGGCCACCGACAACAACCTGCATTTCCACTACATGATGTACCGCCCTGACCCGGACGATCCGACGCCCGACGACTATGCCTACCTGAAGGTCAACGGCACGACGGTCTGGCAAATGGATATGACGCAGGCCAACGACACCTACCCGAACTGGGCCGAAGCCGTGGTCCCGCTGGCGGCGTACGCCAGCACGAACGTCACCCTGGAGTTTGGCGCCGTATCCACGGGAGCATCCACCGGCAACGTTCGTTACGACTACATCTTCATGGGCGAGCCGCCGCCGCCTCCGCCGCGCTGCGACGCGGGCTACCATGTGGTGACCGTCTTCAGCGAGGGCTTCGAGGGCGCGTTCCCGCCCGCCGGCTGGGCTGTGGCCAACAATGGCGGCAGCTGCACCAACGCCAGCGCCTCGCCGATCTGGACCAATGTGGATGGCAACAGCCGCGGCAACCTGACCGGCGGCAGCGGCGCCTTCGCGATTGCCGACAGCGATTACTGCGGCAGCGGCAGCACGATGAACACCGAGCTGTGGACGCCCAACGTTGACCTGACCGGCCTCGTTGCGCCTCATGTCGCCTTCAACCTGGATTACTATGCGCTGGGCGACTATGCCGATGTGGACGTCAGCACGGATGCCGGCAGCACCTGGACCACCGTGCAGCATTGGACGGCCAGCGCGCGCGGCCCGCGTCTCTACGACGGCGTCATCCCTGGCGATAATCAGAACGATGTCAAGGTGCGCTGGCACTACGGCAATGCCAACTGGGCCTGGTGGTGGGAAGTGGACAACGTTCAGGTCACAGCCTGCGCGCCCGACCAACCGACAGCCATCGGCCTGACTGACGTTGTTGCCAATCCGGTCGCGCCGCTCTCTGCGCTGCCCTATGCCATCCCGGCCGGCGTGGCTGCCCTCGCCAGCCTGGCCTGGGTTGCGCGCAAACGCACGCGCTAAGCGCACGGCTGCAATCGCTCTAACGAGGCTGAAGTCCACTGTGGTGCACTAAAGCCACGTTGTGTAACGGGCAAGGCCCGTTTTCGAACGACGAAAACGGGCCTTGTTTTGTGGGGAGCTTCTGTCATGCAAATTGATGCTGAACTCTATCGGACCGATGTGCGCGTGCAAGACAAGCCGCCCGTGGCCTTGAGCGTCATTGAGATTACGCCTGAGCAGCCCAAGCGCACCCTGCTTTTCATCCATGGTTTTGGCGGTCAGGCCAGTCAATGGGCGCGCCAGCTGAGCCACTTCAGCCGCGAGGCGCGCGTTCTTGCCTACGATCTGCGCGGCCACGGCCAGTCGGACAAACCCGCCTCGCGCTACACGATGGAGGAGATTCAGCGCGACCTGGAGACCTTGATTGCGCGGCTGCGCCTGCCCGAACGCTTCGTTCTCCTCGGTCACTCCTTCGGCGGCGCCATTGCCGCCCAGTACGCGGCTAACCATCCGGAGCGTTTGGAGCGCCTGGTCGTGATTGGCACTGCGTCCGAATTTCAGCTCAACCGCTGGGCGCGCTTGCCCTTCAAATTGCCCACGGCCTGGCTGAAGCCGCTCTGGCGCGTGGCGCGGCGCACGTTGTCGGCCCCGCCGCATGTCGCCAAGACCCTCTATCATCACGCCCTGACGACCTGGAACGGCGCGGCTGTGTTCCCCAAGATTCAGACCCCCACGCTGGTCATCACCGGCTATCGTGATCGTCTGTTTCCCACCGCAGCCTTTGCCGATGTGCCCGCGCTGATTCCTGGCGCGCAGCAGGTGAAGGTGTCGGTTTCCGCGCACATGGTCATGATCGAGCGCGCCGAGGCCGTCAATCGCGCCATCGAACGTTTTTTGGCTGAACCGCCGGCCGCGCCGGTCGGACGACCCGCCAGCCGCGTCATCAGCCGGCCCATGGCCAGCCCGCGCGGACGTTACCCCACGCGCCCCTGGCTGCGTTTCTACGACGAAGGCGTTCCCTACACGGTGGCGTTGCCCGAACGCCCCCTCTTCCGCTTCCTGGAGCGGGCCGCCCGGCGCTTTCCCTTGAAGACGGCCGTGCGCTTTCCGCTGGGCGGCGCCAATTTGACCTACCGACGTCTGGATCGCCACGCCAATCGCTGCGCCACCGCCCTGACCAGGCTGGGCGTGCAGCGCGGCGACCGCGTGATGATCCTGATCCCCAATCTGCCGCAAGCGGTCATTGCCTTCTACGGCGCGTTGAAGGCCGGCGGGGTGGCGGTTGCCTGTAATCCGCTGTTCGATCAGGAGGAACTGCTGCGCCAGGCGCGCGACAGCGGCGCCCGCGTCCTCATCAGCCTGGACCGTTTGCGCAGCGTCGCCGCCTACCTGGCCGCCGAGAGCCAGATCGAGCAGGTGATCGAGACGCGCACCGATGATTATTTCAGCTTGTGGCACAAGGCGCTTTACGGCGTGCGCTTTCGCCCCGTGAGTCAGGAAATCCCCGCTGCGTTTTTACACTGGGGCGATCTGATGCGCGGCACCTCTCCGCAGCGGCCGGACATTGGCGTGGAACCGCACGACCTGGCCGTCATCCAGTACACCGGCGGCACGACCTCCACGCCGAAAGGGGTCATGCTGACGCACGCCAGCCTCGTCGCCAACACGCTGCAAACGCGTCATTGGCTCAGCGACATGCGCGATGGCAAGGAGTCCTTCCTATCCGTGCTGCCCTTCTCGCACATCTACGGCATGACCACCGCGATGCATGTGCCGATTGCGCTGGGCGCGACGTTGATCCTGCAACCCACGTTCGAGGTCAACGAGGTGCTGAAGGCGATCAAGCGTTACCGGCCCACGGCCTTCCCCGGCGTGCCGGCCATGTACGTGGCGATCAACAACGCGCCCAACGTGCGCCGCTACAACATCTCGTCGGTTAAATTCTGCATCAGCGGCGCGGCGCCGTTGCCGGTGGAAGTGGCCGAGGAATTCGAAAAGCTGACCAAAGGGCGTTTGATCGAAGGCTACGGCCTGACCGAGGCGGCGCCGGTGACGCATGCGAATCCATTCAAGGGCCAACGCCGTGTCGGCACGATTGGCGTGCCGTTGCCCAACACCGAAGCGCGCATCACCGATTTGCAAAGCGGCGAGGATTTGCCGCCCGGCGAGGTGGGCGAGCTGCTCGTGCGGGGGCCGCAGGTGATGGCCGGCTACTGGAATTTGCCCCAGGCCACCGGCGAGGCCCTGGTGACCGACGGCGCCGGGATGACCTGGCTGCGCACCGGCGACCTGGCGCGCATGGATGAGGATGGCTATTTCGAGATCGTCAATCGCCGCCAGGAAATCTGGTATGCCGATGACGGCATGCGCAATCCCATCTTCCCACGTGAGATCGAAGAAGTGCTTTACGAGCATCCCAAGATCAAAGAGGTTGTGGTCGTGCCCATCGGGCGCACGCCCAAGGCGTTCATCGTTCTGCGCGCTGGCGAGACGGCGTCGGCGGAGGAGGTGATGGCTTACTGCCGGGCGCGCCTGGAAGAAGCCATGGTGCCCGCGCTGATCGAATTTCGCCAGGACCTGCCCAAGAGCTTCGTGGGCAAAGTGCTGCGGCGCTTGCTGGTAGATGGGGCGGAGTGAAGGAAGAAGGAAGAAGGAAGAAGGAAGAAGTCAGAGAACAGAGAACTGAGATCGAACGTCAGCTTGGGGCGATAGCGTTTTGCACTTTGCGTTTTGCACTTCCTAGCGCAGCGCTTCGAAATGGGTTAGATAGCGTCGGGCCAGGTGTTCCCAGGCGAACTCTTGCTCGATGCGCTGGCGGCTGCGGGCGCCCTGGGCCAGGCGCAAGGCCGGTTCTTCGATCAGCCGCGTCACGGCGGCGGCCAGGCTGCCGGGCGAGCGTTCGTGCACCAGGAAGCCGTTGTCGCCGTCGTTCACGACCAGGGGATTGCCGGCTACCGTCGTGGCGACGATGGGCCTGGCGCAGGCCATGGCGTCGAGCACGCAGACATTCAGCCCATCCACCGGCAGCGTCACCGACGGCATGACGAAGACATCGGCCAGGTTGTAATACGCGCCCATCTGATCGTAGGGTACATTGCCCACAAAATGGACGTGAGCCTCGACGCCCAACGCACGCGCCAGCGTTTGCCACGGTGCGCGATAGTCGCCATCCCCAACCAGCACCAGATCGACGCGCCGCGCCAGGGGCGCGCCGCCATGCGCGCCGCTGAACAACGGCATCGCCTGGATGATCGAATCGAAGCCTTTCTTGGGCACCATGCGTCCCACACCCAGCAGCACAAAACTGTCAGCCGCCAGGCCGAGACGCTGGCGCAGGGCCGCGCCAGCTTCAGGGTCAGGATGCAACGCCTGCGGATCCACGCCGTAGATGATCAGCTCGAACTTAGCCGGGTCCGCGCCCAGGTCGCGCACCGCCACCTCGCGCAGATCGGCGCTGTTGGCCGTAATCAAACCGGCCGTGGCAAAGGCCTGGCGCGCCATGCGTTTGAAGAGCGGATTTTGCCCGGCCACCAGCGCATCCGAACCAGGGATGGAGACGACCAGCGGGATGCCCCAGCGCACGGCCGCGCCGGCTCCCAGGTAGCCGTTGGGCAGCACCCAATGCGCATGCAGCACATCCGGCCGCGCCTGCGCGATCCAGCGTGCGACCGCGGCCTTGCCCACGGTGAAGAGGAGCGCGCCCAGGGTGTAGGCTTCGCCCCTCATCGCCAGGTCGGCGCGCATCGTGCGCATGTAACCCAGGCGATGGGCCGTATCGGGCCAAGCGTAGCGGTAGGTGTGCAGATTGACGCCGGCCAGGTCGGCCGCCCTGCGCTGATAGGCCGGATCGAACGGCGCCACCACCGTCACCTCCGCGCCCTGCCGCACGAACTCACGGCACAACGCCTCGACGAACGAGCCGCTGAAGTCTCCCTGGAAACGGGGAAAGTTATGGGTGAGAACGCCAATTTTCATGACGACCTGGGAACGGGGTTGGCATCCGCGGGCGGCGTCAGGGTTTGACGTTGCCCGCGGGCGTCTGACGCAGGGTCAGGCGAGCCGGCAGCCGTGGGGTGGAAGTCCGGTTTGTGGACGAGCTGGCGTCCAAAGCCAGCTTCGGCCATGAACGCGTCGAGTCGCCATTCCATTTCTTTGATCTGTTCGCCCTGGCTGACAATCAGCTCCGCAATGAAGCCGACCAGGATGAGCAAAAGGCCAGCCAGCGCCAGTCCACCGGCCGCCCAAAAGATGGGGCGCTGCTGGGTTTGGGTCAGCGCATAGAGCAGAAGCAGATAGAGCGCCGTGAGGACGCTGAGGCCCAGGGCCGCCAGCCCCAGGCCGCCGAAGAAGCGCATGGGCGCCTGGCTGAAGGTGAGCAGGAATTTGACCACCAGCACATCGAGCAGGCTGATGGGAATGCGGCTAAAGCCGTACTTGGAACGCCCGGCGCGGCGGGGATACCAGTTGGTCGCCACTTCGCCGATGCGGTAGCCCTGCTGCGCCGCAATCATGAGCAGAAAGCGATGCCAGTCCGAGCGCAGCGGCGGCAGAGTCAGCAGCACCTCACGGCGAAAGGCCTTGATCCAGTTCATGTCGTGCGCTTGCACGTTGAACAGGCGCCGTGAGACGCTGTTGTAGATGCCGGAGGCAAAATTTTTGCCGTCGGCGCGGCCCTGGCGCCAGCCGGCCACCACATCGTAACCTTCTTCCAGCTTGCGCAGCAGCTTGGGGATGTCCTCTTCTGGGTCCGATTCCAGGTCGGCGGGCAGGAAGATGATCAGATCGCCGGTCACGGCGCGAAAGCCGGTGCGCAGCGCGGCCGTCAGGCCCAGGTTGCGGCGGTGGCGGATCAAGCGCAGGAACGGATAGGCGATGGCCTGGCTGGCCGCGACGTCAGCCGTGCCGTCGCTGGAGCCATCAT
>DAISHS010000049.1:0-18361 GCA_036822415.1 Chloroflexota bacterium
GTTG
Organism: Chloroflexota bacterium; assembly: GCA_036822415.1. Classification (GTDB taxonomy): domain Bacteria; phylum Chloroflexota; class Anaerolineae; order SSC4; family Amarolineaceae; genus Amarolinea. The sequence goes on from DAISHS010000049.1 coordinate 5, forward strand.
TCGGCCCAGCCGCCGGCATAGCCGGCGATGGCGCCCAACAGCGTGCCGATGATGATGGCAAAGCCAACCGTACTCAGGCCGATCAGCAAGGAGACGCGCGCGCCAAAGACGATGCGGCTGAACAAGTCGCGCACATTGCCATCCACCCCCAGGATGTGCTGAGGCTTGTCAGCCGGGCAGCCCAGAAGATGGATGCAAGGCCCAGAGCGCATCTTGATCGTTTCCAGCCCGATGAGCACCTGGTCAGGCTCATAGGGCGCGATCACCGGCGCCAAGAGGGCGGTCAGGACGAGGACGCCCAGAATCACCATGCCTAGCACGGCCGATTTGGTGCGTAAGAGCGTATAAAGGGCGTCTCGCCAGGGACTGCGCGGCGGACGGGCCAACACTTGTTCAGCGGCTGTCAGTGTACTCATGCCATTCTCGTCTAGCTCAAGCGGATGCGGGGGTCAAGGAACGCATAGGTCAAATCCACAATCAAATTGACCAGTACAAAGACGACAGCCACCACTAACGTCACCGATTGGACGATGGTGTAATCGCGGGACTGGATGGCGTCGAAGAGCAAGCGCCCCATACCGGCAAAGTTGAAGATCGTTTCGGTCAGGACGGCGCCGCCCAGCAGGCTGCCCAAAGAAAGCCCGATGACCGTCACCACCGGCAGGAGGGCGTTGCGCATGGCATGGCGCGAGACCACCACCACGTCACGCAGGCCCTTGGCCCGCGCGGTGCGAATGTAATCCTGGCCCAGGACATCCAGCAGGCTGGAGCGGGTCATACGCGCAATGATGGACATGGGAATCGTGCACAACGCCGCGGCGGGCAAGATGAGGTGCTTGACGGTGTCCCAGAAAAAGGCCCAATTGCCGGTGACGAGTGAATTGAAAAGATGCAGATTGGATAAAAATTTCAAGATCGAATAGCCTACGCCTTGCGTGGCCGATACGTGCCAGGCCTCAACCAGGGAAGGAATCGTCAAACCTGGGGTATTGCGCCCGGATGGCGCCAGCCAGAAGGGCGTATCTTTGAGCAGCAAAGCAAAAACATAGGCCAGCATCAGGCCCAACCAGAAGACCGGCATGGAGACGCCCACGTTGGCCATGAGCATGGTGGCGACGTCAATGGGTGAATTACGTCGGTAGGCAGAAAGCACGCCGGCCGCCACACCCAAAACAGACGAAAGCACCAAAGCAGCCAGGGTCAGCTCTAATGTCACCGGCAAGCGCTCGATCATCAGATCCATCACAGGGCGGCCATAGCGGAAGGAGCGGCCAAAATCGCCATGCAGCATGTCGTTCATGTAGATGCCAAACTGGGTGATGATCGGCTGGTCAAGGCCAAAACGCTTGATATAGGCGTTGCACAGTTCATCGGTCGCACGTTCGCCCAGCGCGGCCCGGCACGGGTCGCCTGGTAAGACGCGCGCCAAAGTGAAGGTGACAAAAAGGATGCCGATCAGAACTGGAATCGAAGAGACCAAGCGTTGGGCAATATAACGAAACATCAGTCAACCTTCAATCTGTGTCATTCGCAACAAAAACATGGTTGCGGGTGGTGACTATGCAGGCAGCCATAGACAGTCAGATAAACATTCGTCGTGACGGCTTCAGTCGTTCTTCAGTGCAGACGACTGAAGCCGTTACGACGGAGCCGCTGCGCAGGCTCCAGTAAACAACCGCCTACTTGGTGGTCATGCCGACGCCAATCCACTTGGCGTAGATTTTGTCATAGGTGCCGTCGGCCTTGATCTTCTTCAGGCCTTCGTTGAACATCGGCAGGAAGCCGGTCGGGTCGCCCTTGCGCACCACCACACCGTAGTATTCGTCCGTGAAGGAGGCGCCCACGGTCTTGAGCTTGCCCTTGTAGTTGGCCGAAGTCAGGACGAAGTTGGCGGCCACCGGGGTATCCACCACCACGGCGTCCACGTTCTTGTTGAGCAGATCGAGCATGGCCAGGTCAATCGAATCGTACTCCTTGAGCTTGGCGCCCTCGATCTTCTGCACGGCAAAGGCGCCGGTGGTGCCAATCTGCGCGCCCACCAGCTTACCCGTCAACGACTTGTTGTCGGTGATGGCCGTCTCTTCAGTGCGCACAACCACGATCTGGCCGGCGTTGACGTACGGCTCCGAGAAGTCGTACTTCTGCTTGCGCTCGTCCGTGATGGTGACGGCTGACAGGATGGCGTCAGACGCGGAGCCCTCCAGGCCGGCAAAGATGCCGTCCCAGGCCGTGTTCTTGAATTCCACCTTGAAGCCCATGGCCGCGGCCACGGCATTCATCATGTCAATATCGAAGCCAACCATGGCCTTCGTCTCATCCACATATTCCATCGGTGGGAAGGAAGCGTCACTCGCCACCACGAACTTCTTGGCCTCTGGGGCTGCCGTGGGAACAGGCGCGGCCGCGCCGCCGCAGGCCGCCAGCACCGTGGCCAGCAGCGCAATCAACACCGATAGGCTAATAAACTTGTATAAACGCATTCTTCTTCTTTCTCCTCGCTGAGGTTTTTTCATGGTTGACCAGGCGCCTCATGGGACGCCTGGTCAATCTTACGTGATCTTGGAACCAGAGCCTGGCGCCTGTCCGCACGCCGCCGGCGCGACGCGCCGACAAGGGGCAGTGCGCGGTTAGCGCTTACTTCGGTGCGTTGAGGAAGGCGCCGAACAACGCGTTGAAGTAGGTGAAGGTGCCGGTGCGTCCCTTGTGCAAAGGATTGGCCGCGTCCCACTGCACAGCAAAGCTCGTCACCACATCGGCGGCGTCGAAGGCGCTGCCATCGTGGAACTTGACGCCCTGGCGCAGATGGAACGTCCATTCGGTCAGGTCGGCGTTCGATTCGTACTTCTCGGCCAACGCCGGCTCGACGGCGGTGCCGCCAATCTTGTAGGACAACAGCGATTCGTTGATCTGCTCACAGGCGCGCAGCGACTCGCCGTCCTCTTCGTCCGCGCAGTAGAGGCCGATCGGCTCGGCATTCTGCATCCACACCAGCTTATCGCGGCTGCCCGGCTTCATGACAGCAAAGTACTCATTGCTCAACGGGCTGGAATGAGCGCCGGTGACATCGGCGCGGAAGGCTGTCCCCGAACCGCCGTGCGCCACCGGGATCATCGGCACATGCTTCTTGATCAGGCCATTGGCCTCAGCATAGATCTTGTTGCGTTCCACCGGGTCTGCCAGCGAGGCGGCGCGGCTCAAGGCATCGTGGATGTCGGGGAAGCCATCACCGAACTGCTTGCTGGCGCCCTTGCCGAAGTGATAGTCCAGGAAGTTCGTCTGATCGGGGTAGTCAGCGCCCCAGCCTAACAGGTAAATGGGCAGGGTGCCGGTCTTGGCGGTGTCGAGGAAAGCGCCCGATTCCATCACGTTGATCTTGACGTTGATGCCCAGGTTTTCCTTCAGCTGCGCTTGAATATCCTGCGCCACCAACGCCGGCTGCGGCAGATACCCACGCACCACATCGCGATAGGAGATTTCCGTATCGAAACCGTTGGGGAAGCCGGCGTCGGTCAGCAGCTTCTTGGCCGCGGCGACGTCGAACTTGTACCACTCCTCACCATCACAGCCGCCCGGAATCGCGCACGGCGTGAAGTGACTCGCCACGATCGAGCCGGCCGGGTAGAAGTTGTCCACGATGCGCTGGCGATCAATGGCCATGGCCACGGCCTGGCGCACCATTTCGTTGTCGAACGGCTTCACCAGATTGCTGAAGCCGATGTAGAAGATGTTCAGCGCCTCGCGGGGATAGAGCTTCAAGGCTGTATCGCCCTCGATCGTCTTGAAATCGTCAGGGCCAGGATTGTCAATGCCGTCGGTGGTTCCGGCCTGCAGCTCCAGCAAGCGGGCCGCCGCTTCCTTTTGCCAGCGGAACACGAGCGTCGGCGTCTGCGCCTTCTCACCCCAGTAGTCCGGGTTCGCCTTCAGGATAATGCTGTCGCCCTTCACCCACTGGTCCAGGATGTAAGGCCCGGTGCCGATCGGCTTATCCAGCAGCTCGCCCGTGCCCCCGGTCTTGGATAAGTAGTCCGAGGAATGGATGGCGAAGGCGCTGAAGGCGACCTTGGACGGGAAAGCGACGTCGGGCGCGCACAGGGTGAACTTCACCGTGTTGGCGTCCAACGCTTCGATGCTCTTGAACTCGCCGCCGTAGGCACAATCAGCGGCCGACACCTTCATCATCGCCGCGGGAACCGCAGTGGGTTCGGGCGCCTTCGTCGGCTCTGGGGCCTTGGTCGGCTCCGGGGCCTTCGTCGCCTCTGGCGCCTTCGTTGCCTCTGGGGCCTTCGTCGCCTCTGGCGCCTTCGTTGCCTCTGGGGCGGCGGTCGGCGCCGCTGTGGGCGCTGCGCCGCCGCAGGCGGCCAGCATGGTCGCCAACAACATCACGACAACCAGCAGACTGGTCATTTTCAGTGTACGCATACGATCTCCTCCTAGCAAATCAAAATGTTCGACACGGGGGCGATAGTGACAGAGCACGGGCCATGCGCCTGCGCCTATCGGGCCAAGACAGATTTAGACACCCACGCGCCTGGGACAGCGCTTGGGGCGCAACGCTGGCGGGGATCACGTTGCACGTTGAGCATTGTCGGGTCAGGTTAGCCGCCCAGGTAGGCCTGAATGACCTGGGGGTCATGCAACAGCTTGTTGGCCTCGCCCGCCAGGACAATGCGGCCAGTTTCCATCACGTAACCGCGGTGCGAGATCGAGAGGGCCATGTGGGCATTCTGTTCAACGAGCAGAATGCTGGTGCCGGCCGCGTTGATCTCCTGAATGATCTCGGCGATTTTTTCAACAATCACCGGCGCCAGGCCCATGGATGGCTCGTCCAGGAGCAAGAGGCTCGGTTTGGCCATCATGGCCCGCCCAATTGCCAGCATCTGCTGCTCACCGCCAGAGAGAGTGCCGCCCAGCTGCGTCAGGCGTTCTTTGAGCCGCGGGAACGTCTGGAAGACATGCTCCATACTCTGACGAATCTCAGCCGGGTCATTGCGGGTGTACGCGCCCATCTCCAGGTTTTCCTGGACAGTCAGGGGAGCAAAGATTTTACGCCCCTCCGGCACGTGGTTGATTCCCAGGCGCACAATGCGATCGGCGGCCGTGCGCGAGATATCCTGGTTCTTGAAAGTGACCGAACCGCGGCGTGGACGGATCAAGCCCGAGATTGTACGCAGGGTGGTTGACTTGCCTGCGCCGTTGGCGCCGATCAGGGAGACAATCTCGCCCGGTTCGACCACGAACGAGATGCCCTGCAAGGCATGAATAGCGCCATAGTACACGTCAAGGTCACGCACATCAAGGAGCATGAGCGATCACTCCCTTCCCCAGGTAGGCTTCGATCACTTTGGGGTCGTCCTGAATTTCTTGCGCGGTCCCGCGCGCAATCACCTGGCCGAAATCCACGACCGTGATACGATCACAAATTCCCATCACGAGCCGCATTTGGTGTTCGATGAGCAGAATCGTCAGATCGAAGCGGTCACGGATGAAATGGATCAGATCCATGAGCTGTTGGATCTCATTGGGGTTCATGCCCGCGGCCGGTTCATCCAACAAGAGCAGTCGGGGATTGCAGGCCAGCGCGCGTGCGATCTCCACCCGCCGCTGCTCGCCATAGGGCAGGTTTCTGGCTACCTCGTTCTGGACCTTTTCCAGCTTGAAGATGGACAGAAAGTCCTGCGCTTGCTCCGTAAGCTCCCGCTCTTTGGCGCTGAAATGGCGATTGCGCAGAATGGCGTCAAGCAAGCTGTAGCCCGCATGAGGGTGATAGGCAATGCGCACGTTGTCAAGCACTGTCAGGTTGGGAAAAAGCCGGATGTTCTGGAACGTGCGCCCGACGCCGGTCTGCGTGATCTCGAAAGGCTCCATGCCGACGAGGCTGCTGCCCTGGAAGATCACGTCGCCCGCCGTCGGTATGTACAGCCCCGTGATCATGTTGAAGATGGTGGTCTTGCCCGCGCCGTTCGGCCCGATCAAGCCGGCCAGCTCGCGCGGCTGCACGCTGAAGGAAACGGAACTGACAGCGCGCAAGCCGCCAAACTGCTTGGTCAGGTCTTGAACCTGCAGGATGGGCATTTCTACAGGCGTTGTGATAGTCGTCATTCTAGACCTCCCCGCCTGTGGATGGTACCGGTTGGGCCGGCTTTGCAGCGGGCAGCGCGATTCGTTTGGCGCGCAGGAAACCCCACTCCTTCCCGCCCAGCAAGCCCTGGGGCCGGATGAGCATGAGCAAGAGAAGGGCGATGGGATAGAGCACGAAACGCCAGGTTGGGGCCTCGGTGCCGAGCTGGCCGAGCAGAACGCGCATCAGGCCTTCGAGGAAGAAGATCCAGCCAAAGGAAGCGGTGATGGTGCCGGTCATGCTGCCCAGGCCGCCGAACACGACGATGATGAGGGGATTGAACCCGGTGAGAAAATCAAAGCCGCCCGGGCTGAGGAAGCCGGTGCCGGTGCTGAGCACATAGACCGCGCCGCCGATACCGGCAAAAAAGCTGCCCACCACAAAAGCGAACAACTTTTGCTGCGCGATGTCAATGCCCATGGCCTTGGCCGCAATCTCATCCTCGCGCACAGAAACGATGGCGCGCCCACCGGTCGAATGAACCAGGTTGCGCATAAAGATGATAACCAGCAGCAAGAAGACGAAGCCCCAAAACCAGGCGGTAACGCCCATCTGCGGAATATCGAGCATCCCCTGGCCGCCCCGCATTTCCGGGAAGGGCAGAATGGTATCTGAGTTCAGCATCAGCGTATTGATGACAATGGACAGGCCGAGGGTTGCAATGCCGAAATAATCGGAGCCGAGCGTCAGCACCGGTAGACCAAAAAGGAAGGCAGTCTCCGCGGCCATTGCGCCGCCCAAGAGGATGGCGATGGGAAAGATGATTTGCAGCACGGTGGCGCTGCGCAAGGGGCCAGGAGAGGCGGCCGTTCCAAACAACGGAACGATCAATGGATCGAGAGCAACGGCGATGAGGAGGGCCAAAAAACTGCACAGGAAGGTGCCGACCAGGTAAAGCGTGAACTGGGACAAGACCGGCATGCCCTTGAAGCGTTTCACCAGGCGACCGATCCCCCAGGCCATCAGGCCAAACAAAATAACCGCCGCGGCCAGGGTCACAAACCCGCGCGGGTCGCCGCCCTTCCAGCGATAGGTCACGTCAGCGGCAGCGTACGCGCCGACGCCATAGAATCCCCACTGCGCCAGGCTGAACTGGCCGTTGAACCCATAGATCAAGTTCAACCCCAACGCGCACATCGCCATGGTCACGGCCTGAAACAGCAGGCCGCGGTCAAAATCGTTGAAGAGGCGCACATCGCCAGCTCGGAACGAGAGGGCAAATTGCATGACGGCGAACATGCCCACCACGCCGGCGATTTTCACCCACTTGGAGGAATAGTCCATGACCTTCAGCAGCAGGTAGACATAGAGGAGGACGCCAAGAATTTTGGTGATCGAAAGGCCAAGAAAGCCGAGGTTGAATGACATGAGCGCCTCCTATGCCTTCTCTTTTTCCGGTTCGCCGAAAATGCCTGTCGGGCGCACCAGGAGAACGAGAATCAGGATGGTGAAAGCGACGGCGTCGCGCATCGGCGTTGAAATATAACCGGCGGTCAGGGCCTCCGCCTGACCCATGATGAGGGCGCCAACCACCGCTCCCGGAATAGAGCCAATGCCGCCGAGCACGGCCGCCACGAACGCCTTGAGGCCGGGGAGAATGCCGAGCAGCGAGGAGATGGATGGGTACGCGACGGCAAAAAGCACCCCGCCCAGGCCGGCCAGCGCGGCGCCGATGGCGAAGGTAAACGAAATCACCAGGTCAACATTGATTCCCATCAGCCGGGCCGTGGGCTTGTCAAAGGAAGTGGCGCGCATCGCCTTGCCCATCTTGGTGCGACGTACGATAAACTGTAGGACGATCTGCATGAGAATTGAGGCCGCAACGATAATCAAAAAGATATTGGAAAACGTAATACTGCCGGGCGGCACCGTCTTGCCAGGCTCGACCGCGTGAATGCCGTCGCTGATGTACCAGGTGACCACGTCGAAGGGGCGTTGATAGACCTTCTTCTGCGCCGAAAACACAAAACTGAGTTGTCCGAAGTACTCCAAAAAGAAGGAGACGCCGATCGCCGTAATCAGGGCCGCAATGCGGGGTGCGTCGCGCAGCGGCTTGTAAGCGACGCGCTCGATCGTGACAGCCAGGACTGCGCAAATGAACATCGAGAGCAGCACGACGGTCACCGAACCGATCAGCACACCCCATCCCGTGGGCAGGCTCGGCCAGACCGCCAGCGGCCAGACATGGAGTTGGAAACGGGCCACGGCATAATAGCTAACGAACGCGCCGACCATAAAGACATCGCCATGCGCAAAGTTGATGAGGCGGACGATGCCGTACACCATCGTATAGCCCAGGGCAATCAGCGCGTAAACAAAGCCGAGCTGCAAGCCGCCCAGGGCAATTTGGAAAAAAAGAGCCGGGTCAGCAATCGCATTACGGGTCAAAACGATCAGCACGCCGACGGCCAGGAGTAACAAAAAGACCTGTCCGATCCAGATCATGCGCGCGCCGGGCCGCCCACGTGGGCCGGCCGGCGGGAGAGACGGAGTAACATTCGTTTGCTGCACCTATGTACCTCCACTTGGGTCAAACAAGGTGCAGAAGAGGGCAAGGGGAGTTGCCCTCTCTACTCCTTGAAGGTGTGCGTTGGGATGGCAGTTGTCCCGCCATCCCAACCGACGCAGCGTTGAGGGACTCAGGGGTTGACGGTGGTCACGTATTCGATCTTGCCACCCTTGACCAGCTCCATCACAGCGGCTTTGATCGGATTGTGCGTCTTGGGATCAATGGTGATCTTGCCCGACACGCCGCTGTAGCTGAGCTTCAAAATGGCATCCTGCACCTTATCGGTGTCGTCGGCGCCTGCGTTCTGAATGGAGTTCAGCAGAATCTGCGCGGCATCGTAGCCCAACACGGCCAACGCGTCCGGGACCTTGGGATTGCCCTTGTCATCCTTGTACTTGGCGCCGTAGGCCTTGATGAAGTTCTGCACCTCAGGACGCGGATCGCCTGGGTCATAGTGGTTGGAATAGTAGCCGCCATCAGCCGCGGCGCGATCCAGGTCGGAAGAGTCCCAACCATCGCCGCCCATGAAAGGCGCGGTAATGCCCTTTTCCTTGGCCTGCTTGTAGAACAGGTTGACGGTAGGATAGTAGTCGCCCAAGAAGATCATGTCCGGGTTGGCAGCTGCGACTTTGGCTAGAATGGCAGAAAAGTCAGTGTCGGTGCCGGTGTAGTTTTCCTTGCCCACCACCGTGCCGCCGGCGGCCGTGAAGGTCTTTTCGAACGAATCCGCCAAGCCGATCGTGTAAGAGTTGGTCTGATCGGAAAGGACGAAGGCGCTCTTGAACTTCAGGTTGTTCATGGCAAAGTTGGCGATGACCTGGCCCTGGAAACTGTCGTTGTAGCACGCGCGGAAGATGTAGGGCACCGGCTGGCCATCCTGGCCAACGGTCAGCGCGTCATTGGTTGAGGTGGGGCTGATCTGAATGACCTTCTTGGCCGTGGCAATCTTGGAAACAGGGATCGAAGCGCTGGAGCAAACTTCGCCGATGATGTAATGGACGCCATCCTGATCAATGACCTTGTTGGCGGCATTGACGGCGGAGTCAGGTTTGCACTGGCCGTCTTCGACGACAGCAACGACATTGCGACCCAGTACGCCGCCCTTGGCATTCCATTCGTCAATCGCCATGAGCGCGCCCTCTTTGGTGGACTGACCAAAGGTGGCAACGGAACCAGAGAGCGGGACCAAGACGGCAACCTTGAGGTCAGCCTTGGGCGCGGTTGTCGGGGTGGCGCCGCTGCAAGCCGACAAAACAAGAGCAACGAGCATGAGCAAACTAACAACCTTGAACTTACGCATGAATCTTCTCCTCCGGAAAAATGAGATGAACGGATTGCTTTGCCTAGCACAAGGGCAAAGCGTCTGTTCTCAATAAACAGGGGTCAATGAGGCGCACAAGCGCCGTAGAGCAGGGTCGTCGGCTCTCTGCGGCCACCGTTTCCCCAGGTTATTGAGAAGATAGAACAAGGTAACATCGGGAATCCGCATGAGCGAATGTAGAAAATTCGCTCTGCGTCGAACATTCTCAAGTCAACCCCAGGCAAGAATCACCTCCTTCCATCACAGATTGATACAGTGAAGTGGAGCGCATCACAATGAAGACTCAGAACCGCCGATCTATCGGACCGGCGCAGGCACGTGGCAACGATACGGTGGGATGCCCGACAAGTAGGGCGCATTATAGGTTACGTCGAATCAAATGTCAAACAGCTTGACAGTCAGGCGCAAGCAACCTATAATGGCCCCCCAAGAGACACCGCTTTACCCCCCACATCTTACCGACAAGGAGAGTGACCATGAGTGCAGCACTTACCAGGCGTCCGGTGATTGTTTTGGTTTTGATTCTTCAAATTATTCCGCTGCTCTTGCTTCCCGCCCAGTCCTATTCCACCAAGACCCAAGAATGGTGGCTGCCGGCTCTCCTTGCCCTGCTGGTTGTGCTCGCCGACTTCCAAATCATCGGGCGGCAGCGCGTGGAGTCCTGGCCCTGGTATCTGATCTCTTTCGCACAGGGGTTCAACATCATCAGCCGTCTGTTGATGTTGTGGCCCAACAGCACCCAAAACGTCGGGGGCGCCTGGGTTATCAACGTCCCCTACATCGTCCTGACGTTGCTGGCGATGGTTCTATCGGTCTTTGCGCTCTGGTATACCGAGCTGTCCGAAGTGCGCAACACGATGCTGCCGATGTGATCCTGGCCCTCGATCGCCTCAATAAGGCAAGATTCGGCGCGCTGGCGTTCGATCTTGTTGATCGCGGGCGCGGCGTACCCGGCCAATAGCCGCTTACGATTCACCCAGGTACGCAGTGCGCACCAGCGCGTTGGTGCGCAGCGCGGTCGCCGCGTCCTGCAGGACAATCTGCCCGGTCTGCAGCACATAACCACGCCCGGCCAACCCTAACGCCATCAGCGCATTCTGCTCCACGAGCAGGATGGTGGTGCCCTGCGTCTGGTTGATGTCGCGAATTGCGTCAAAAATGGTCTCCACCAGCACCGGCGCCAACCCCATGGAGGGTTCATCCAGCAGCAGCAGCCGCGGCCGCATCATGAGCGCGCGGCCAATGGCCAGCATCTGTTGTTCGCCGCCAGAGAGGGTGCCTCCCTTCTGGCTGCGCCGTTCGTTGAGGCGCGGAAACAGGTGAAACACAAAGTCTAGCTGCTGCTTGATGATGGCCTGATCGCTCACGGTATAGGCGCCCATGGCCAGGTTCTCCTCCACGGTCAGGCGCGGGAAGATATGGCGGCCTTCGGGGACATGCGCAACGCCGGCGCCGACAATCTGATGGGGCTGCGCATGGTCAATGGCTTTGCCGTCGAGCTTGATTCCTCCGGTGCGCGGGCGCAGAAGCCCTGAAATCGTCTTCAAGGTCGTTGATTTGCCGGCTCCATTGGCGCCAATCAAGGTGACGATCTCTCCCTTGTCCACCTGCAGAGAGATGCCTTTGATCGCGTGAATGTGGCCGTAATAGACGTGCAGATCATGGATGTCAAGTAGCATGAAACACCTTAAGGGGCAATCTGACTGGCCGCGCCGCGCCCCAGGTAGGCTTCGACGACCTGGGGGTCACGCGCAATTTGCTGCGGCGTGCCTTCGGCAATCTTGGCCCCATAGTCCAGCACCGTGATACGCTCGGAGATGCCCATCACCACGCGCATCTGATGTTCGATCAACAAGACGGTGATCCCCAAGTCATCGCGCAGCCGCCGAAATAAGCCGATCGCTTCCTGCGATTCTTGTGGATTCATGCCCGCCGTCGGTTCGTCCAACAAGATGAGCCGCGGCTGCGTTGCCAGGGCGCGCGCAACTTCGACCCGGCGCTGGGCGCCGTAGGGCAAGTTCTTCGCCAGCTCATCCCCCAAGCCGGTCAAACCGACATACTCCAGGATCTCTTGCGCCCGCCGACGCACGGCAGCATCCTCACGGCGGAAGTCGGGCGAGTGCCCCAGAATATCCCACAGGCGCGCGCGCAAATGGGTGTGCATGCCAACCAGCACATTTTCCAGGACGGTCATCGCGCCAAACAACCGGATATTCTGAAACGTGCGCGCAATGCCGAGCGCGGTGATCTGGTCAGGGCGTTTCCCCACCACCGACTGGCCGTTGAAGACAATATCACCGCTTTCCGGCCGATAAATCCCGGTAATGCAGTTGAAAAAGGTGGTCTTGCCCGCGCCGTTAGGCCCGATGATACTGATGATGGTCCCGGCCTCGATGGTCAAGTCCACATTGCTGACGGCCATCAGCCCACCAAAGCGCTTGCTGAGCTGGCGCACCTGCAATAACGCCATGCTATTGATCTCCTCCGGCCTGAGCCGGCCGCGCGTCGCGCTCAGGGTGTAATGCTTCCTCTATCTCCATGCGCCGGCGGCGCGCCGGCAGCAAGCCTTCGGTGCGGAAGATCATCATGACAATCAGCACGATGCCAAAGACCATGCGCTGGTACTTGGCCGGCTCCAGCTGATTAGGCAGCTGCGCCCAGGGGATGTTGAGCAGCGGCATCATGCCGCCGCTCTGGCGCAGCGCGCTCAGTTGCAGCGACAGTTCTGTCAGCACTTGCAGATTGAGCACGGTGACGATCGTCGCGCCCAGGATGGCGCCGGGGATGCTCCCCATGCCGCCCAAGATGACCATGGCCAGCACGCCGATGGACTCCATGAAGGTGAAACTGTCTGGGTTGACAAAGGTTTGCTTGGCGGCGAAGATCAGGCCCATGGCGCCGGCAAAGCTGGCGCCAATGGCAAAGGCCATCAGCTTCATCCTGACCAGGGGAATTCCCATGGCAATGGCGGCCTGTTCGTCCTCACGAATGGCCGTCCAGGCGCGGCCAATGTGGCTATTGTCGAGGCGTCGCGCCACCAGGATAGCCGCGCCCGCAATCAACAAGGCCAGTAAGAAGAAATACAAACCGTACAAATCGGGGTTCTGCAGCGGCCGGCCCGCGATCTGCGAGAAGAAGGCGCGCAAGGGGGCCGCGATAGGCTCCGGCAGCGGGGGGCGCGAGATGGGCGTGATGCCCTGGGAGCCATTCGTGATGTTGATCGGTTTGTCAAGGTTCTTGGCCAGAACGCGGATTACCTCGCCAAAACCGAGGGTCACAATCGCCAGGTAGTCGCCGCGCAGGCGTAAAACGGGCGTACCCAAGAGGATGCCGGCCAGCGCGGCCAGTCCAACGGCCAGGACCAGAAAGAGGAAAAACCAGCCAGGCGCCAGGGGGAACTGCCCCTGCTGTCCCCAGGCCGGCCCCAGCGCCAACCAGATCAGGCGGTAAATGATCAGCCCCAGCACCAGCGGCAGCAGCCAGACAGCCACTGCGCGCGCCTGGCTGGCTGCGCCCTTGCCAGGGATCGCCCCGCGGCCGCTAAACCGTGTGAGCAGGCGATAGACCAGCGCCGCGCCGACCACCGCCCCCAGCAATCCCAAACCGGCCACCACCAGGCCGCCCGGCGCGGCAAAGGCGTTGGCATGCGCAGAACCAAAGATGGCCCAGACATAGGCGCCCACCGCGTAAAAAGCGACGTAGCCCAGGTCGAGCAGACCAGCAAACCCGACCACGATATTCAGGCCGAGGGCCAGGGCCACGTAGATGCCAATCTGGGTGGCGACTTCCAGGTAGTAGGCGTTGCGAATGCCAAGCAAAGGCAGCAAAACCAGCAGCACCAGGCCGCCAAAGAGTGATTTGCTGCGCGCCGGAATCTTGGCGGCAAAAATCAGCAGCAGCGAGCCTTCGAACAGAAGAAAGATCACCAGGGAACGACTGTTGCTGAAAGCGCCGTAGGCCGTCGCCGCGATGTAAAGCGCCATGACAACGTAAGCCTGAGGGCCAGACAGGAGCAGTTCGCCCAGCCTGGACAAAAATGACGAACGATTGGATTCGGCTGCACGTTGGGTGGTCATCTCTTTACGCCTTTTGCCCCACTTGCTCGCCCAATAGGCCGGACGGCTTGAAAATCAAGATGGCAATCAAGATCATGAAGGCCGTGATCGCGGCATAATCTGCGCCGGGCAGCGCGCCGCGCGAAAAGAGCGTGAGATAAGAAGCCACAAAGGCTTCTAACAAGCCCAGGGTGATGCCCCCCAACATGGCGCCGGTGATATTCCCAATCCCGCCGAGCACGGCCGCGGTAAAAGCCTTGATGCCTGGAATGAAGCCAAAGAAGGGGTCAATCGTGCCGGCCTTAAGCCCGGCCAACACGCCGGCCGCGCCGCCCAACGCGCCGCCGATGAGAAAGGTCAGCGCAATGATCTGATTGACGTTGATTCCCATCAGCGCGGCCGCGGAACGATCTTGCGCCACGGCGCGAATCGCGGTTCCCAGCTTGGTCGCATTGACCAGGTAATTCAGGCCGATCAGCATGATGATGGCCGCCCCGATGAACACAATGACCTTGACCGAGATCCCCACGTCAATCGTGCCGCCGCTTGCCGTGGCCAGGGTGCCCAGGATGATGCGCCGGTCGAACGCGGGCAGCGAGGGGAAGGTCAGGTAGAAAGCATTGCGGTGAAAGCTCTCGAACAGGCGCACGGCATCCTGCAAGAAGAAGGAAACGCCGACGGCCGAAATCAGCGGCACCAAGCGCGGGGCATTGCGCAGTGGACGATAGGCAATTCGCTCCACGGTGACCGCCAGCAATCCGCTCACCGCCATGCCCACCGCCACGGCCAGGACCACGTAAACCAGGGGCGGCATCGCCAGCAAAAGGTTGGCCGCCTGCAACGAGAGCGCCAGTTCAGCCCCGGCAAACGCGCCCACCATGTAAATCTCACTGTGCGCAAAATTGATGAACTCCAGCACGCCGTAGACCATGGTGTAGCCCAGGGCGATGAGCGCGTAGAGAAAACCGACGGTGATTCCATCAATAATGGTTTGCGGTAAGAGCGCAATGACGGCCACCAGCAGGTCGGTGTCAGGACGACTCCCACGCAGCAGCAAGGCGAGGAGCAAAACGAGCAAGGCCATTACCAGGGAGCTGATAATGGCAAACGTAACAATTTGAACCAGGGGCGCAAAAAGCTGGCGCAGCGTACGGAGTTGAGGTTTCGGCATCGTATCGCTTTCCGCAGCAGGGGAAGTTTGGCGGTACAAAGAGACCTGGTTTTGCTGGTGCGAAACCAGGTCTCTGCTGCACGAACAACTACTTGGTCGGCGGCGGCGGCGCCGCAATCTCCAGAGTCTTGACGGCCTTGTTCTCACCCCACTTGGCGGGGTCAGCCGAGACCACCTGGATCACGAAATACTTGGCAACAGCCGGATCGCCCTTGCTGTCGAAGTTGATCGTGCCGGTGATGCCCTTGAAATCCTTGAGGGCGCGCACGCCATCACGTACCGCCGCGCGGCTGGGCATCTGGTTGTTGTTGGCTTTGGCCGCAGCCTCGATCGCCTTCAGAATCAGGGCGGCGCTGTCGTAGGACTGCGCGGCAAAAGGCTCGGCGTCCTTACCAAAGCGCGCTTTGTAGTCAGCGGCGAACTTGGCCGCTTCCGGGTAATAGGAGACCGGGCCGGCCACGGTGGTGTAGTACATGCCGTTGGCAGCCTCGCCCGCAATCCGCACCAGGTCCGCGCTATCCAGGCCATCCGGCCCCATGAAGGTGGCCTTGATGCCCTTGTCACGCGCCTGCTTGAAGAGGATGCCGGCCTGATCGTAGATGGCGCCAAAGTAAACCAGGTCTGGGTTGGCTGCCTGAATGGGCGTCAGGATCGGATCAAAATTGGCCCTCTCCTCGGTGCCTTCGAAGCCGAGCACCTTGATGCCATCCTTCTCAGCCGCCTGACGGAAGAAGTCCGCGATGCTCTGCCCGTAGGTAGTCTTATCGTGCAGGATGTAGACGCTCTTGACCTTCAGTTCCTGCAGGGCGAACTGCTCGCCGACGACGCCCTGAATATCGTCACGTCCACAAACGCGGTTCACTTCTGCGTACAAGCGATCCGTGATCTTGGGGTTGGTGTTGGCCGGTGAGACCTGCACCAGCTGGGCGTTGTGGTACTCTTCCGATGACGGAATGGCAACGCCAGAGTTGTAATGACCGACGACGCCCAGGATCGCGGGATCGGACACGATGTTCTTGGCGTTGGCGACGCCGACTTCGGGCTTGGCCTGATCGTCGAACGGCACCAGCTCGACCTTGAAGCCCATGGCCTTCAGGCCGTCGCTCAGCTGCTCGACCGCCAGCTGGGCGCCATTCTTGATGCCTTCGCCGACCGCTGCGCTGCCGCCTGACAACGGGCTTTGGGTCGCGATCTTGATCGTCCCCACGGCAGCCGCTGGGGCCTTCGTCGCTTCTGGGGCTGTCGTTGGGGCGGCGGCTCCGCCGCACGCCGTCAACAGCGCCGCTGCAACCAACAATAGGGCAACTAGACCGTACACTCGCTTGGACATACGTTCTCCTCCTGACTCACTAGACTGGCAAACTTGATGGGCAATGGCCCAGAGAATGGCGATATGGCGTGATCTCGCAAGGCGGCTGGCAACAGCAAGGTTGCCAGCTTGCAGAAAGTTGGCAGCTTCAACGTCAACAATGGGTAAGCCCGCGGCCTGGCGCCTGTGACAGGGGGGCGAAGCGGCTGTTGGCGTCAGGTTTACGCGTCCATGCATAAATCACAAGGCCGGCGCTAGAAAAAAAGCAAGGCAGTACAGTCTTGCGAGGGAAAAAAGGTTGGGGCAAATTATAGGAGAGGGCGCGCAATTTGTCAAACACCTGCGAGAAGGGTAAATTATAGGCTGATGCTCGCTTAACCGCGAGGCAGGGGTATCTTCTCAATAAATACGGATGTTGTCTGCCTGGATTTAGCCGGACTATTATTGAGAGGATACACGAAGGATGACAAGGGATAACCCTGGAGGTTGACAAAGAATGACACGGAAATCGAACAACACCCCCAAGCGCGATTGGCGTCAGGTCGTGCTGATTATTCTCAGCCTGTTTCTGATCTTGAGCATGGCGCTTGGCTATGTTCTACCCTATCTTCTGCCAAAATAGCGGTGCATAGGGTTGGTTTTTGGGCGCGCAGCGTGATTGACCCTCTGGCCGCGCCCGCATGACAGAACAACGCAAGGGCTTGCTGCTGGCTGCGCTGGCCGTTTTTTTCTTTTCCACCAGCCCGGTGCTGGTGCGTTGGGCTGCTCCGCTCAGCGCGTATGAAATTGCCGCCGGACGCCTGTTGGTCGCCAGCCTGGCCGTGTTGACGCTGGCGCGCCTGGGGCGGCAACCGCTGCGCATGGCGCGCGGCGACTGGGGGCGCTTTGTTGTCTTTGGACTCATCACGGCGCTCCATTTTCTGTTCTATATCGCCTCGCTGACTTACACCACCATTGCCCATTCCCTGGCCATTGTCTACACCGCGCCGATCTTTGTCACCCTGGCTTCGGCCTGGTTCTTGCGCGAGCCGATGCCCCAGCGCAAATGGGGCGGCGTCGCCCTGACGGTGGCCGGCGTGGCGATCCTGGCCAGCTTCGAGCCGGCCTGGAGCGCCCGCATGGCCTTTGGCGATCTGCTGGCGCTTGGTTCAGCTATTACCTTTGGCCTCTACTCGGTCGCCGGACGCTCGCAGCGCGCCGCCTATCCTCTGCTGACCTACGCCGGCTGGGTGTATGGCCTGGCTGCGCTGTGGGCTTTGCCGGCCGCGGCCGTCCATTTCAACCCGGCGGTCTACGGCTGGCAGCAAATCCTGGCGGTGGTTGGTCTGGGCATCCTGCCGTTGGGGGCGGGACACACGCTCTACAACGCGGCCCTGCGCCGCGTCCACGCCACCTACGCCAACCTGGTTGCGACGCAGGAAGTTACCGGGGGAGTCATCCTGGGCATCCTGCTCCTGGGTGAAATTCCAAGCCCCAGCAGCATCATCGGCGCGCTAATCACGTTGGTGGGCATTGGCTTGGTAATCTTGTAAGGCTTGTCATGATGGAGGAAACATGCCGACGCGGATTGACTGTCGTTTCTATTATGAGGATTATTACCGCGGACGTGAACTAAAGGAATGTCGTCTGCCCAAGGGTCAAGATTCGGCAGCCTGGAATCCGAACGTATGCAATTCTTGCCCGGTACCGGGGATTTTACGCGAAACGAACACGCGCCATCTGGCCGTGGAAGGCACGATCAAGCGTCGTTTTCTGCTGGGCGAGCGCATGGAAGTCTTTGCGATCTGCACGCGGCACAAGCAGCAGCTCAGCAATCCCCGCATCTGCCCCGCCTGCGCCGCGGAGAACACGGCGTAACGGCCAACCGCTCGGCG
>DAISHS010000050.1:0-17790 GCA_036822415.1 Chloroflexota bacterium
ACATGTACACTAATTTCCGCCCCCGATCTGTCTCAAGATCATTGTCACATTCCGCTCCGCCAGCGCCTGCTGTATTTCGCCTTCGGTACTTCCCATCGCGAAACTGCCATTTGGGACAGAAAGCCATTCCACAGACATTGTCTGCTTGGTAGGTCGTGGTGTGGGAGTAGCTGACGGCATCTGTGTCGCCGTTGGTTTGGGCGTGGGGGTCGGTGTGTCTTGGCGTGTCGCCGTTGGCTTCTGAGTAAGCGTAGCGGTTGATGTGTCGGTTGCCGCCGGGCGCGCCGTTGATGTGTCGGTCGGCGTTGACGTAGAGGTTTCCGGGATGGTTGCGCTGCCACGACAGGCGTATCGCTTGGTGGTGCGATCACTACCACCGTTGGCGTGGTCAACGTTTTGGGATTGCGGTTCCAGTTGACGCTCAAGATAGCAATGGTTACAAGCAACATGACCATCACTGCCAGGCTCACGATCCATACTGGCCAGGCCTTCCGTCGGGATGAAGGGCGTTGGGCGGAGGCAGATGGGGGCAGCGGAGGGCGCGGCGAGAGCTGGCCTGGACTCGGTGGCGTGGGCTGCTGACTCGCCTGGCGGACGGCTGCCGGGGCAGCGTGCCGCGTTGCCGGCTGGACCATACCCTGGGCAGCCGCCGTCAATGCCGTGGCCAATGCGCCAGCCGTCGCGTAGCGCTGCTCTCGTTCTTTGGCCATGGCCCGGCTCACCACCCGATCTACCTCGACCGAGAGACTGGGCACAGCCTCTTGTACGTGCGGCACGGGATTCAGTACGTGCGCCATCGCAAGGCTCAAGGGAGTGTCGGCCTTGTAGGGCGCGGTTGGCCTGCCAGTAGCTCGTACAGCATGGCCCCCAATGCATACACATCGCTACGGCCATCCAGTGCCACGTTGCCTTGCGCCTGCTCCGGGCTCATGTAGGTCGGCGTGCCCATGATGCCAGAGCTGGTAAATGCGGCACTCCCCTCTACCAACTTGGCAATGCCGAAGTCGGCTATATAAGGATTATCGTGCTCGTCGAGCAAGATATTGCCCGGCTTGAGGTCACGGTGGATGACACCCCGCGCATGGGCCATGTCCAGGGCCGGTGCGATAGCAGCCAGGATACGGGCAGTCTCCAACGGCGCGAGCGGCACCCGCGCCAACCGATCGGCTAAGGATCCGCCGACCATATAGCGCATCACCAGGTAGGGCAGGCCAGCCTCTTCACCGAAGTCATACACGGGCACGATACCTGGATGCTCCAACGCGGCGATGATGTGCGCTTCACGCTCGAAACGTGCGCGAAAATCAGGGTCGTGAAGGAATTCGGGCGGCAGGACCTTGATGGCTACATCGCGTCCGAAGCGTGGGGCGTAAGCCCGATAGACGGTAGCCATGCTGCCTCGTCGCAGCTCGTGTTTGATCTGATAGCGACCGATTGAGTTCATGATTTCATCATTCTACTGTCAATAGCGACGCACGATTCCTCTCGGGCCAGACGCTCCCTTGGAGCAGTAGTAGTTCATTACAACCAGATGGCTGACACCACACCTCGACTCGGCTTCTCCAGGACGAGGTGTCGTGTTACACTCTATGGTGATGTTGCCAGGCTAACGTCCACGCCACCAATCGTTCCGAGACCGCGGATCGAAGAAGGCTCCACCATCGCGGATGGCGACCTTGATCTCACCGCCTTTCGCTCGCCCGAAAGCCTGGCCAGCGCGCAACGCCGGCAGGCGACCGCGTCCGGATTGGTTCAAGGATTGATAAAGACCCAGCAGATTGGGTTCGACACAGACATCCTCAATGTGTATGGTGTATCCACTGACCACGTTGTCTTCAGGGGTGTATTTCAGTGTGATTCGGTCAGAACTTGCATAGAGCACGAGTACCTCATAACCGGAGCCGATGGAACGGCCGGAATCAGGCACACGAATCGCTTCGCCTGAACTCACGGCCATGCCCAGCAGCGTCACATCCCATTGGTTTAGCAGACCGCTGCGGCAATTGCATCCCCAGTCCCAATCGAACACCTGGTACGTTGATGTGAAGCGCGGTGTGCGCTGATCTCCGAACAGGCCTGGCAACTGTGGGCCGTTGGGATCAACAGCCGGGCCATAATCTGAAAACTGGGGGGCAGCGTTATTGCGCTCATAACCACGCACCGCCAGGTTCAGATCGGCGTGCGACTCCGCCGGGCGATCGCTGGGAGTCCCCTGGATACTGAGATCACCGTAGCTTTCTCCAGGTATGGCCTCGCATGGGCCTGCGGGTGGAATAGGTGACGGTGGTGATATTGGGGTCGGTACTGCACCGGCAACCTGGATAGTCACTGATGCTTGTTGTTGACTACCATCTCGTCGGGTAACAGCCAGATTGTAGGTCTGTGTCGCTGTGGGGCAGATCTGACGGCTCTCATGTCCAGCAACCCCTTGGCTATCAAGGTAGACCGCGGTGACATTATCAACATCCCAGCGCAGGGTGGTGCATTCACCGGCACTGAGGCTCGTGCGGTCGGCGCGGAAGGAAATGCTGGGGTTGGGAGGCGATACGGGAGTCGGCGTGTTTATTGTCGTAGGGATCGGCGTGAGCTTATCCGCATCACCAGCCAGCAGATCGTCCACATAGACCACACCCTGGAACGGCGCATCTTCGCGATACCCATCCAAGACCAGGGCGGAGAAACGTAGCGGATAGACTGGGGCAACCGTTTTCGGATTCCCTCCTACCGCCTGGTTCGGCCATCCGCGACTCACGTCAAGTGTGGCGCCCATTTGCTGCCAGCCTGTATGGTAGATCTGCCCAAAGGTGAACTGCCACAGTTGGCCGTTGGCATCTTGCACCCAGGCATTGAGGAAGTTACCCGAACCATCGCCGTAGACCATGATCCTGAGCGCTGCAGGCTGTCCCGCAATGGATATCGTCTGGCGGAAGACCAAGTAGTTGTTAGAAGTGGCAGGGAAGCTGTAGGTGAGCTTGCCGGAATAGGAACCGGCGTACACCTGTTCCTTCGACTGCGTGAAGGTTCCCCACGCCTCGTCACCGCGCTTCCAAGTGCCCCAGTTCTCGAAATCGGTGATCAGCCCAGGGCGGGATGGAGCAGGTGTGCGTTTCGGTATAGCAGTCGCGTTAGGGGTCGGCGTGGCTGCCTTCAAGTTGATTTGCGTCACCTCCATCAGGCGTTGTGATGGTACATCGACCGGCAGAGACTGGGTTTGGAATCCTGCTTTAGAGAACTGAATGTTGTGGTTGCCCGGGGTGAGGCCGGTGACCAGGAACTGCCCGTTTTCGTCGGCCTTATCCACCAGTTTTCTGTCAACGGAAATCTCAACGCCGGCTGGTGTCACTTTGCCGTAGATGCCACCCTCTTGTCCCAAGCCGAGGATCGCAATTGCTTGATCTGCACGTAACTTTGCTGCAGGATGAGAGCAATAAGAGGGAGCGTCGATTTCCTCGAAGAAGTGCGCGTAAATCAACCCTACTTCCGAAGCCGTACCGATACCCTTCTCTGTGGCGTACTTTGCTGCCCAGACGACCCCATCTTCGTCGGCAGCTATCTCGCGCTCGTGCCATTTGGCGCAGGATAGGGCACCAGTCGTGATATTGGTCAGAAAATCGCTACTGCTTTCGAAAGTAGCTTCGCAGTCATTTCGACCGATAGCCAGGATCATCGTGTAAAAACCTCGCAGAGCCTCGCGTAAGGCCTCGTCGAGCGACGTCATACCGATGCTTTTCGCCAGCACCTCCGCTGCAACGGTGAACTTGGAGTACCCCTGCGTAACGTGGGAGAGCTCGTGCGCCAGGATCGGAACCAGCAAAAGGTCGCGTTTAGCTTTAGGAAGCCAGGCCGCCAGACCATCGAACCACTTAATATCAGCCACGACCACCTTATCATACGCGGCGAAATTGTCGTATCCGTCAGCGCGATAAACTGGGCTCGCGGGCGCGCCTGCATTGCTGGCGGCGATACCCGCTGTAAGTTGGCTCAGCCTTGATTCCTGGGGGTATGTTTGGCTGGATTTAGCGAACCAGTCGTAGCATGAACGGAAAAAGGGTGGAAGCAACGCGTCGCGGAGCGCGTCAAGCGTCGGCGCCAGGAATACCGAGAAGATCGAAAAGTGCTCGGTTTCAAAGGAGAGCGTCTTGCTTGTAGGATCGACCTCGCTATCTAGCAACTCCCATCCTTGCCCATCCCAATACGCCGCGAACACCGCATCAGGCGCCAACGCGTCGTCCATCGGGAGGCCCTGGTAAGAAAAGGTGATCGTCGCCGACACGGCGAGTGTGTGGGTGGGCGCCGAGATCTCATACGCCTGGTATTGCAAGCCGTCAAGGTTGCCTGCTTCAGAAGGGAGCACGTCCAACCGGGCGATGCTGACTTTCCCATCTGTTGCCAGCGCCCCGGGCGGTATCTCCAGCCGAGTACCATCGCTCAGCTCGATGCTGCCCCCTTCCGCGGCCACCATCTCCTTGGAGATCGCGTTGCTATCTGTTGCCGTGGGGGTCGGAGATGGCGTCAGTGTTTCGGTCGGTGTGGGAGTGGCAGAAGGGATCGCGGCTCGCGTGAGCTCGGCCTGGATCTGCGCCGCAGCCACCTCAGTTGCACGGGCTGCGGCGACCGTTGCCGCGGCAGCGGCTTGGCGCTCTTCTGGAGACGGTGTTTGCTCACCGGCGCATGTCGTCAACAAGACGAGCGCCAGGAACATGACAAACAGGAGCACTTGGCTCCGGACATGCAAGTGATAGTTCACGTTTGGATCTCTCCTCGTTATCGCAGATTCACAATTTAACCAGGCTCATTTTGCATTTCAGGCACTTCTGCTGCTTGTCATTGATCGGCCGGTATCATAGCGCCGGGCAGTGCAAGCAACCCAGTAATCCATCACACTTCCGACAGGCCGCAATCGCGTCAATTTGCCGGATTCGCATCATTGCAACGCACACGTCAGGGCTGACATGATCTTTGATGTCGTCGGGGGAGACCTTCAGCGAGGCGGCGTCGGAATCCAGGCGGAGCTCGCCGCAGCCGGCTCTACGGCCTGCGCTAGTCGAGTCCACGACAGGCCAGCCCGGGCCCAGCCATTGATTTCATACATCTCGAACCGTAGATCGTGATAGCCGGCTCCCAGGGTCATCGTGAAGATATGTTCCTCTCGCCCATACTGCCAGGCATTGAACACCTGGTTCCCATCGATCCACAGACGGGCGCCATCGTCACGCCGCACGCGGAACTGATACGATCCTCCTGGGCTGAAATTCACCTGCCTGGTCCAACGAGCCGAAAAATGATCGGCATTGACCCCCGTGGCTGGCGCTCCATCCTGCCATTCAAAGTCAATGGTAGTATCATTACGCGCCAGAACAGGCAGGCCGTTGAGCGTCTCATTGTTCCAGAACTCTGCTTGCCACCAATCCGCAATCGTTTCACTAAGACGCAAGATGGGTAAGCCTTCAACTCCATTGGCGATGAAGGTCAAATTGCCGGCCACCATCACACCGTAGGCGTAACCCGGCGCGTCATAGTCGGCGCGATGTACAGGATTAGTCGGGCTGCTCACGTCAATGACTTGCAGGCCGCTGCCGTAGTCGGCGACGAAGGCCAGATTGCCGACCACAGTTACACCATAGGCGTACCCAGGCGTGTCATAGCCGCCGCGACGCACAGGATTGGCTGGGTTGCTCACGTCAACAACCTGCAGGCCGCTGCTCCCGTCGGCCACATAAACCAGGTTGCCAGCCGTTGCGACGTCTTGCGCGTTCCCCCACGTGTCATAGTCGCCTCGGCGCCACAGGTGGACGGGGTCGCTCACATCAATGATCTGCAGGCCGCTGCCTCCATCAGCGACGTAAGCCAGATTACCGACTAGTGCGATGTTACTTGCATACCCTGGCGTATCGTACCAGCCTCGCCATACCAGGTGAATTGGATCGCTAACATCAATGATCTGCATGCCATAATTGCCATCTGCAACGTAAGCCAAATTGCCCGCCACAGCTACGCTCGTGGCGGATCCCGGCGTATCATACCATCCCCGCCAAATCGGATTTGCCAAATTGCTTACATCAATAACTTGCAGGCCGCCGCTGCTTCCATCGGCAACGTAGACCAGGTTGCCGACCACCGCCACGCCGTAGGCGTATCCTGGCGTGTCATAGCCACTGCGACGCACAGGATTGACCGGATTGGTGACGTCTATTATCTGTAACCCGCTGTCCCCGTCAGCAACAAACGCCTGGCCGCTGGCCACAGCCATGTCAAAGACGTAATCAGAAGTGCCATAGCCGCCGCGGCGCCACGGATTGGATGGACTGGTAATGTCAATAATATGCAGACCGTGATCATAATCCGCAACGAAGGCCAGATTGCCGACCACGACCACGCCAACGGCGTACCCGGGGGTGTCATAACCACCGCGGCGCCATGGGCCGGCCGGATTGCTCACGTCGATGATCTGCAGCCCCTTATTGTAATCGGCGACATAAGCCAAGTTGCCAGCTACGACCACGTCCCAGGCGTAGTCAGGTGTGCCATAGCCACCGCGAAACACAGGGTTGGCTGGATTGCTCACATCAAGAATCAACAGGCCATTGTTGGCATCGGCGACATATGCCAGGTTGCCAACCACAGTCACGGCGACGCTTGCGCCATAATCAGGCAGGTCGTATCCACCGCGGCGCCACGGGTTGGCAGGGTCGCTCACGTCGATGATTTGGAGGAGGCTTCCGCCATTGGCGAGATAAGCCAGGCTGCCTACCACTGTTACACCCCAGGCTTCCTCGATCGTATCATAACCACCGCGACGCGCCGGATTGGCCGGATTACTCACATCAATGATCTCCATACCACTGCTTCCATCGGCGATGTAGATTAGGTTGCCAACGCGGGTCAAGTCATGCGCCACGCCGGACGTGTCATAACCGCCTTGGCGAGTCAGGTTGGCTGGACTACTAATGTCAAGAATCTGAAGGCCGCCTTCTCCAGAGGCGATATAGGCCAAACTACCAGATAGGATGACATCTTCTATGACACCAGACATCATGGGGCTTTGTCCTACCACGATAGGTGAAGCAGGATTGGAGATATCAAGCACCACCAGCCGCAATCCGACCCCAACATAGGCATAGTTTCCTGCCACAGCGATGGCCCTTACTGTCCCTCCCACTTGTCCAATTGGTTCGATGAGAGATGGCGGGGGAGTTGGTGTATTCGTTGGGGTGTTAGTGGGAGTTAGCGTCGGCACGGTAGGCGTTGGCGTCCGAGTATTGGTCGGTGTTCGTGTTGGTGTGCTCGTCGCGGTGGGAGTGTGTGTGCGAGTCGGCGTCGCTGTTCGCGTGCTCGTCGCGGTAGCCGAGGGAGTATGAGTCGGCATGGCGGTGGGAGTATGTGTGCGCGTCGGCGTCGCCGTAGGCGTGAGCACAACTGCGGTTGCTGTCGCGGTTGAGCTTGGCGTACGGGTCGGCGTCGGAGTAGCCGTTACCGGTGGTGCTCCACCTGGCGCCTTGAACAGCAGTGGCAGGAACTGGTCACCGGTGCGGAAGTCGCGATACTGGTATGTGGCCGTCGTATAGACATTCTGTGCTTCCCGTGCCACAAGCGTGGCACCGTTGCGGTCGGTCAGGAGCAGATTGGTCAGGACATAGCGCCCATTGCGCTGGGACGTATAGATGTCCACACCTGAAAAACGCAGCAGTAGGTTTCCAGCGCCGCTGGATAGTTCGCTGATAATGTTAGCGTGTGCGACGGGATTGCCGGCACCATCGATCAAATCTGCCGAGACCCCATAGGTGCCAGCAACACTTACGTTGACACCGACCGCTACGTTCAGTGCATCGTAAACGCGTGCTCCCGGCCAGCGAGGCTCAGGTGTGTCGCTGTAGACGCCGTTGAGGGCAACAGTATTGGGCGAGATCTGGAACGCCAGGCTCGTACCTCGCTCAAAAGCCTTACTGTTGATGTTGACCCCTGTGGCTCGTAGTCGCATTTCGGCGTACCCCGGTATGGCCGGCACGAGGTAGCTGCCGCGATAGCGTCCCCCGCCGAGTGGAGCTAGGGTTACAGTTGTGTTAGTTTCGTCTGCCAGCAGGATGGCAGCGGCAACGGTGGCGCTCTGTGGCGCGGGCGACAATGTGGCCGAGATCACAGCGGTTGTTCCGGGTGAGTACCAAGAGCGATCTGTCCCGCCCACTAAGATCAGAGCGATCTTGAAGGCGGCGAACGCCGTGTATGCAGCGCCGCCAGCTGGTACGTTGGTTGCTTGAATGCGCATCTGCCATGTGCCAGCGGAGGCATTGGGGAACGAATAGGTGGCGTAGCCCTCGCTCTCCTGATAAGTCACGACTTCCGGATGGGCAGCCGCATAGGCAGGGTCAATGATCTGACCAGACGGGCTAATCAGGGTCATTCGCACGGTACCCGGTTGCCACTGCGCCGCGAATAGAGTAACACCACCTTCTAGCGCAATAGGACGATCGTTCGTTTGTCCGGGCAACAGGGTACCATACAGAAACGGACTATGCTGGGCAGGTGTTGAATTCTCATCCAGCACAGTCTCTAGCTGACCAACCGTACCGCAATGGTCTGAAGTGCGATCCACCAAAACGCGTTTCAAGCATTGAAGGTAACTTGTGCTATCCCCGCCATACCTGACAAAGTAGCTACGAGGGCCTATAGTACTAGCATGAGTTTCGTCCGTCTGCCAGCGGTCGAGATTGCCTGAAAGACCGAGACCGCTCCCGGTCTGGACGGCACCGTCGTCTGGCCCTATCAGCAACTGATCTGTCAGCATACCGAGTAAAGTGCGCGGGAGGTCGGGAGCATCGCCACTAATCACATGATAGTTCATGTCGGCCTTGCGGACCGGATGGTCGTGGTTGAAGATCTGCATCCCCAGAACGGAAAAATTGCAGAAGGCCGGTTGGAGTTGCCAGCAATAAGCGCCTAGACTGAGTCCATTGGCAAAAATCGCTACCATGTCTTCTGGTACGCCAAGATGTGGTGTTCCGAACGTGAATAGTTCAGAAACATCGTCGGCATAACCGTCGCTTTCGATATAGGCTCGCGCCACCAAGCCCCCCATACTATGCGCGATTAGAATTACCCGTGGTTGGTTCGTCGCTGCCTTCGCATCCTCGATCGCACGTTTCAGCCGCGCAACGTTTTGCTCGATGGGCGGTGTATAGCATGTAGACGACATAAGCGAGGCATACCCGACATGGTAGCCAGCGTTGCGCAGCTGAGTATCAATGTCCGCAAAATACGTGTCTGGATTAACTTGACCGCAGGACCAATCTAGAATGTTGGCGCCATTCCAGCCATGCACAAGGACAATCGGTAATCTGTCGTATCCGGCAAAATTCACCGTCGTTGCATCCGGCGGTACCGTAACTGAGCGTGAAACCGGCGAAAACGTATAACCGGTTTTCGCCGGCGTAATGGTGTAGGTTCCAACAGGTACTCCGCTCAAGGTGTAGTACCCGTGCACATCGGTTGTCGTGGTGCGAACGTAACCGACGCGGACGGTCACGTCGGGGATTCCCTGGGCGCTGGCACTCGCCACGCGGCCGGAGATGGTGTAGCCGGGCACGGGAGTTGGTGTGCGTGTCGGCGTGGCTGTGCGTGTCGGCGTGGCTGTGCGTGTCGGAACAAAAGTCGGCGTTCGCGTGGAAGTTGGCGTCGAGGTGGACGTTCGAGCGAGCGTTGAAGTCGGTGTAGGTGTACTCGCGCCTTCCAGCGCCAGTTTGATCACAAAAGCGTCGGTATAGCCGCCATTATAGCTCGTATCGAAGGCGCCCGATGTTACGGGGAAGTCGGTCGAATAGGTGCGCCCGGTAATATAGGCAGAGCTGGAAGAGTCCACAGCTACGGCCAAGGTCTGATCGCTATAAGAGCCGCCGAAAAAGGATCCATAGGCCAAGCCGGCGCCATCGGGCCTTAGCTTGACCATGAAACCATCCTCCCCCCCGTTGTAGCTGAGATCAAAGCCGTTACCTGTCGTGGGAAAGTCCGAAGATGAGGTGCGCCCGGCCACGTAGGCTGCCCCGGATGCATCGGCTATAACCACACACTCTCGGTCTATCCCTGGTGACTCACAGTCCGAGCCGGTTCCACCCAGATAGGTGCTATAGACCAGGGCATTTCCCGTAGGATTGACTTTAGCGACAAATCCGTCCCATAGCCCACCGAGGGTGTTGTCATAAGCGTCAGGGGTGATGGTGAAGTTGCCTGAACTCGTCTGACCAGTCACATACGCAGCGCCAGACACGCCTATCGCAATTGCCTGTGCCTGATCATCTCCATTTCCTCCCAAAAGCCCGCTGTAAACCAAATTGCTGCCGGAGATGCTGAGTTTGGTAATGAATACATCGTGGATCCCAGCAAAGGTAGTGCCAAATGCCCCGGTAGTGGTTGGGAAGTTGCCAGAACTGGTCCAACCTGCGATATAAGCATAACCATTCCCGTCAACGGCAATACCATTTCCGTCATCTTCACTGGTGCCACCGAGAAATGTGCTATACACCAAAGCATTGCCATTGGGATTGATCTTTGTCACAAATGCTTCGCTATATGGTGAACCGCCGTTCCAGGTTGTGTCGAATGCACCCGGCGTAGTGGGAAAATTAGATGATGCTGTATAACCGGCCAGGTAGGCTGCACCAGCTCCGTCAATCGCCAACCCATCCGCTTCGTCGGTTGCGGTGCCACCCAAATAGGTGCTGTAGAGCAATGCAGTGCCGGTGGTGTTAAGCTTGACCACAACTACATCGGTGTTCCCATTGTAGGAGGTATCGAGAACACCCGATGTCGTGGGAAAATTGCTAGAGGAGGACGAACCCGTCAAGTAAGCTTCCCCAGCCGCATTCACGGCAAGGGCGAAAGCCCGATCATGTCCGCTACCACCAATGAAGGTACTGAACGCCAGGTCATTGCCTGCACTCTGTAGCTTCGTTATAAAAATATCGCGACTCCCGTTGGATCTCACGTCAAAAGAACCAGGGCTCGTGGGAAAGTTCGTTGAATCGGTCTCACCGGCGACGTAGGCGATGCCTCCGCCACCGGCGGCGATGGCTTGACCGGCATCGAAACCGCTACCGCCCAGAAATGTGCTGTAGTCCAGCTCGTCCGTACTCACAGATGCGATTATGTCTAAGCAGAAGCCCCAGTACGTGACACTGGAGTCTGTCGTTAGTCGCACCTTCACAACTCGGCCGGGCACGGGGTCGCTCCACAAACCGCTGGGGTAATAACCAGTGACGGATTGGATGATGTTGCCGTTCTGATCGAGCACGCGAACCTGGTCATAACCGCTTTCGGTCTCCAAGCGCGAGAAATGAACGCGTGACCCGGAGGCATGGGTATCAGAGTTGGTTATCGTCCATGTGTAGTCAAAACTATTGGCGTAGGGATGCTGTGACTCGGCTAAGCAAGTAAGCGGAGCTGTGACACTGCCTATCAAGCTCTCCCCCTGCTGGCGCTCAGGCGCTTTGTCCGATGGCTCGACTGGCTTGAACATCACAGTGTTGCCTTCAACCTGAGCTTGGACTGATGTACGGTCTTTGATCAACACCACAGCCGGACCGTATACTCTGCCGAAAGCCACATCCATGATCAAGTGGCCGGAGTCATCGACGGAGAGATTCTCGGCTCCTTCGATCTGTAAACGAACCTGATCGAGGCTTGCTCTGTCTTCTGCTACTAACCGCCACACCCCTTCGTTGTTCCGCTCAAACAACTCCAGATCAACACCAGGATATAAACCCAAGTAACGGACACCTGCCCAAACAGGCACATCTGCATGCCAGTCATTCGGATCGTTACCAACGAAATAGGACACTTGCGTACCCTGGCGGTCGAAAGGTTCCAGGCGTGGGTGTTGATTTGCGCCAGCAAAGCTCACTCTGATGTTGGCTCCCTCCCGAATTGTCTCTGCGTTTGATGAATTTGATGGCTGGGGCGTAGGCCCTGACTCCCCATACCTTCCTTCGGCACCACGAGGCTCAAGCAGCGTCAACCACACTGCATTGTCGGTCAACCATACGGTGCCAGTACCGCCGCGCACTTGCAAGCGCGTGGCACCGGCCCACTGGCCCACGTTTTCGATGAACATGATTGGGCTGTTTTGGACGTCATCGGCGGCTGCAGCTTCTTGTTGTGCAACCGCCGGAGCCGGCCAATCGGCGCTAACCGGCATGACTGCTGCACTCGCCGAGACAGCGCCTATCGGCGAATACGGTCGGTACGGCAACATGCTGCCTGGTGATAGTAGCAGAGTCAACAAGATCGTCAACGCTATCAGGTTCACAAAACGGGTCTTCATGGTGTGTTCCTCTTCAGTAAAGTCAGATACTAATGACATCTCGGGGGCTTACCTTGTTTTTCGGTTCCGCCTGGCCGGTTGCCAGTCTCCGGTTGACATCAACACATCGTTCCCCAAGCAGCGGATGTCCTCCACCCCGATACCCGGCGGCGGTGTGTAATCAGGACACACGGTAGCCGTCGGCGTCGCTGTCGGAGTGAAAGTCGGCAGGGGCGTCGGCGTCGGCGGGATCTCGGGCAAGGTGAGGCGCCACTGGTTGCGGCCTTGCGCGTCATCAGCATACAACTGGCGGGGCGTCATACCATCCACGGTTAGGTAGGCCGGTGCGAAGGCCAGCGCGCCGCCGAGCGGCATCCAGTGCAAGCCACTGTTCGGGCTGATGAGAATGCGGTCGCCACTCATAGCGTAAAGCACATTTGGGTCGCTCCAGTCGCGCAGGATGCGCCCGGCGCTTCCACCCAGGCCGCCGGCCGCCGGCCTGCTGCTCCAGGTGACGCCAGAGTTGCTGCTGGAGACCAACCCACTGTCCGTGCTGGCGTACACCTCGCCCGGCTGCGCGCCCGACCACAAGTTGCGGCAGTTTTCCGGTCCGATACCAGCCGCCGCTTCCCAGCTGGCGCCGCCATCGGTTGAACGATACAGACCCTGGGTTGTTGCCGCGATGACTTGCGTCGCATCTTCCGGGGCCAGCCACAAGTCGTTGGCCTGAGCGTTGCCGGGTAACTGTGCCGCTTTCCAGAACGTACCGCCATCGCCGCTGAGCAAAATTGTGCGGCCGAGTGAGACCAGAATGACCGCCGGATCCGTGGGCGCCGTGGCGATCGCCTGCTGCCTCTCCGCCGTAGGCATGCCCGTGGACTGCCAACTCTGCCCCGCATCGCGGCTGATCAGCAGCGCGTTGCCCGCTGCCGCAAACATCTGATCCGGGTCGCCGGCATGCATGTGGAACGCGCCGATGCCCTGCCCCGCGGGCCAACCCTGCTCGATTTGTGTCCAGGTGTGTCCGCTGTCGGTGCTGCGCCACGCGCTACCTTGAATGTGGTTGGCCAGGAGCAGTCCGCTTGTCGTGGGATGCGCGGCGACAACGATGTAGCCGCCTGGGGCCGGAGGTGGGGTCCAATTGGCCCCGGCATCGAAGCTCTTCAGGACTGCGCCGCCGGCGATGGCATACATCACCGCGGGGTTCCCCGGTTCAGCGATCAGGCGGGTGATGTCCGATCCTGGGGCCGGTTGGGCCGCCTTCCAGGTGGCGCCCTTGTCTTGACTTTGATAGATGCTGTCCCCGGCCGCTGTGTAGAGCGCGCCGCCGCCCGCGCCGGTCCACAACAGGATGCCAGAACGGTACGAAGGCTGGGGCGCGCTGAGGGGCGCCCAGTTGGCGCCGTGATCTGTCGAGCGGTACAGGCCGCCATCTGCCGCCAGGTAGAGCGTCCCCGCTGCCAGGCCGTCTACCTGTAAGGCATAGAGATTACCAGCATCCTCCAATCCTACGCCGGTCCGGCTCCAGCTCGCGCCGCCGTCGGCGCTGTGGAAAAGCCCCGGGCCGGCCAACGCGACGTAGACGTGCCGACTGTCGGGCGCGCCCAGCGCAAGGGCGGTCAAGTTGCCGGATGCCGGCAACGCGCTCCTGGTCCAGGATTTTCCGCCATCCTCGGAGCGCAGCAGGTCGGATGCGGTGGCGACCCATAACTGGCTCGGATTGTCCGGGTTGATCACGAAGCTCGTGATCCCATTTAGCAGCCCAGGGGCCAGGGGCGCCCATGCTTGGGCGCCGAGACGTTGCTGTAGTTGGTTGTCAACCACCGCATACACGATAGAGGGCGTGAGGGGATCGAAGATGAGCTGGCTGGTTTCCGACGGCACATCATCGGCCGGGGTCCACTCGCCGCCGCCGTCCCGGCTGATGAGGGTCAGCTGAGGGCCGACAGCATAGACGTTTCCGGGTGAACCGGGATCAATGATGATCTCAGTTGGCCCGAAGGGTGCTGTATTGAGCGTCGTCCAGACACCATCACCAGCGCGGGCTGGACGCGCTGGCAGCATCACCCACAAGCAAAGCATCAGCAGGACGATACGTCGGTTACCCCTCATCGGTGGTTGTTTCTCCTCTGGATGAGTGTCGAAGGAGCAAGCAGGTTCAGTTCACTGCGACGCAACCCTTATCCTGGCGCCTGTTGACGGGCGCCGCAGTCTGGACAGAAGATGGCCGCGATGGGCAGTTCCGCCTGACATGAGGAACAGAGCTTCGTCAGGGGGCCTGGCTCTGCTTCCGGTTCGCCCGTGGCCACGTCCCCGATCGGTTCAACAGCAGGCAGCGTCGCCTCCGGCGCGACTGGCATCAACGCCCCGGTCGGCGCATCGAAAGGAAGCGCCAAGCCCGATTCTAACGCAGAGGACGCCGCCGCATGTCCCGTAACCATGGGCTTGTCAGTAAAAACGGGGGCAACAACAGGGGGCAGAGCGACCGTGGGCGGCGGCGTCGGTGTTGCAGGGGGCGCGGCGGCGCCCACGCGGGCCCCGCAGTCAGGACAGAAAACCGCAGTGGCTGGCAACTCGGCGCCGCAGCCTGTGCAGCGGATGGTCGGCGGCGCCTGGGCCTTGCGTGCGCCGCAGCTGGGGCAAAACTGCGCCGCGGCCGAAATCGAGCTACCGCACGCGGCGCAGATGGCTTCGGCCGGCTGTGCTTTGAGGATCTTGTAGCCGCAAACAGGGCAGAAAGCTGCGCCTTCCGGGATGAGCTGCCTGCAACTCGGGCACGGCACTCCGGTCTGCGCGATCGGCGGAGTAGCCAGCTTCTCAGCCCGGATTTGCTCGATGCGGACCTCCCGCTGGCCGATCTGCTCGTTCAAAGCATCTACTTGTCGGCAGATGCTCATCAACTGCGGATGGGCGATTTGACCGGCGTGATAGGCTGTCAAGGCGGCCTGGCCGAGCGCGTCCAGCTGCATCTTGATGTCTCGGCGCAACTGGTCAATGGCGCCCTGCTCGCGGCGGATGCGGATCAGCTTGTCCGCCTCCAGGGCGGCCTGGTCCGCCTTTAGGCGCATGGAATCAACGAGGCTTGGCACAGCTTCTTTCTCCTTCGCTTTGAATTCAGCGCGCTTTGTTTGCCAGCGAATTCATGATGCTGGCGATGCCATTCTGCCAGTTTTGATCGGTGGCGTACGCCACGTTCATGCCTCGCAGAGTAGCGCCATGGTAGTACTGACCGCCTTCTGTCAGGTAGTCGGTTTTCACGAGCAGCATGACCGTGTCCACACATTCCTCTTTGGTCTTGAACGTCCAGGCGCATTCGTATGGGCATGAATCGTATGCGCCGTAGCCGAACAGATTGTTCTTGTCGCGCGCCAACTGACTGGTACCCCAGCTCGATTCCCACGCAGCGTGCGCTGCGATGTAGAAGGCGTTGATGCCATGCTTCTTGCCGATATCCACGAAGCCTTGACCCAAACCGACCAGCGGGCTATCGGATCGGATGGCCTTGATGGCAGCGTCCAACTGCGCGCCGGAAACGATCGCTAGCCGCGTGAGATCGCTGTCCACCGTGAAAGGGCCATCATCGGTGGGCCTGGCAATCTTGGCCTCGACGGTCAACCTGGCCGCCGCCACCTGGGTTTGCACCGCTTCCGCCCCGCTCGCGAGGGCGGTCTTGGAGGCCGCTACGGCGGTTGTTCTGGCAATCGCTTCGGCCGTCTGCACACCCTGCGCGGCCCGCGTGGCAAGATCACTCTGGTCTTGCTCGGTGCAGGCTACAAGGAGAAAGAGCCACAGGCAAAAGAGCGTCATCCTGGTGAAACGCATCGAGACCTCTCTCTACCTTCGCCGGATCAGCGGCACAAACAGCGTCATCTGCGCCCTGATCTGGTGCTGACCGCTCTGCGCCTGGTTGCCGCTGCGATCGGTCCCGCGCACCACGAAGTAGTACATCCGGCCGGCCGTCAGCCCGGTCAGGGTCAGGCTGTGCGTTCTCTCGAACAGCGGATCGGAGACTGTCTGGGTGTACGTCCCCGATGTCGTGCCGTAGCGCACCTCGCTGGTGGCGAATTCGTTGGTTGTCCAGGTGATCTTGACTCCGTCGGGCACGTTCTGCGCCTGCACGTTGCTGATTTGCGGCGGGACGGCGTCGCCGATCAGCGCCATGGGGTAGGCCAGCGTCATCTGTCGGCTGGTGTTGGCGTATTGCAAGACGATGCGGGGAACCACCTGGCCGAGCAGCGTCTGCAGCCCGACTGGCGGCGCAGCGATCCGTTCCTGCCGCTGCCGGCGACACCAGAGATATATACACTAATTTCCGCCCCTGATCTGTCTCAAAGTCATTGTCACATTCCGCCCTCGCTGATCCACCCGCGCAGCAACGCCGGGCGATTGCCCTCCGTGGTGCGATGTCCCGATCGGTAAGCTTGGTACACGTAGTCCGGATTCTCTGCCCTGAAGTGGATCTGAACTACCTGAATCGGTATTTCGCCATTGCTGTTGTGCGGGCCTGTCACCAGCGCGTCGAAGGCAATCTGCTTGCCGGACAGCGAGACCCTGTCGCCTGGGCGCAGTGCTTTGAATTCAGCATCGGTCATGATGTGTCACTGCTGCTCCTTTTTCCACTGATCGAAGACTTCGTCGGCGATCTGTTTCGTTTCCGTTGAGATCTGCCCGCTGAGGTTTGCCGCTCGGCGCTGGGCATCGTCGCGCAGGTCCATCACCTCCCAGGACGCCACTTCTGCTTGATGACGTTGCTCAGGGAACAACGCCCCTAACACGGGACTGTACTTTGCCTTCGCTGCTTGTAGAGCCCTATTTGCGATCTCGGCTTCCTGGCGTGCTCGCAGATAGTCGGCCGCTTTCTGTAGTTCGTCCATAGTGATTAGCTCTCCTCTTGTGTCAAAATTCTGCCCCAGTGCCACGGCAAGATGGGCATTTCGATCCTGAATCATAACCCCACCCACCGCAATTTGTGCAGCGGGTAGTTTCTCCCTATTATGAACCGCCATACGAATGGTGATTCGAACGCGCCGGGATATTCGAGGCGTCTATCCCCCGGCGTTGTGCTTTCTTTGAGCAACGTCTGCAGACGCCTCACGTCCCTCTCGTATTCGGCAAGCTCCGCTTGTTTGGTCTGCGCGTCAACTGCGGACTCACCGAGAAGCTTGTCTAAGAAACCACGGTTGCCCTCCAGCTTCTGCGTTTCAGCGATCTGCTGCGCGTCACAGTCAACATCCCACCTGGCGTTGGCGATCGCGATCTTCAAGTCGCTATCAGAAAGACTGCTTCCCTGACTCATGACGTAACCTTCTGAGTGTTCAAGGCAAGTAAATGGCAAATATCGCTTACTTATAGACCCTTCCCACCACGCGATAGCGCGTCGAACTACAGCGCGGACATTCACGGCCGCCATTGCTGCCGGGGCAGCGGTGGCAGAAGGTGGTGCGACAACTGTCGCACTGATAGACATCCATATGCGACGCGCCCCAGCTATCGGGCTTGTG
>DAISHS010000051.1:0-17440 GCA_036822415.1 Chloroflexota bacterium
CAGCGCCTGCCTTCCTGCGCGTTGAGCAGCCTGGAGACGGAGGTGCTGGGGCTGCGCCGCGCGCAGGCCGATGTGCCGGGCTGGCTGATCCCCACCCTCTACTTTCAGTATCTGCAGAGCGGCGATGCGCGCGACCTGGTGGGCGTCTTCTATCACAACCAGGAAGACATCCTCTCCATGGTCACCCTGGCCGCCACCCTGACCCGCCTGCTGGCCGATCCGTGGGCCGGCGAGACGATCCACGCCCTGGATATGGCGGCCCTGGGCTGGACCTACGACCAGGCCGGCCGCGCCGCCGAGGCTGAGCGCGCGTATCGCGACGCCCTGACCCATCCCCTGCCGGACGATGTGCGCCTGCAAACGACCAGTCGGCTGGGGCAATTGCTCAAGCGCCAGGCGCGCCTGGCCGAAGCCGCGGAAACCTGGCAGCATTGGATTACCAGCGTCAAGCGCAGCGGCAGCGTCAAGGATATCGAGCCTTACGTCGAGCTGGCAAAGTACTACGAGTGGCACGGCGACGATCTCAGCAGCGCGCTGATGTGGACGCGCTGGGCCGAGCACGAGGTGGAGGCCTGGCCGCGCTCGCCGGCGCGGCGCGAAGCGTTGGCCGCCTTGCACCACCGCAGTGAGCGGCTGGCGCGTAAGCTGCAAGACGTGGCGTAAT
This sequence comes from Chloroflexota bacterium, assembly GCA_036822415.1. Taxonomy (GTDB): domain Bacteria; phylum Chloroflexota; class Anaerolineae; order SSC4; family Amarolineaceae; genus Amarolinea. The sequence goes on from DAISHS010000051.1 coordinate 665, forward strand.
CACTCCAGACGCGGGTGCACCAGCTCTGCTGGCGCAGGGCTGACGAAAATACAACCCAACGAAATAAACGGGCAATTTCTGACCTTTATCATATGACAATCAGCCCCGCTTACGTTATAATGCGCCCCATGTTCTCTTCATGATACGCAAGTAGCCCCCAGGGCTTGCCTTATCTCAGTACAAATTCATCGCTTGGAGGTCCGAAACAATGAAGTTTATTGATCTCTCGATTCCCCTCGGCGTCGGCACACCGGCCTGGCCCACGTATGAGCCGTTGCAGATTAAGTATTTCAAGCGCCTGGCGCCCAACGGCGCCAACGGCCAGATTATCACCCACTCCAATCACCTCGGCACTCACCTCGATGGTGAAATTCACTTCTACACCCCTGGCAAAGACATCGCCAGCCTTAGCCTCGATTTCCTGACCGGCCCTGCGGCCATCGTTGATCTGTCCGACATCTGCGGCGACTATGACATCTACACGTCGCAGATGGTCGAAGAGCGGGTGGATGTGCACGAAGGCGACATCTTGATCATTCACACCGGCTACCATCGCTACGGTTGGGATCAGCCGCGAGCCGATGAAATTCGCTACATGGTCAAGCACCCCGGGCCTGATCGCGAGTTTGCGGAATGGTGCAAGGCCAAGAAGCTCAAATGGCTGGCTGTGGATTGCGGCAGCGCGGATCACCCCATGAATACGATCATCCGCCAGTGGATGCCGCGTCAGGCGGCCGAGGCCGAAGCGCACTTCCAGCGCACGTATGGCAAAGGCCTGGCCGAAGTCTTCACCGACGACAAGTACCAGCTGATGCACATCGAGATGTTCCCCTTTGGCATCATCCATGCCGAATGTGTGGGCGGCGACATTGACCTGCTGCTGAACCAGCGCGTCGAGGTGGGCTGCTTCCCCTGGCGCTTCGTAGATGGCGAGTCATGCATCTCGCGTATCGTGGCTTATGTGGACGATGACCGCTATGCCGCGTTGATGGCAAAAAAGGCCTCCATGCCGCTGACCAAGCACGGCGACTGCCTCTGCGCGCGCCCGCAGCGCTGAGCTCTCGAGCCGCCGGGCTGCATAGGCGCCCATGACGTTTTGGTGAAGCCAGGTCGTCAGCCAGCCGGCAGACCTGGCCCGCATGACATTGCCCCGCCGGAGGTCGCATGTGAAGGCATTTACCGCCGCCTGTGCTCAGTTTGCCGTCGTTCCCAATGAACCGGCCGCGAATGTCGCCGCCTGCGTGACGTGGATTAGGCGCGCCGCGCAGGAAAACGGCGCGCAGCTCATCGTCTTGCCAGAAACGATCACCACCGGCTTCACCCCGCGCATGAGCGCCGAGGCGCTCTGGGATCTGATGGACACACTGCCTGGCCGCTGGAGCGAACCAATTCAGCAAGCTGCCCGCGACTTGTCGGTGCATGTGGTGTTTGCTACGTATGAACGCGGTCCCACGCGCGGCGTCGTCTTCAACGCTGCCGCGCTGATCGGCCCCGGGGGCGATGTCCTGGGCGTTTATCGTAAAACCCACCTCTTCCCCACAGAGCGCCGCAGCGGCGGCGGGTGGAGCACGCCAGGGCGCCAGCCTTGCGTCATCAGCACCGACCTGGGGCGCATTGGCCTGACGATTTGCTACGACGGCGACTTCCCGGAGCTATTTCGCGCCGAGGCTGTGCAGGGGGCCGAAGTGATTGTACGGCCCAGCGCGCTGCTGCGTTCGTTCGAGATTTGGGAGATGACCAATCGCGCACGCGCGTACGACAATCACGTTTACATCATCGCCTGCAACGCCATCGGCCCTGACGCGGGCAATTTCTTCTACTTCGGTCATTCCATGATCGTGGACCCGATTGCCCACAAACTCGCGCAAGCCCGCGGCACGGAAGAGATTATTGCCGCAACCCTTGACCCCGATCCCATCAAACGCATTACCTACGGCGCCAATTCCCCGATGATTTTCGATCATCTCGAAGACCGCAACCTGGAGGCATACGGCGATGTGCTGAAGCCAGCGCGCAGCGCGTTCGAGCCAGCGCGACGGGTCAAGAATGAGCCGACCGCGGGTTGAGGGACAAAAAGAAGAAAGGAGAAAAGGAAAGCCCCACCGGCGAAACCCCACTGAAGATCCCCACTGCCAACAAGCCCCATCCCGTCGAGATTATGAATGCAGATTCGTTCAAGGAGGATTTTGATTCGTATGGCAACGACATCTAACAAGCCACCCGTTGGCTATTTGCCGCAGGATACTCCCCCTATCGGTGCGATGCTGTCGCTTGGTTTTCAGCAAGTGCTGACGATGTTTCCGGCCACCGTTCTCGTTGCGGTGCTGACCAAGTTCGATGTTGGCGTTACCCTGTTCGCCAGCGGTCTGGGAACGATCATCGCCCTGCTCGTCTCGGGGCGCCGCATTCCGCTCTATTACGGCTCCAGTTTTAGTTATATCGCCGTTATTATCACCGTCATGTCCCAGTTTGCCGGGGATTGCTTCAAAGATCCGGCTACGGTTTACTGCCCTGAGGGCGTCCGCATCGCTCAGGTCGGCATTCTGGGCACGGCCATCTTCGAGATTTTGATTGGCCTGTTGATTCAGCGCATCGGCAAAGAACGCCTCGACAACATCCTGCCGCCCATCATCACCGGCAGCATCGCCATCACCATCGGTATTGCGCTGGCCGGATCGGCGTTGAATATGGCGTCCGCCAACTGGACGATTGCCTTCGTCACCCTGCTGCTGACCATCGTCTTCTCGGTTTATCTGCAGGGCCGCGGCCTGCTCGGCATGTTGCCCATTCTGCTGGGCGCGGCCGCCGGCTACATCATTTCTCTGATCTTTGGCCTGGTAGATTTCACGCGTGTCTCGCAGGCCGCCTGGTTACAGGTGCCGCAGTTCACTTTCCCAGCCTTTGGCGACGGACGGGCCTATGGCTATGTCCTCAGCGTGGCGCTGATCGCCATTGCGACGATCCCCGAATCCACGGCTCACCTCTACCAGATGAGCCTGTATATTGACGAACTGGCCGCCGAACTCAAGCGCAAGCCGATGGAGATCAAGAAGCTGATCGGTCTCAACCTGGTCGCGGACGGCTGCGACGACATCATCGTCGGTCTTTTGGGCGGCGCGGCTGGCACCAACTATGGTGAAAACAACAGCCTGATGGCGATTACGCGCAACTACTCGGTGCCGGTGCTGATGGCGGCCGGCGTCATCGCCATGGGTCTGGGCTTCATCGGCAAGCTGGCGGCTCTGGTCAACACGATCCCCCTGGCCGTAACGGGCGGCCTGGCCATTTACCTCTTCGGCGTCATCGGCAAGCAGGGCGTGGCGTTGATCCAGTCAGAAAAGGTCAACCTATTCGACCCCGGCCAGCTCGCGATCGGCGCTTCGATCCTGGTCCTCGGCATCGGCGGCAACCTCAGCCTGAAGGATGGCCTATTCCCATTCCCGATCCCGGTGCTGTTCCCCAACGGCATCCCGGCCATTGTCTTTGCCGCGATCGTCGGCATCCTGATCAACCTGCTCTTCCAGCTCTTCCCGCCGTCCAAATTTGGCGCGGCGGTGCGTCAGAACCCCGCTGAGAAGTAGAAACTGAGGCATGATAGAGGCGCCACAACGCACCGTCGAGGGGGGGTCAGCGCCCCGCGCAAGGCCGTTGCGTTGTGGCGCCGCCGGCGCAGCGCCCAGGCGATCCATGCCGGGCGCAGCCATGAAACGGGAAGAGACGCACGGTCCGCGCCGCGGCGCGCTGGCGTTTCTACCTGCCATCCGTCACAAACGAGGTGACCTCATTATGGAACCATTCGAATACGTAAAACCCGCTTCCCCAGCCGAAGCCAGCGCCATCCTGGCGGCCGCGGGCAATACAGCCCGCATCCTGCAAGGCGGCACCGATCTCATCATCCGTATGCGCGGCGACTTCATTCATCCCAAAGTGGTGGTGGATCTCAAAGGGCTGTCGGGGATGGGGGAGGTGACGTTCAACCCCGATGATGGCCTGACCCTCGGCGCGGCTGTGACCATGAACCAGGTTGCGACCGCGCCTGCCATCCATAGCCATTACCTGATGCTGGCCCAGGCGTGTGAAACAGTCGGCTCGTATCAGTTACGAAATCGTGCGACCATTGGCGGCAACGTGTGCAATGCCAGCCCGGCCGGCGACAGCATCCCCGCCCTGCTCTGCTACGACGCGGCCGCGGTGATCTACAGCCCGGCCGGCGAGCGTCGCGTCCCGCTATTCAATTTCTTCAAAGGGCCGGGCAAAACAGATCTGCAGCCAGGCGAGTTCTTGTTAGCCCTGAAACTGCCAGCGCCGCCGCGTGGGGCAGCAGGCGTTTACAACAAGCTCGGCCGCACCAGGGTGGGCGACATTGCCCTCCTGGGCGTCGGCGTCCTGGGCTGGCCGCAGCGCAGCAACCCCTCAGGCAGCGCGTGGCGCATCGCCCTGGCCTCTGTCGGCCCCACGCCGTTGCTGGCGCCGGCGGCCATGGCCCTGCTGGCCCAACATACGGACGACGCGGCGATCGAAGTCGCAGCGACCGCCGTCATGGATGCCTGCCGGCCAATTGACGATGTGCGCGCCAGCGGAGCCTATCGCCAGGCCATGGTGCGTGTTCTGGCCCGCCGCGCCATCGAGGACGTGCTGACCCGTCTGCCCCTGTAGATCGGACCAATGAGGTATTTATGGCACACGTTGTGAATTTTACCGTCAACGGCGAGCGTTATGCATTGGACGTTCCGCCCTATTATACGCTCCTGCGCCTGCTGCGCGATCGCCTGGTCTTGACCGGCGTCAAGAATGGCTGCTCGGCCGGGGAATGTGGCGCCTGCACGGTGCTCTTGAACGGCGCGCCGGTCAACTCCTGCCTGGTGCTGGCGCCCGAAATTGACGGCTGCGACATCGTCACGGTCGAGGGCCTGGCCCACGACTCGCAGCTCGATCCGGTGCAGGAGGCGATGATCGAATTGGGGGGAACGCAGTGTGGGTTCTGCACGCCGGGCATCTTGATTGCCGCCCGCGCCCTGCTCGACCGCAACCCTGCCCCGTCAGAAGAGGAAATCCGCCTCTCGCTGGTGGGCAATCTATGTCGCTGCACAGGCTATACGCGTATCGTGGCTGCGGTGCAAGAAGCGGCGCACCGTGCGCGCGTGGCATGAGCATGGAACAAAAGCGAGGCTTCCAGCATGAGCATTAAGAAAACGACGATTGTCGGCTCCAGTTTTCCGCGCGTCGAAAGCCGTTCCAAAGTGACCGGCGCGGCGCAGTACGTGGATGACATGCAGTTTGGGCCAAACCTTCTCTACGGCCTGTTGAAGCGCAGTGAACGTCCGCACGCGTTGCTGACGCGACTGGATGTGAGCAAGGCGCAGGCGCTGCCCGGCGTGCGCGTGGTGGTAACGGGCAAGGACTTTCCAGGGCTGACCGGCCTCTATCTCTCCGACCGCCCGATGTTTGCCGTAGATCGGGTGCGCTTCGTGGGCGAGCCGATTGCTGGCGTTGCGGCCGAAACCCAGGAAATTGCCGAGCAGGCCATCAAGTTGATCGAGGTCGAGTACGAAGACCTGCCGGGCGTCTTCGATCCTGAATTTGGCGCCAGCCCCGAGGCGGCGCTAATCCATCCTGATCTCATTACCTACAAGTACGTGCCCTTCGTCTTTCCGCAGGAGGGCACCAATGTCTCCAATTGGTTCAAGGTGCGCAAGGGCAACGTGGAGCAGGCCTTTGCTGAAGTCGAAGCGGCGGGCGGCCTGGTTTTCGAGCACAAATACCGCGTGCCGCACGTGCAGCATGTGCCCCTGGAAACCCATGCCACCGTGGCGCAGATGGATGGCAACGGCAAGATCACCCTGTGGGCATCGAGCCAATCGCCCTTTGCGCAGCGCAACCTGATCGCCAAGGCGCTTGACATCAGTCATTCACGCCTGCGGGTGATTACCCCGTACGTGGGCGGCGGCTTCGGGGCCAAAGCCGGCGTCTCCATGGAAGGCGCGTGCGTCGGCATGGCGATGCGCGCCAAAGGCCGGCCGGTCAAACTGGTGATGACGCGTGAAGAAGAATTCTACACGACGTTCGTGCGCCAGGGCCTGGTCGCGATCATCAAACTGGGTATGCTGCCCGATGGCCGCATCCTGGCGATGAAGAATACCTATTATTGGGATGGCGGCGCCTACACCGAGTACGGCGTCAATATCACCCGCGCGGCCGGCTACAGCTCGACCGGGCCGTACTATGTGCCCAATGTCTGGGCCGATTCAAAGTGCGTCTACACCAACCACCCCATCGGCGGCGCCATGCGCGGCTTCGGCATGCCCGAAATCCATTGGGCCATCGAGCAGCATGTGGACCGCACGGCCCGTCAACTCGGCCTCGATCCGGTGCAGGTGCGCCTGCTGAACTGCATCAAAGAAGGGCAGGAAACGGTCACCGGAATGATCATGCACCCCACCGGCCTTAGCCAATGCATCCAAAAGGCGGCTGAGGCGATCGGCTGGGGTAAGCCGCGGCCGGCCAGCGGCCCGCATAAGGCGCGCGGGTTCGGTTTCGGCTGCATGTGGAAGGCGCCGGCCATGCCGCCCAACCCCGGTTCCGCGGCCACCATTCGCTTCAATGAAGACGGCACCGCGCTCGTCAACGTGGGCGGCGTGGACATGGGGCAGGGCACCTTGACCATCGCCGCGCAGCTGGCGGCCGAAGGCCTGGGTATGCCGATTGCCGATGTGCGCGTCAACACGGTGGACACCGACTACAGTCCGTACGAGTGGCAAACGGTCGCCAGCCGCTTGACCTGGAGCATGGGCAACGCCATTCTCAACGCCGCGCAAGAAGCAAAGACTCAGATCCTGGAGATGGTGGCAGAGGCCTGGAAAGAAAATCCACAGGACCTGGACATCATCGAGGGCCAGGTGGTCAGCTACGCAACGGAAGAATCCATTCCGCTGAAGAACATCGTTATCTACGGGATGCAGCGGCCCAATGGCACCTGGATCGGCGGCCCGGTGGTGGGCAAAGGGCGTTTCATGCCGCAGTACGTGACGCCCCTCGACGCGGAGACGGGCCAGGGGCCGCGCGCCGTCGTTCACTTCACCACCGGCGCCCAGGCGGTGGAAGTGGAGGTTGACACCGAAACGGGCGAAGTGCGCGTCCTGCGCATGGTGGCGGCGTTCGATGTGGGCAAAGCCATCAACCCGGACATGGTCAAGACGCAGATGGAAGGCGGCGCCGTTCAGGGCCTCAGCACGGCGCTGCTCGAAGAGATCAAGCTGGTCAACGGCAAGCCGCTCAATCCCAACTTCACCGACTATCGCATTGCCACCAGCATTGATGCGCCGACGCAGATCGAATCCATCATCGTGGAAGTGCCGCAGGACGATGGCCCGTACGGCGCGCGCGGCATCGGCGAACACGCCATGGTGCCGACCGCGCCTGCCATTGCCAATGCCGTCACCGACGCCGTCGGCGTCTGGATTGACCAGATGCCCATTACGTCACAGCGGGTGTGGGAAGCGATGCAGAAGAAATAGCGCGGGAGGGAACGACCGCAGTCGTTACGACAAATGTCATGCAAATACCGGCCCCTGGGCGGCGCAGAGCCAGGGGCCGGTATTTTAGTTCATAAATCAACGCTGCGGGCCGCCTCTATCGGCGGTTGAGCGCCGCAGCCGGCGCAAAGCCGGTCGGCTCCGGCGCCCTTGCGCTCAAGCGTCCGGCATCGCGTTCGGGTCAGACTGCATCAAGCCAAAGGCATTGCCCTCGGTGTCCAGGCAGTAGGCCAGGTAACCGACGCCCGGCACGACCATGCGCGCCTCGATGACTTTGCCGCCGTTGGCCGCGACCGCCGCCACCGTATCAGCGAGCGATGCCACGTCCAGGGTATTGACAATCGCCGGCCAATTCTCGCGCCGCGGCATCAGCGCGCCATTGATACCCGGCTCCTCGGCGTCGCCGGTGGCAAGCAACCAGTAGTCCTGATCGCCCCACTGCACGGCCTTCCAACCCAGGGCGCGCTCGTAAAAAGAAAGAGCGCGAGCCGGGTCGTCGGCGCTGATCTCAAAGTGAACCACACGTGACATCGGTATCCTCCTGCGACAGATTTCAGCTGCCTGTTGGTAAATAAAACAGATGTTCTATTATGGCCCCGCGGCGCCGCGGCTTCGGTAACGCAGCATACAAAATCAGGGGCGCCGGCTGGCAGCCGACGCCCCTGCATTGAGATCAAGCGGAGAATGGCGGTTTTGGCCTTATGCCACGACGGCCTTGCCTCTCATCTTCCCATTGCGGCTCACGCTGGCGCCAGGCGCGCCGTCGCCCTGCTGTACACGCACATCGCTGCCCGCGATGAACTTCTCCGTCAGATCGCTCGCCTCGTCGTCTGCGTACTGCACCGGCGGCGACTTCATGAAGTAGGCGCTTGGCCCTTCCAGCGTGCCAGAGAGGCCGCGATCCAGTCCCAGCTTGGCGCAGCGCACGGCGTCAATGACGACGCCGGCCGAATTTGGGCTATCCCATACTTCCAGCTTAAGCTCCATGTTCAGGGGAACATCGCCAAAGGTGCGCCCTTCCATGCGGATGTAACACCATTTGCGATCCTCCAGCCACGGCACATAATCGCTCGGCCCGACGTGGATGTCGCGCGCGGCCAGCTCATAGGGCAACTGCGAGGTCACCGCATTGGTTTTGGAGATCTTCTTCGATTCCAGCCGTTCACGCTCCAGCATGTTGTAGAAATCGGTGTTGCCGCCAAAGTTGAGCTGATAGGTGCGCTCCAGCTTGACCCCCCGCTCGGCAAAGAGGCGCGTCAGCACACGGTGCGTGATCGTCGCGCCGACCTGACTCTTGATGTCATCGCCGATGACCGGCAGGTTGTGCTTGCGGAAGCGCTGCTGCCAGTACGGCTCGCGGCCGATAAAAACCGGAATGCAGTTGACAAAGGCGCAGCCTGCTTCCAACACCTGCTCGACGTACCACTTGGTAGCCATTTCGCTGCCCACCGGCAGGTAGTTGACCACAACATCGGTCTTGGTTTCCTGCAAAAGGTCCTTGATCGGCGCGGTCGGGCCGTCAGCCTTCTTGATGACCTGTTTCAGGTAATGGCCCAGGCCATCATGCGTCATCCCACGCACCACCGGCACATTCATGAACGGCACATCGGTGAACTTGAAGGTGTTGTTTGGCCCGGAGAAGATGGCCTGCGAGAGGTCTTTGCCCACCTTTTCGGCGTCAATGTCAATGGCCAGGCTGAACTCGATGTCGCTGATGTGATAGCCGCCCAGGTTGACATGCATCAGCCCTGGAATCAGGTCATCGGCCGCGGCGTTGCGATAATAGTGCACCCCCTGCACCAGAGACGACGCGCAGTTGCCCACGCCAATGATGGCGACACGTACTTTCTTATTTCCCATGATCCTTGCCCATACTCCTAGCGTTGATTTACAGGCTCGTTGCCGCGCCCCTCTGGGGGCGCAGACGGCCTATAGCTGAATTTTCTTACATTCCCTGCGTTCTCTGTGACCATTTTTAGCCGCGCCCCCCTTGGGGGCACGGCCTACAGTTGAATTTTCTTGTGTTCTCTGCGTTCCCTGTGGCTATTTTTAGTTCAGTCGCTCCAGATTCGCCGGCAAAATCAGGAGCCGCCTGCGCACACGCTTGCGCTGCTTTCGCGCTTGATCAGGCGTCCCCGCATGATAACGTCTGCCACCACTTCCGCGCCGGCCAACAGGTCCAGGATGATATGCGCGGCCAGGCGTCCCATCTCTTGCTTGCGTTGATCCACCGTCGTCAGCGGCGGCCAGCTCAGCGCGCTCAAGGCAATGTTATCGAAGCCCACGAGAGAAAGCTCGGCCGGCACCGCGAGGCCCAGACGATGGGCCGCGTGCAGCGCGCCGATCGCGGTCAGGTCGTTATAGCAGAAGATGGCCGTCGGGCGGCGGTTCGCGGGCAGGGCCATGAGGTGGCGCAGTCCCTTCTCGCCCGCGGCCGGCGTGCCATCCCCGGCCAGGAGCAGCGCCTCGTCCACTTTGAGATCGTGCGCAGTCAGGGTGGCCCGATAGCCGGCCAGCCGTTCGCGCGCCGAGGCCGATTCGATGGGGCCGCCGATGATGGCAAGGCGACGGTGTCCCAGCTCGAACAGGTGATCTACGGCCAGCGCGGCGCCGTGCGCATTATCGCTGGAGACCGAATAGACGCGCGCGCCGCGCTGCGGGCTGTTGACGAGCACGATGGGGAAGGATGCGCGGCTGAGCAGCGGCAGGGTAAGCTCTCCGCTGCGCGCAGAGACCAGGATGAGGCCATCCACCCGTTGCGCGACCATCGTCTGCACAGCGGCCAGCTCGCGCGCGGCCTCGCCGCCGGAGCTGGTCAGAATGACTGTGAAGTCCTGCGCCCGCGCGGCCGCTTCGATGCCGCTGACCACCTCGCTGGCGTAGGGATCGGTCAGGCTGGCGACGATCACGCCCAGGGTGCGGCGCTGCTGCATGGCCAGGCCGCGCGCGACCGCGCTAGGGATATAGCCCATTTCCTGCGCCAACCGTTCGATGCGCGCGCGCGTCTCAGCGGCGATACGCGGGTGTCCCGCCAACGCGCGCGAGACGGTGGAATGACTGACCCCGGCGGCCTTGGCCACATCTTTGATCGAAACGCTCACGATGGTAAACCAACCTCACAGCTGCGCATCAGCAAGCGCAAGGGCGCCGCTTTCGCCCACACCCTGCGCAAACGTGTGCGCTAAGTATAGGCAAAAGCGGGCCGCTGTCAAGTCAGGAGGGCTGGAGTTTGCTGAGAGGCTCGCCGTAGAGGACGTAAGCGAGCCAGGTGGGGTTGTTGGGGTCGGCGCTGCGCACGGCCGCGCGCGCGGCGGCAAAGGCCTCGCCCAGCGTTGCGCCCTGGAAGAGCTGATTATAAAACGCGCCGGCAAATTCCGCGGCCAACGCATCGTTGACCTCCCACAAAGCGCCAACAAAGGCGCCGGCGCCGGCCTGCACGAAGCGCTCGGCCCAGCCGCCCAGGCCCGATAAGGCAAAGCCGAGGCCGCCGCTCTCACAGGCATTGAGGAAAATGAGTGGATGCTGCCGGTAGCGCACATTGCGGGCGAGATCGGCGGCGCGCAGAGGGCCATCGCTCAGCGTTAAGGCCGAATTCGTGGGGTCGGTTGTATCCAGATTGCCGTGGCAGGCAAAATGCAAAATACCGGCGAGATTACTTTGCAGCAACGCGCGCACCGGTTTGACGCTGGCCGCGGCGTCGGTGACGGAGGTCAGCCCTGGCTGTAAATCCTGAAGAGCCTCAAGCTCTGCGGCGGCAAAAGGCAGGTTGGAGCGCGGGACAATGGCCGTTACCTGGCGGCTGGGGAGGGTGGCGGTCATGCCATCGCCGGCCAGCCAGCGCGCCACATGGAAACGATGGCAGAGAAAATCGCCTTCCGCGCGCGTGTCGGGATCGAAGGTGTACGTCAGTTCCCAGGGAATCCACGGCTCGTCCGAGGTAATGATGAGGTCGGTGATTGCAGCCGGCAGCGCCCACAAAGCGCGCTGCAAGGCCTCCGGGAAAGCGTCGAAAAAGAGGTTCGCGCCCAGGGTCTTCAACTCGGTCTGCTTGTCCGCATCGGCCAGCAGATCCCCCTGCGCGCGCGCCAGCGCATTGAGTTTTTCGAAATAGGAGGCCATCTGCGCCGCAGGTTGGTTGGGAAACTGCTGCACGCCCAGCGATTTCCAGTTGAAACCGGCCAATTTAGAATGAAGAATGAACTCGAAAGCGGTGCGCGCCTGGTCGGCCGCCTTGATGCGCAATTCCAGCTGGGGCGGGGCCAACTCGCGGTCGGGCATGGTGATGGCAGCCTGCGTCACCTGCGTCGGGGCAGGCCCGGCGCCCAGGTCGGCCATGTCGCTAACCACCGTCACCGCCAGGTTGACGGTGCCCAGCAGGCGCTCATTCTGGCGAAAGTCCACGGCCAGCGCCTTCGCGCCAGGCGCGGTGGGCAGCAGCTCGAAGATCAACGGGTCAGAATCGCCGCTGGCCTTGACCAGGAGTTCGCCCGTATGGATCCGGTTCCAGGCGGCGTCGAAGATCACAAAATCGGGCGCGAGAACCACGACCGTCACCGGATGCGCGGCGCCGACCTGAAGAGACATGGGCGTGATGGTGTTGGCCGCGTTGGCGACCTGCTGCTCGGTCAGGCGCACGGTCAGACGCGTGGCCAGGCGCTGCAGGACGCGGGCCGGAAACTCCACCGCGCCATAACGCGGCACGATCGCGTCATCTTCCGCCGCGGGCGGCTCATCGCTCCCGGTTCTCGGCCATAGATCGCCCTGAAGCGGAGGCCGCGCGTGCGTCGGCGGGGGAAGCGGATGCGGCGTCTCCACACGAGACTGGACGCCGGCCTGGCGCAAGAGGTCAATGACGCCCGGTTGGTTTTTACTGATCGGTTCGTACGTGCGAAAAACGGGGCCTTTCGACTGAGCCGGCGGTTCTTCCGCGGCGCTTAGCCAACGCTGCACGGCGGCGTTGGGCGGAGCGACCAGCTCGATCTGCTCCAGGAACCAGACGGCCGCCTCGCCATTCTGAGCCGGGGTAGCCGCTTCCTGCAGGCGGCTGGCTGTCTCCCAAAACAACCCGCACAAATCGGCCTGGGTCGCGGCGTCCAGGCTGTCCCAATGACTGAGAATTTCCCGCGCAATGGCCGGTAGGGCGCGGCTGGCCGCGGCCGGCAGGTAGGAAGAGCGCTGCGTGGGGTACGGCCTGACCTGGTAGATCGGCGCGGCGGCGGTGGACCACACGGTTGCAGGGGCTTGATGTTGGGCAGCGGCCTGTGGTAACGGTTGCTGCTGCGCAGCGGCCTGTGGTAACGGCTGCTGCTGCGCAGCGGCCTGTGGTAACGGCTGCTGCAGGAGCTGAGCGAGCAGGGTCAAAATTTGCTGCGCAAGCGCCGGGTCGCTGAACTGAATCCCGCGCCAGGTCCCAGCCTGACGCGCCGGCGCCAGGACCGGCGCCAGGTATCGCTGCAGAGGCGCCAGCCCATCGAGGGCCGCGAGCGCCTCGCCCGCGCGCGCCACAGGCTCGAAACGACCGCTGGCCTGCTGCAGACGGGCGGCCTGGGCGCGCAGGAGCGTGTGCGTCGCCTGCGCATCGGCAAGATCCAGGTTGGCCCATTGCGCCAACAGCGCCTGCAACGCCTTGACCAGGGTTATTTCAGCCAGCTGGGCCGCAAAATTGGACATGGGACACCTCGGCGATCATACGCGGACGGCGGGATCAAAGAGCTTGGCATGCTCTTCCAGGGCGTAGCGGTCGGTCATGCCGGCGATGTAATCGCAGATCACCCGATGCAGGCCCTCCGGTTCACTGTCAATTTTGGCCTGGGTGGTGGCCGGCATCTGCAGCGGTTCTTGCAGGTAGGCCGTGAACAGATTGGTCAACACGCGCTGAGCCTTGCTGGCCATACGAATGACGCGATAGTGGCGATAGAAATTTGCCAGCAGAAAGCGCTTCAGCTCCCGGTTATCCTCAGCAAAGTCTGGGCTATAGGCGGCCACGTTGCGCCCTAACGCCCGCAGCTCATCTACCGAACGCACGTCATGGTCTGCCAGGGCGGCGGCCGTGGCTTCGATGGCGTTGCGTACGAAGGCGCCAACCAGACGCCGAACCACGCGATGGCGCAAGAGGTCGTCCAACGGCCGCGCGGAGGTTTCGCCCAGGCTGAGCAGCGTTTGCTGCCACAGGGGCTGCTGCTGCACCTCTTCGATGTGCAGCAGCCCGGCGCGCAAACCATCGTCCAGGTCGCTGGTGCTGTAGGCAATCTCATCCGCCAGGTTGGCCAATTGACATTCGAGCGTGCCGGCCAGGGCCGGTTCATAGCCGGCCGCGTCGGTCACATCGTAATCGGTGTCATGCTTGACCAGGCCCTCACGCACTTCGTAAGTCAGGTTGAGACCGTCGAACTCCACATAGCGCTGTTCTAGCTTGTCGAGGATGCGCATGGTCTGGCGCTGATGGTCGAAGCCGCCAAAGCCCTGCATGAGGCTGTTGAGGACCTGCTCGCCGGTGTGGCCAAAGGGTGGATGGCCCAGGTCGTGCGCCAGGCAGATGGCCTCGGTCAGGTCTTCATTGGCGCGCAAGGCCCGCGCCAGGCTGCGTCCCACCTGCGCCACTTCGATGGAATGGGTCAGCCGGGTGCGGTAATGATCGCCTTCGGTGTTGACAAAGACCTGCGTCTTGTATTCCAGGCGGCGAAAAGCGGTGGTATGGATGATGCGATCACGGTCGCGCTGAAAAACGGAGCGTTGGGCTGGCTCCTCCTCAGCCACACGCCGGCCGCGGCTGTCGCCGCTTTTCATGGCATAGGGCGCCAGGCGCTCGCGTTCCAGCTGCTCATACTCGCTACGTGTTTGAATCATGCGGCCTCCGTGTAAATTTTGCGCAGCGGGCGACTTTTTGGGCAGATTGGGCATGGGCAGAGTCAAGCGGCGCAGGCTCAGGCCGCGCGCTCAAACGACCAGGATCGTCTGTAAAAAGCCCATCTGCTCCAGGGTATCGTAGGCGTAGGTCTGCACCAGTTGATTTTCGTCCTGCAGATAATGATAGAACACCGTAGCCGTGGCCAGGGTGCGAATTTTGCTCAGGGCATAGGCGGCACGCGTGCGCGCCCCTTCCGGCCCATCCGCCAGAACCGCGGCCAGGGCTGGCACGGCGCGTTCACCCAGCAGGGCCAGGGCATCGGCGGCCGCGGCGCGCACCCAGCCGCTGCCGTCGCTCAAGGCGCCCACCAGATCAGGGGTGGCTTCCGCCAGATCAAGCTCGGCTAAGGCCAGTGCGCTGGCGCAACGTACACTGGGGTCTTCATCGTGCAAACGTTTGCGCAGGGGTTCCAGCAGGGTTTCGCCGCCGCCCAGAACGCGGGCCAACGCCACCAGACCGCGCACCCCCCACCAACGCCGGTCGGTGTCCGGGGCATCGAGCCAGGCGAGCAGCGCGGCCAGCGGCGGCGCCTGCGTGGCTGTCCATTGGCGCACCAGGTTTTCGGCCAGATCGTCATCCTGCGCCTCCAGGGCGCGCCACAGAGGTCTGAGCAAATCGGGGGCGAGCGGGTCGTCTAGCATACGTTTCTCTCCAACAAAATCATGTCATGCATCATCCATCAGATTATAACATCACCCGCAGCAGCAGACAAGGTAAGCCGCGCGCAGGGGCGCGTTTCAAACTGGGGGCAGATCGGGCGACTGCAAGTCGCTGCAATGATTGCAAAGTCCACCTGCGTGGACTACGCCCCGAAACTGAAATGCACCCCGCGCGCAGGGCAAATCCTGAACACATTCGCCTTTTCAGGCTGTCAAAGGGAAGATCAATCGCATCTTGCAAGTCAGATTCGCGCGAACCTGAACGCCAGCCATGCGCAGGCCTGGCTATTTCAATTTGCAAGCAGAGGATTTGGCTATGGCTTTTCTAAGGACCTTGCGTGGGAGCTTTACCCCTCTACGCCTGCCCAACTTTCGGCATTACCTGGCTGGTCAGGTCGTTTCCATGATTGGCACCTGGATGCAGGTGACGGCGCAGGGCTGGGTGGTCTGGGAATTGAGTCATTCGGCGGCGGCCCTGGGGGCAGTGGCCATGCTGGCGTCGCTGCCTATTTTGCTCTTTGGGCCGCTGGCCGGCGTCCTGGCCGATCGCCTCGACCGGCGCAAGCTGCTTATCGGCACACAGATGGTGGCAATGATCTTAGCCTTTGCGCTGGCCCTGCTGGTGCAGCTGGGGCATATTCGACTCTGGCATATTTATATCCTCAGTTTTCTGCTGGGGACCGTCACCGCGGTTGATTTCCCCACGCAACAGGCGTTCATCGGTGATTTGACCGGTATGGGTGAGGTGCGCAAGGCTGTCGTGGTCAACGCGATGATTATCCAGGTCAGCCGCATGGTGGGGCCAGCCCTGGCAGGTTTCGTCATCGGCGCGTTAGGCGCGGCGGTGGCTTTCTGGATCAACGGCATGAGTTTTGTCGCCGTCATCATCAGCCTGCTGATGGTGCGCGCCCACCAGGTGCGGCGCCCGACCAGCGGCAATCCGTGGGCTGAGTTCTTCGAAGGGCTGCGCTTCATTGGCAAGCAGCCGCGGCTGCAAGACCTCATTTTGTACACCGTCTTCGTGACGTTCTTCGGCCTGGCGGTGATGAACATCCTGCCCGCCGTAGCCGATCAGGTGCTCAAAGGCCGGGCCGATACGTTGGGACTCTTATTGGCCGCGTCGGGCGCAGGCGCCCTGACCGGAGCGTTGGTCGTGGTTCCTTATGTGCAGGCTGCGCGCCGCACCGGCGTCGTCCTGGGGCTGTGCTGCGCTTGGGCCGGCTTGTGGTACATGGCCTTTTCTTTTTCGACCCTGCTGCCTGTGTCTATGCTCTGCCTGTTCATCACCGCCCTGACCGTGCCGGCGATCATCACAACCGCCAGCGGATTATTGCAGACGATGTCGCCGCCGATGATGCGGGCGCGCCTTCTCAGCACCTTCACGATGGTCAGTTTCGGCATCCAACCGGTGGCCTCGCTGGTGTTGGGTTACAGTGCGCAGCACTTCGGGCCGTCCATAGCAATCCGGCTCAACGGGTTGCTCTTGATGGCCTGCGCGCTGACGCTGCTGACCGCCCGCCCCGCCCTGCGCCATTGGGAATTCGTCCAGCCCCGGGTTTAGCGCCGTGTGGCCGGCGCGGCGAATCATCGGTGAAAACCGCAGCCCCACGCCGCGCCGATCCACGTTCAGCGTTCAGCGTTCAGCGTTCAGCGTTCAGCGTTCAGCGTTCAGCGTTCA
>DAISHS010000052.1:0-16820 GCA_036822415.1 Chloroflexota bacterium
TCGGGATTGCCCGCCGGCGGCAGATGCTGGAGATGGCGCGAGCGTTGGGCGCCATTGACGAAGGCGATACGGAGCTTGCCGCGGTGGCGGGCGCTGAGCTGGTCATCCTGGCCACGCCGGTGCGCACGGTGCTGCGTCAAATTCCCGAAGCCGCCAGCCACATGCGCGCAGGCGCTCTCCTGCTTGACTTAGGCAGCACCAAGCAGCAGATCTGCCAGGCGCTGGCCCTGGCGCCGCCGGCGCTGCAGGTGCTGGGGGGACATCCGATGTGCGGCAAGGAAACGTCGGGCCTGGACGTGGCCGAGGCCGCGCTTTACCAGGATCAGACCTTTGTGCTGTGCCCGCTGGCGCGCACCAGCAGAGTCAGCCTGGCGACCGGCCTGGCGCTGATTGCGGCCGTAGGCGCACGGCCGCTCATCCTGGAGCCGGCGCGCCACGATTGTCTCGTAGCCACCATCAGCCATCTGCCCTATCTTGTGGCCGCGGCGCTGACCCAGGTGGCGGCTCAGGCTGGCGAGACGGACGAGCAAGTCTGGCAAGTGGCCGCCAGCGGCTTCCGCGATACGTCGCGCCTGGCCGGCAGCGACCCAGCCATGATGCTCGACATCCTGCTGACCAATGCGCCCGCGGTGCACAGCGCGCTGGCCGCGCTGCGCGTCCAGCTGGAGCAGCTGGACGCCTGGTTGGCCGCCGGTGATGAAACAGCCCTGCGCCAGCTCCTGCAAGCGGTGCAGGCGCAGCGCCATGCCTTTGCGCGTCAGCCGCGGCGCACGGCGACGGCCGGCGCGGCCGCGCCATCAGCCTGAAGGGAAACGCCATCGTGACAGTGACCGCAGTTTTGTTCGACCTGGGCGGCACGCTGCTGCATTACATCGAGCCGCACACCACATTCCTGGAAGCCAATCTAGCCGGACTGACCGCCATGCACGGCTTCCTGCGTCGCGCCGGCTACAGAACGCCGGCCGGCCCCGATTTCGCCAACGCCATCGGCCAGTTTGCGCGTGAAACCCACCGCCCGCTGGAGGCGCAGGGCCTCGGCGCCTGCGTGGATGACACCTTTCGCCAGGCGCTGAGCACGCTCGCCATCAACGTCACAGCCACGGATTGGCCGGGCGCGCTCTGGTGCTACTACGGCGCCATTCAACGCTTTGTGCTGCCCGTGGCAGGCGACGCGGTCGGCGTTCTCCGCAGCCTCAGCGCAGCCGGCCTGCGCCTGGGCCTCATCTCCAACACCTGGTGGAGCTCCGCCCTGCACGACGCCGACCTGGGGCGGGCCGGGATGCTGGAGTACCTGCCGGTGCGAATCTACTCATCGCAGGCCAGGTTCATGAAGCCGCGCGCGGAGATTTTCCAGCAGGCCCTGGTCGCCATGGGGATTCGGGCCGCGGAGGCCATCTACGTGGGCGACCGCCTGCTGGTGGATGTGGGCGGCGCACAGGCGGCCGGGTTGCGCGGCGTGCTGATCGAGGTGGATCACCGCGTGGAGCAAAGCGCCGACGTGCAGGCCGCGGCGCGGCTGCGTCTGATCAACGAGCTGCCGGCGCTTCTCGCCCAATGGCAGCGCGCATAGGTAGACAAGGAAAAAACGCATGAGCAGCTTAACCATCCAGCGGGCGCAGCCATTGGCCGGCCAGCTGCGGGCGCCGGGCGACAAATCCATTTCCCATCGGGCGGTTCTCTTCGGCGCCCTGGCCGCGGGCGACAGCCGCATCCGCGGCTTTTTGCGCGGCGGCGACTGCCTGGCGACCGTGGATTGTGTGCGCCGGCTGGGCATCGAGATCACAGAAGTCGGCCCCGATGAGATGATCGTTCACGGCAAGGGCCTGCACGGCTGGCAAGAGCCGCAGCTGCCGCTCGACTGCGTCACGTCGGGCACGACCATGCGCCTGCTGGCCGGCCTGGTGGCCGGCGCGGGCATCTTTGCCGTTCTCAGCGGCGGGCCGCAGCTGAGTCGGCGGCCCATGGCGCGCGTGGCCGAGCCGCTGCGCCAGATGGGCGCCATCGTTCTGGGCCGTGCAGGCGGCAAATTGCCGCCGCTGGCGATCCAGGGCGGCAATCTGCGCGGGATTGATTATCGGCTGCCGGTAGCCAGCGCGCAGGTCAAATCGGCCGTGCTGCTGGCCGGCCTCTTCACGCATGACCTGACGGTGGTGATTGAGCCTGGCCCCAGTCGGGATCACACCGAGCGCATGCTGCGCGCGATGGGCGCGCCGGTGCGCACGATGGGCGTCAAGGTGTCGAGCGAAGCGCCCACCACGCCCCTGCAACCGCTCGATCTACGCGTGCCGGCCGACATGTCATCGGCGGCGTTCCTGCTCGCGGCCGCCGTGTTGACGCCCGAATCCCGCGTCACGCTGGAAAGCGTCGGCGTCAACTTTACGCGCTGCGGCCTGCTCGATATTCTGCGCAAGATGGGCGCTGAGCTGACCATCAGCGAGGAGACAGAGGTCAGCGGAGAGCCGGTGGGGCACATCACCGCGCAGGCCAGCGCGCTGCGCGGCGTCACCGTCGCCGGCGAGGTGGTCGTGCGCGCCATAGACGAGCTGCCGCTGCTGGCCGTCGTCGCCACCCAGGCCGCCGGCGCCACGCTCGTGCGCAACGCCGAGGAGCTGCGCGTCAAAGAGACCGACCGCATTGGCGCCGTGGTCATGGAACTGCGCAAGCTGGGCGCGCAGATCGAAGCGCGGCCAGACGGCTTTCTGATCGAAGGCCCCACCCCGTTGCGCGGCGCGCGGGTTGACTCGCACGGCGATCATCGCCTGGCCATGGCCTTGTGCGTGGCCGGACTGGTGGCCGACGGCGAAACCACCGTCGTGGACACGGACTGCATCGCCGATTCGTTTCCAGGCTTCGAGCGTATGCTGGTCAAGCTGGGCGCGGTGGTCAATTGATGAGCCGCGTCATGACCGGCGCGGCCGCGCGCCGCCTGGGTTTGCTCGGCTGGCCGGTGGCTCATTCTCTCAGTCCGGCGATGCAGCAGGCTGCGCTGCACGCGCTGGGGCTGCCCTGGACCTATGAGCTGCTGCCAACGCCGCCCGACGCCCTGGCGGCCGCGGTGCAGACGCTGCGCCAGCAGGGCTTCGTGGGCGCCAACGTCACCGTGCCGCACAAGCAGGCGGTGATGCCCTGGCTCGACGATTTGACGCCGGTCGCGCGGGCGATGGGCGCGGTCAACACCCTGTTTTGGACGACGGGGCCGCTCTCGGCGCAAGCCGGGCGGGTTGACAGCGCCGTTGAAACGGGTGTACAATCGAGCTGCCTCGTGGGGGACAACACCGATGGCCGCGGCTTTATCGCCGATTTGCGCGCGCACGGCGTGCTGATCGCACCCCAGCGGGCGCTGGTCATCGGCGGCGGCGGCGCGGCGCGGGCCGTGGTCTACGCCCTGGCAGAGGCCGGCGCGGCCGTCGCCATCGTCAACCGCACGTTGGCGCATGCGCAGGCCATCGCAGCCGCCGTCGCCAGCCACATCGCCGGCGCCCAGCTGACCTGCGGGACCTTCCCCGATGACCTGGCGTCGGCCGCCGCGGGCGCGACCCTGGTGGTCAACAGCACTTCGGTCGGCCTGTGGCCGGACGTAGACGCCATGCCCTGGGAAGAAACGCTGGCTTTTCGCCCTGACCAGGTCGTTTATGACCTGGTCTATCAACCACGGTTGACCGCTCTGTTACGCAAGGCGCAGGCAGACGGCGCGCGCGTGATTGACGGTCTGGGCATGTTGGTAGAGCAAGGCGCGGCCGCGTTGACCCGCTGGACGGGGCAACCGGCGCCCGTCGCGGTCATGCGGCAGGCGGCCGAGGCGGCCCTGGCCCTGCGCGAGGGGCATTGAGGTCACAATGACTCACACCAGGACCTTTTTATTCATGACGGTGCACCCGGTGGGATGAAGAAATGCTGAATGGCGCGTTAGAACCAACCGCTTTGATCTCTGGCTGGCCGCTGTTGGCCCTTGTCAGCGGCCTCATGATGCTGGCCGACTACTGGCTGACCCTGTGGGCGGCGCAGCCCGCGCTGAAGATCGGCGCGCTGTACGAGCTGAATCCCTGGCTGCGGCCGGCCGTGGCCGCGCAGCGCTGGGGCTATCCGCCTTTCATCCTGGCCGCGCTGGGCATCGTCGTGATGCTCGGCGGCATCGGCAGCCTGGCGCAGAGCGCCGAGGACGCCTTTATCTTCTATGCCCTGTGCAGCGGCATCATCCTCACCCGCCTGCACCTGGTGATTCTGCACCTGGTCAACCGCCTGCGGCCGGTCTGGCAGACGGCGCGCCAGACGCCCGCGCCGCGGCCGCTGACCGTGCCCGCGGCCATGCTCAAGCTGGCCGTGCAGCAAACGGCGTTGGCGGCGGTTTGGACCCTGGCCGTGCGCAGCAACCCCTGGCCCTGGCTGCAGCCCTGGCTGGTGGGCGCGGCCGCCGGCTTCCTGCTGATGGCCGCCATGACCCTGATCTGGCGTGAGATCGAATTTCGTCGCCGGCGCCGCGCCACGGCCGCCCTGCAAGCCAGGCCGCGTCAGCCTTGAGAGCCGGCCGGGGCGCAAACAGCGGCCAAAATCCCTTGAAACGTTTAACTATTGGGTCTTGACAAATCAAAATGTGCGTGTTATAATGAGGCATAAGGTTAAACGTTTAGAGAAGTAGCTGCCCACCGATTGGAGCAGCTTTCTTTTGAATAATGGAGTTAAACGTTTAGATGGCCGGAATTACGATTCACGACGTGGCGAAGGAAGCCCGCGTTTCTATTGCGACCGTCTCGTACGTCCTCAACGGTTCCCGCCGTGTGAGCGACGATACGCAAGCCCGCGTGGCGCAGGCGATCACCCGCCTGGGCTATCGCCCCAACGTCACCGCACGCAATCTACAGGCCAGCAAAACCCACCTGCTGGGCTACTCCTGGCGTCCCATTTCCGAAAGCCAATTCACACCCGTTTTGGATTATTTCTGGCAGGCCATGGCGCAAGCGGCGGCCCGTCACGATTATCGCGTCCTGGCCTTTCCCACTGCTACCCCCGCAGAAGAGCTCGCCGTCTATGAAGAAATGATGCTGACCGGCCAGGTAGATGGTTTTGTGCTGTCCAACACGAACCTGGAAGACCCGCGGGTGCGCGCTTTGCTGGCAGCCGGCTTCCCCTTTGTGGCCTTCGGTCGCTCCAATCCAGAGTGGGACTTCCCGTGGGTAGATGTTGATGGCAGCGCGGGGGTGCGAATGGCCACGGAACACCTGATTGCCCAGGGGCACCGACGCATCGCCTGCCTGGCCTGGCCCGCAGCCTCCCTGACCGGGCGCTATCGGCTTGAAGGCTATTGCGAGGCGATGACTGCGGCGGGGTTGCGGGTGCAGCCGGCCTGGGTAACGCGGATCGAAAACACCCATGACGATGCCTATGCCAGCAGCCAGCAGATGCTGGCGCTTCCACCAGCGCAACGTCCCAGCGCCATCGTGGCCTTGACCGACCTCATGGCGATGGGCGTCGTCAACGCCGCGACGGACGCCGGCATCACCGTCGGCCGCGACCTGGCGGTGGTTGGCTTCGACGACGCCCCCGTGGCGCGCTTCCTGCGCCCGCCCCTGACCAGCCTGCGCCAACCGGTCGTCGAAGTGGGCGAGCGCCTGGTGACCATGCTGATTGATCTGGTCAATGGCCGTTCGGTTTCCGAACCCCATCTGTTGCTGCAACCCGAGTTGATTGTGCGGGCATCGAGTGCGACACCGTATGCTGAACTGTAAACGGCCCACCCGCTGCTGTATTCGAGACAAGTAACGCACCGCCCCGGGCGAATGGAGAGTTATGCAACTCAAGGCATTCATCTTTGATCTCGATGGCGTTATCACCGATACCGCGGAATACCACTACCGCGCCTGGCAGCGCCTGGCCGACGAAGAGGGGTTCCCCTTCGATCGCGCCGTCAACGAGAAGCTGCGGGGCATCTCGCGCCGGGCTTCGCTGGACATCATCCTGGCCGGTCGCACGCTGCCCGAAGACCAGGTGCTGGCCCTGATGGCGCGCAAAAACGACTATTATGTCGAAATGTTGGAACAGGTGTCGTCCGCTGACCTGCTGCCCGGCGCGCTGGAACTGCTGCATGAGGCGCGCGCCGCGGGCATCAAGACTGCGCTCGGCTCGGCCAGCCGCAATGCCTGGACCGTGATCCAGCGCCTGGGCATCGCCGACCTGTTTGACGCGATCTCGGATGGCGCCAGCGTCGAACGCACGAAACCGGCGCCCGATCTCTTCTTGCATGCAGCCGCTCAACTGGGGGTTCCGCCGGATCAGTGCGTTGTCTTCGAAGATGCGGAGGCCGGCATCCTCGCGGCCCGCGCCGCAGGGATGCGCACCGTGGGCCTGGGGCCGCCCGCCCGCGTCGGCATGGCGGATGTCGTTTTCCCCGGCCTGGTTGATAGTCGCCTGGCCGCCATTCTGAACGGCCTGACCGCTGCGGCGCCCGCGCCCGATCTCTGGGTGGTCACAGAAGATGGCTTTGACCCCAAATTTGTGGGCTGGAAAGAGACCGTCTTCACCATCGGCAACGGCTACGTGGGGGTGCGGGGCGCCTTCGAGGAGGGCTATCCCGGCGACAAGCCGGTAACCCTGGTGCACGGCCTGTTTGACAACGCGCCGATCGTCTTCACTGAATTGGTCAACATCCCCAATTGGCTGGACTTTCACCTGGTGATCCAGGGTGAAACCTTCCGCCTCGACCGCGGCGAGCTGCTCGCCTACCGCCGCGCCCTTGACCTGCGCAACGGAGTCGTCATCCGTCAGCTGCGCTGGCGCAGTCCGGCGGGCAATACCGCCGATCTCCTGTTCGAGCGTTTTGCCAGCCTTGACAGCCCGCATCTTTTGGTGCTGCGCTGTCAGGTGACGCCGGTGGATTTCAGCGGCCCGGTGGAGCTGCACGCGGGGTTGAACAGTCACGTCGAGAATGAAGGTCTGCTGCACTGGCGTGTAATCAGCCAGGACAACCCCGACCCGCAGACGGCTGTTCTGCAAGTGCAGACACGCCACACGCAGATTGATCTCGGCATGGCCGGCTACCTGCGGGCCGCAGCGCCCGGCGCCGTCACTTATCAGCCCCGTGACTGCGCCGGTCAACCTGGTTCCACAGCCCATGTCTATCTGGAAGCGGGGCAAACGATCATGGTCGAAAAGCTGGTCACGGTCTTTACGTCACGTGACAGCGACGATCCAGCCCAGGCCGCGCAGACGCTGCTGCGTGAGGTCACGACCGCCTCCTATGCCGATCTCCTGATCAGACAGACGGTGGCCTGGTCACGCGACTGGGACATCTGCGATGTCGTGGTGGAGGGTGATGCCGAGGCCCAAACGGATCAACTGGCGCTCCGCTACAACATCTTCCAGCTGCTCATCACCGGCTCGCCGACCGATGAGCGGGTGAGTATTCCGGCCAAAATGCTGAGCGGTTTTGGCTATCGTGGGCATGTCTTCTGGGATACCGAAATCTTCATTCTGCCTTTCTTCACGCTCACACAGCCGGCCATTGCGCGCAATCTGCTTATGTACCGCTATCACACCCTGGCGGGCGCCCGCCGTAAGGCCCAAGAGGCCGGCTATGAAGGCGCGATGATTGCCTGGGAAAGCGCAAGCACGGGCGCGGAAGTGACGCCGCGCTGGGTGCCCGCTCCCTCCAACCTGGAAATGATCCGCATCTGGTGCGGCGACATCGAGCTGCACATCACGGCCGATGTGGCCTATGCGGTCTGGCAGTACTGGCTGGCAACGCGTGACGAGGATTTCTTTACTGCCTACGGCGCCGAGATCATCCTGGATACGGCGCGTTTCTGGGGCAGCCGCGCCACCTGGAATGGCACGCGCGCGTGCTACGAGATCAAAGACGTGATTGGCCCTGACGAATACCACGATCATGTGGATAACTCGGCCTTCACCAACCGCATGGCGCGCTGGAATCTGGAGACGGCCCTCAGCACGCTGACCTGGCTAGAGGCGCATCAGCCGGCGGTGGCCGCGCGCCTGACGGCGAGCCTTGATTTGACGGCGGAACGCCTGGCGCGCTGGCAGGACATCATCGCCAAGATCTATTTCCACCAGGATACGCAGTCGGGGTTGATCGAACAGTTCGAGGGTTTCTTCGAGCGGACCGCCGTCAACCTGGCCGACTATGAGCCGCGCACCCAGTCCATGCAGACTATTCTGGGCATCGAGGGCGCCAATCAGCACCAGGTGCTCAAGCAGGCAGATGTCATCATGCTACTCACCCTGCTGGATGATGACTATGACGCCGCGACCAAGCGCGCCAATTGGGATTACTATGCGCCGCGCACCGATCACACCTACGGCTCTTCGCTGGGGCCAGCGATTCATGCGATCATGGCAAGTGAGCTGGGGCAGCCAGACCTGGCCTACGAGCACTTCCGGCGCGCGGCGCTGGTTGATTTGCACGATGTGCGCGGGAATGCGGCGGACGGTGTGCATGGCGCCAGCGCGGGCGGCCTCTGGCAGGCGGTGGTCATGGGCTTCGGCGGCCTGCGCCTGCATGGCGAGGGCTGGACCACCCAACCCCGGCTGCCTCGCCACTGGCACCGCTTACAGTATAAGTTCGTCTATCGGGGACGCCTGGAATCTGTGGATATTCAGGCCGCTCCGTCATGGTCTCGGAAGCGGGATTCATAAAGACAGAGCCATCCGTCGTCCGGCCAAAGACGAGACGGATGGCTCCAGGAAAGTCCACGGCGCTCCGACTTTTGCAAGCGGCGTAACCGTAGCTGGGCGGCATTTTACCATAGTGCGCCTGATGCCCAAAGCGGATACATCGCAGCAGTGAATGTCGAACAGCGGCCTTGAGAAGGAGGTGAATAAGTAAAAAAAGCCAGCTGTCCTGCACGATGAAACGATCGAAAGTTAGGGGACCACTGTTTGGCCCAAACTTCAAGCAACTCTAGGAGGAGAATATCCAATGAAGCGCATCGGAAGTACGTTGTTTGCTGTCCTATTGATCGCCAGTATGATTTTGACGGCCTGCGGGGGCGCTGCGCCCACGACTGCGCCGCAACCAACCACCGCGCCGGAAGCGACCAAAGCGCCGGAACCGACGAAGGCGCCAGAAGTGACTACAGGCCCTGAACCAGTAGCCGGAACCCTGGTCGTCGAAGAGGGTGCCAAGATCGTCTTCTCCGGCTGGGGAGACGAGACCGAGCAGAAAATCTATCGCGACTCGATTGAGCGATTCAACAAGATGTATCCCACCGTGACCGTGGATTTCCAGCCGATTCCGGCTGACTTCCAGACCAAGGTGAAGGCCATGATGGCGGGCGGCACCGCGCCGGACGTCTTCTACGTAGACGATCAGCTGATGTCCGCCTTTGGGGCCAGCGGGCAGCTGCTTGCCCTCGACGATCTGATGGCCCAGGCCGGCGCGAAGCGCGACGATTTCCTGGCGCCGCTGCTGACGATCTTCACCCTGAACGGGAAGACCTATGCGCTGCCCAAGGACTGGGGCACGCTCGGTTTGGTCTATCTGCCCGACGCCTTCACGGCGGCCGGGATCTCTGAGCCGACGGCCGACTGGACGTGGGACGATCTCAAGAAGGCCGCTGAAGCCATCCAGAAGACCGGTAAGTTCGCCGGCTTCTGCATGGGGCCAGACTGGGCCCGCTTTGCGCCCTTTGCTTTCGGCAACGGCGGCGCCTATGCCAACGCCGATAACACGGCCCCCTTGCTGGACACGCCGGAAATCAAGACCGCGATGAAGTTTGTGACCGACATGAAGGCAGCCGGGGCCATTGTCACGGCGGCTGACGTGGGCGCTGGCTGGTGTGGTGAGGCCATTGGCAAGAAGCTGGCCGGCATGACCTACGAGGGCGGCTGGATGGTCAACTTCATGCGCCAGAACTACAAGGATGTGACGTGGAAGGCGGTCCCCCTGCCGACCGGCCCCAAGGGCAAGGCTGATGTGATCTTCACCAACGGCATCGGCGTCAACGCGGCCACCAAGTTCCCCAAGGCCGCCGCCGCGCTGGCGATCTTCATCACCGGCCGCGAGAACCAGGCTGAAATCGTCAAGACGGGCTTTGCCTACAGCACGCATCCCGACCAACTCGACCTCGTTGTGGATGCCAACGACAAGGCGATCGCCCAGGGCGGGACCTTCCCGCTGACACGCGTTGCCTACTGGGGCCCCAACACCGGTAAGGTCAATGACGCCGTCTCCAAGGCGCTCGAACGCGTCTACCTCGGTGACCAGACCGTGGACGAAGCGCTGGCCCAGGGTCAAAAAGAAGCCCAAGACGCGCTGAATAGCCAGTAACCCATCGTCAATCCTCCCGCAGGCCCCGACCTGTGGGAGGATGGCGATGATGACTCTGTACCCCTCGTGCATGGGTCGCCCGGCCCAAGGAGGCTCATTATGACAACAGCTAACGCGCGTCTTTCCAAGACGGCGCCGGTTCAGGGACGTCCGTGGCTGGCCGGCCCCGTTGCCTTTCTGATAACAGCGTTCGTGATCAGCGCGGCGACCATCATCTCGGCTCCCACCAAGGGCATCAAGATTTTCCCGCTGGGACCCTATCTGGCTGAGGCCCTCAACTCAGGCCGTTGGTTTGTGATCATCGGCCTTGCCCTGGGCGTGGCGGCCGGCCTCATGGCCGGCATCGTTGTGTACCGGGCCTGGGGCAACCGGCGCCAACGCCAGGAGATGCTCGCCGGTTATCTGTTCCTGGCCCCCTACCTGGTGATCACCCTCGTTTTCACCGTTGGCGTGCTCCTGTTCGCCTTCTACATTGCCTTTCACAAGTACGACATCTTCACGGCGCCCGTATTCAACGGCCTTGAGAACTTCCAGAAAGCATTCCAGACCAAAGACTTCGTCCAGTCACTCGTTAACGTCTTTTGGTATGCGGTCGTCGTGACCATTGTGCAGACCACGCTGGCGTTGATGATGGCTGTCCTGTTGAACAGCAACCTGCGCGGCAAGAACTTCTTCCGCACGATCTTTTACACGCCCAGTGTGACATCTTCCGTTGTGATTTCGATGATCTTCTGGTGGCTCTACCTGAAGACCGGCTATCTCAACTACTTCCTTAACAACTTTCTCGGCCTGTTCGGCATCCATTGGCAAAACATCGAATGGCTCAATTTTCCACGTGGGCTATTCCAATTGATTGCGATCGCTTTCGGCGGCAATATCTCGTCGGAGCAGTGGTTTTTGCGCGGCCCCAGTGTGACATGGATGGCGATCATGTTCCAAAACATCTTCACCACCATTCCCACGTTCATGTTGATGTTCCTGGCGGCGCTGCAGGATGTGCCGGCTTCTCTGTACGAAGCCGCTGCGCTCGATGGCGCCAACAGCCGCGCCCAGTTCTGGAAGATTACCGTGCCCATGCTGCGCCCGGCCATCTTACTGGTGCTGGTCTTGAGCACCATCGGCACCCTCCAAATTTTCGATCAGGTGAAGATTCTGACCAGCGGCGGGCCGCTGGGCACAACGCTGACGCCCGTCTACCTGATCTATCGCGAGGCGATTGGTACGCAAGGCGCGATCCAGATGGGCTACGCTTCGGCGATGGCGTTCATCCTGGGAATCATTATTTTCATCTTTACCTACGTGCAGCGCACAGTCATTGAGCGCGGTACAGAGCAGTACTAGGAGGTCAACCATGGCTGTCACAACAGCATCGCGTACGCTCAATATGCCGTCATCCGAGCAGGCCCGGCGCACGCGTAACATCCAAAATGTGCTCAAGTACGCGCTGCTCGGCTTGATTGGGATCATCGCCCTGACGCCGTTCATCCTGGCGTTCATGGGCACGTTCAAGACGGACGCGGAAATCATCGCCTATCCCCCCGCCTTCTTCCCCAAGGCGTGGCTCACCCAGAACTGGATCAAGGTCTGGACGACCGACTTTGGCCAGGGCGCGACCTTCCCGCGTTGGCTGCTCAACACGGCCGTCATTGCGGTTGGTTCGGCGCTGCTGCAGGTCGTGTTCTGCTCGATGGCTGCCTACGCTTACGCACGCCTGCATTTCCCCGGCAAAGATGCCATCTTCGCCTTCATGTTGGCCAGCATGATGATCCCCGGTGCAATCACCCTGATTCCTGGCTACGTCTTGATGACCAAAATTGGCTTCACCAACACCTACTGGTCGTTGCTCATCCCCGGCGCGATCGGCGCCGGCAACATCTTCCTGCTCACGCAGTTCCTCAAAGCCATTCCGCGCGAGCTGGAAGAAGCGGCCTTCGTAGATGGGGCCACGCAGTTTCAGATTTACAAAGACGTCGTCATTCCCCTGGTGCGTCCCGCTATGCTCACCGTTTTCATCCTTCAGTTCCAGGGCATGTGGAACGCCTTCATGGCCCCGCTGCTTTACCTGAATACACCCAACATGTGGGTGCTCAACGTCGCCATTTCCACATTTCAGCAGCAATACAAGGCCCAGTGGAACCTGACCCTGGTTGCTGCCATGTTCAACGCCATTCCCGTGCTCATCCTCTTCGCTTTCTTCAGTCGCTACTACATCGAAGGGATTAGCTACACCGGAGTGAAGGGGTAATAAACGACAAGGTGGCGCCGCGGCGTCACCTTGTCAGGTTTTTTCATGTTCTATTCTATACCACTACTCGTTCGCGCCATTCGCCTGTGGTGGCGCGAGCTGCTCTTTTTGCTCGTCCTCAATGTCCTCTGGTTGATCGCGCAATTGACCCTGGTGCTGGGTCCCCCCATGACGGTCAGTCTGTATGTCGTTGCGCGCAAAGTCATGCAGGGCGAGCTGGTTGATTTCAGGGATATAACCGGCGCTTTGCGCCAACATCTGGCCGCGGCCTGGGCCTGGGGCGCGCTGCAAGTGATCGTCTACGGGGTCCTGGGATTCAATCTGTTCTTCTATGCCTCCGCCCACGGGCAACTGGTGTTGATTCTGCGCTACGCCTGGACCCTCCTGCTCCTCGCCTGGTTCACGCTCAACCTCTATTACTGGCCGCTCTACCTGGCGCAGGAAGATCGCCGCATGACGACCACGCTGAGCAACGCGGGCAAGATGATCCTGCTCAATCCGCGCTTCACCCTGGTTTACAGCCTGCTGGCGCTATTTCTGATCGCAGTCAGCATTTTTTCCGGCTTCTTGCTGGGCGCGGTGATGATGGCCTGGCTGGCGCTGTGGGGAAACCTGGTGGTGGCCGATCGCCTGGCCGCGCGGCGTCCAAAATCAGAGACGCAAGAAGGGAGGCCCCGGTGAAATTACAACGTTACGCGTCGACGCCCATCATGCTTCCCGATCCCGCCTCGGACTGGGAGTGCAGCAACGTGTTCAATCCCTCGGTCATCTACCACCGTGGCTTGTTTCATATGCATTACCGGGCGCAGGGCTTAGATTGGATCAGCCGGATTGGTTACGCGGTCAGCGCGGATGGCGTCCATTGGAATCGCCTGCGCCGGCCGGTGCTGGAGCCGCAGGATGGCAGCGATTCACGCGGCGTCGAAGACCCGCGCGTCGTCGAGCTGGACGGCGCGTTCTACATGACCTATACCGCCTATGGGCGCGTGTTCGACGGCAGCGGTGAACCAACGCATGCGGGCGGCGGCATCCTGCCCATGATTGCCCGCAGCAGCAACCTGATTAGCTGGGAACGCCTGGGGCCTTTGGTGCGCGGCGAGGATAACAAAGATCACGTACTTTTCCCGCGCAAAATCAACGGGCGCTATGCCGCGCTGCATCGGCGCCGGCCGGCGGTTTGGTTGGCCTACTCGGATGATCTGCTCAGCTGGCGCGCGGCCGACATGGCGCCCATTTACGGCCCGCGGGCAGATAACTGGTGGGACGGCGTCAGTGTCGGCAACAACGGCGTGCCGATCGAGACGCCCGCCGGCTGGCTGCTCCTCAATCACGCCTACGACGATAATCACGTCTATCGGTTGGGGGCTGTGCTGCTGGATTTGGCCGACCCCACCCAGGTCATACGGCGCCCGACGGAGCCGCTCTTCTGGCCTGAAGAGCTGTGGGAACTGCGCGGGGACGTACCCAACGTCGTCTTCAGCAACGCCAACCCCGTCGTCAACGGCGCCGTCTATGTCTACTACGGCGGCGCCGATCACGTCATCGGGTTAGCCACCTGTCGCCTGGACGACTTGCTTGAGTTCGTACTGCATGCGCCGTGACAGCCTGCGCGGCGTGCCTATCGTTGAAAATCCCCATATCAACGGTGGATTTTGAAGGATCAGTCTGCCCTCACGGCTGCGGCGCCGGGCCGCGGCCGGGCGGAATCGTCTCGCCATCGGGAATGGCGCGCAGAGCGTCGCAAGTCACAAATTCGACGTCTTCCCAAACGTGCCCTTCGGCCTCGAAGGTGGGGATGTCCACAATCCAGCGCTTGTGATCGTTCTCCAGGCGGTAGATGTGCGGGCTGTCCGGGCACTTGAGCAGGACGTGGATCGGCGCGCCCAGCTCAAAAGCCTGCATGAAGCCCGGTTCGACGATGTGCACCTGCGACCAGCGATAGCCATGATGCTCGAACGCCTTCAGGCTGCTGATCCAGTGAAACTGATCGTCGCGGAAGACGTAGATGGCGTCTTTGTCCGCCTCTTTGACAACCAGGCCGTTGTGAATCACGAGGGCGGCGCTGCCAGGCAGCGACCGCGCCAGGCTGGTGCCATGACGATTGATTGGGATGTTGATGAGGACCAGGATGACCAGCAGACCCAGCGCCAGGCGCCGAATCAAGCGGCTGGCATCGGCATGTGGCGCCGGCGCGACTTCTGGCTCCATGTCCTCGGCCGCGTCCAAATCTGGCGCCGTCTCCGCCGCGGTCAAGGGCGCGGCCGGCGCGACGGGCGCGGGCGCTTTCGCCGCGGCGCGCGCCTCCAAACGCGCGGCCACGGCTTCAGCCAGCAAATCGAGCATCTCATCTGCACGCGAACGACCCGTGGTGCTCATGGCTCACCTCACTGTGAAGAAACCGAGCAATTCGCCCAGGCTGACGAAGATGTTGGCGTAGAAGTTGCCGCCGAGCGGGCGCAGAAACTCGAACGTCATGCTGGGCGCGCCGACGAAGGGGCGCAGCGTCCATGCGGCCTGACTGCCGACGAAGGCGTAGATCAAGATCCACAGGCGCACCAGGTTGGCCCGTGCGCGTGCGCCCTCGACGCGGCTGCCTGAGATCGCGCGCATCCCCTGCGAAAGGTAGCTAACCCCAACAAACCCGGCGACCATGAAGACGCCGACGTTGAGCAGTTTGAAGAACTGATAGCTGCTGCTGGTCAGCAGAAAAAAGAGCACGATCGGCGCCAGGCTGAGCAGCACGACCGAGGTGATCGTGATTGCGGTCAGCATCAGGGCAATGTTTTGGCTGAGGCTCTGGTTGGAGCCAAAAATCAGGTTGAAAAAGTAGAGGGTCGGGGCGCAAACCACCAGGGTCGCCAGGAAAAGCAGCGGCAGCTTGAGCGCCGAGCTGAGGACCTGCAGCACGCTGTGCGTGGAACCCATGACGCCGCCATACAGCGCCAGGAAAGCCGCGCTGAAGAGCAGCATGGTGCGAATTGCGGCCGGCAGGTTGGCGCCGCGTCGAATTTCAGCAAAGACCGCTTGCCGGTCGCGCAAAATAGTCTCGATCAAAGCCAGGTTGTTCAAAGTGCACCTCCCACGCCCTCATTATAGACCACAGCGCGGTTGAGTACAAAGTGCATAGTGCATAGTGCATAGTGCATAGTACAAAGCGTTTTGCACTTTGCACTTTGCGTTTTGCGTTTTGCACTTTGCGTTTTGCACTTTGCGTTTTGCACTTGGGTTCGCATCTGAGGATGCTCACTCCGCTCCACATTCATCGTTCATCGTTCATCGTTCATCATTTTGCACTTTGTACTTTGCACTTTGCGTTTTGCACTTTGCACTTTGCGTTTTGCACTCATCATTTTGCACTTTGCGTTTTGCACTTCCAATGTTAGAATCTGCGTGCGGTCGCAGGGCCGCGTATCACAAGCGAGCAAGGGGAGAGTCATGCTACGATTCCTGACCGCGGGCGAATCGCACGGGCCTTGCCTGACCGCGATCCTCGAGGGGATGCCGGCCGGCCTGCCGCTGACGCTGGCGGCGATTGATCTGGACCTGGCCCGACGCCAGGTGGCTTATGGCGCCGGCGGGCGCATGAAAATCGAGAAGGACAGCGTCAGCCTGACCGCGGGCGTGGCCGCCGGCCAGACGACCGGCGCGCCCATTGCGCTCACGATTGCCAACCGCGACTTCAAGAGCTGGCAGACGAAGCGCATTGCACCCATGACCATTCCCCGCCCCGGTCACGCCGATCTGACCGGCGCCATCAAGTATGGCTATCGCGACCTGCGCCTGGCGCTGGAACGAGCCAGCGCCCGTGAAACGGCCGCCCGCGTGGCCGTCGGCGCGCTGTGCAAACGCCTGCTGGCCGAATTTGGGATCACGGTTGGCAGTTATGTCACCATGATTGCCGG
This sequence comes from Chloroflexota bacterium, assembly GCA_036822415.1. GTDB lineage: Bacteria > Chloroflexota > Anaerolineae > SSC4 > Amarolineaceae > Amarolinea. The sequence continues at coordinate 16,427 of DAISHS010000052.1, forward strand.
CGTCAGCGCCGGCGACCTGGCGCATCTGTCGTACCCTGAGCGCTTTGCGTTGGCCGAACAGAACGACGTGCGCTGCCCGGACGCCGCAGCCGTGGACGCAATGCACGCCCGGATTTGGGAGATCATGCAGGCCAGGGACACGGCCGGCGGTCTCTTCGAAGTGGTGGCGCTCGGCGTGCCGCCAGGCCTGGGGTCGCATGTGCACTGGGACCGCCGCTTGAGCGCCCGCCTGCTCGGCGCGCTGGCCAGCATCCACGCCATCAAGGGCGTGGAAATCGGCGAGGCGTTCGCCAACGCCGCCAGGCCCGGCACGGAAGTGCATGACGAAATTTTCGTGGATGCCGCCGGCGCGCTGACGCGCCGCAGCAATCGCGCCGGCGGCTTCGAGGGCGGC
>DAISHS010000053.1:0-16779 GCA_036822415.1 Chloroflexota bacterium
CTGGCTGCGCAGACTCGCTTCTTGCGTGACGGCGCTGTCCAACGCGGCGCCCTGCGCCTGGAAATCGGCGCGCAGGCTGGCCAGCTGCTCTTGCAGCGACGCCTCCTGGCTGCGCGACTGCGCCAGGGCCGCCTCCAGGGCCTGATAGGCCGCGTCACGCGCCTGCAGCGCGGAATCGAGCGAATCGCGGCGGCCGCCCAGCTCGTTGAGCTGCTGTCGCAGGCTGTCCACTTCGCCTTGCGCGGCGCCCTGCGCCTGGAAATCGGCGCGCAGGCTGGCCAGCTGCTCTTGCAGCGACGCCTCCTGGCTGCGCGACTGCGCCAGGGCCGCCTCCAGGGCCTGATAGGCCGCGTCACGCGCCTGCAGCGCGGCATCGAGCGAATCGCGGCGGCCGCCCAGCTCGTTGAGCTGCTGTCGCAAGCTGTCCACGTCGCCTTGCGCGTTGCCCAGCGCGGCGTCTCGCGCCTGGAAATCGGCGCGCAGGCTGGTTAGATCATTTTGCAGCGCCGTCTCGTGCGCACGTGATTCGGTCAGCGCGGCGTCCAGCGACTTGTATGCGGCCTCACGGGCCTGCAAGGCGGCGTCGAGCGAATCGCGGCGGGCGTTGGCGTCACTGACCTGAGCACGCAGCATCTCCAGTTCACCGAGCGCGGCGGCCAGGCGCGCATCTATCTCTTGCCGGCCAGACTGAAGGCCGCTGACTTGAGTCGTGGTATCATGAAGCTGCGTTTGCAGGGTGGTTGCCTGGCCGCGTGCTTCCTGGGCGGCGGCCTGACAGGCTCGCAGCTCCGCCTGCAGCGAGGTCACGCGGGCTTGAGCCGTGGCTAGATCGCTGCGCGCGGTGTCGGCCTGCGTCCGCAGGGTCAACAGATTGCGGTTACGCTCCTGGAGGTCGCTCTCGGCCTGGGCCAGGCGTTCTTCCGCGCCGCGGCGCTGACGCCTGAAGTAGAGCAACTCCAGCAGCCACTCGATGAGAAAGCCGATCAAAATGCCCAAGACCAGGGCAGCCAGCGGACTAAAATTGAATGAAAGCATAAGTTCCTTCCTTCCTTCCTTTTCTCTGCACCTGTATGCGTGTGTCTGTTTCCTGGACGGCGCGCCGCATGAGGGTGAACGGGCGGCGAATGGTCGCCAAGCGGCGAAACGATGCTGGACAGGCCTATTATAGCACAGCAAAATTAAAAGGTACATTACAAATAGCCGCGGCCCGGCCCGGTACAATGACCGCATGACAAAGAGAGGCGACGAGCGTTTGCGCGCACGGGATCGGCGCCAGATGATGGATTGCGAAGAAATCGGCGTTCCGCGCGGAAACTGCGCAGGCTGATGGCACGTTCTACGGGGTGGGGGTTGAATTGATGAGTCATCGTAAAATTCCGACGCCGAGGCGGCGCCAGATCATCCTGATGAGCGGCGCCCTATGCGGACTCCTTGTGCTGGCGTTGGCTTCGTGGCGCTATGACGGACTGGAAGGGGTTTGGCGCCGCGCGCAGGCCGCCTGGGGCGCGGAGCCGCCGCATCCCGCGTTGGTGCCCACGCCGCTGCCCACGGCGCCGCCGCTCCCTATCGTCGCGTCAGCGACGAGGCTGCCGCCGCGACCAACGCCGACGGCCACCCGCCCACGGCCCACGCCGCCGCTGGCTCTGCCGACCGAAGCCGATCTGCCGCGCGCCGCGCCAACCGCTGCACCTACCCCAAAACCGCTTTGGCAGGCGACCGCAACGCAGGTCGCGCTGCGCGGTGTGCGCCATGAATGGCAGACATGGAACAACTGCGGCCCTGCGACGCTTTCGTTTCAGCTCAGCTACTTTGGCAGCACCCTGCGTCAGGAGGACATCCGCCGCGCGCTGCGCCCTAACAAAGAAGACAAGAACGTCAACCTGGCCGAAATGGCCGCTTTTGCCGAGTCCCAGGGCTTACGCGCGCTGCTCCGCACGCACGGCGACGCCGACCGCATGCGTCTTTTTTTGAGCAACGGCCTGCCGGTGCTGATCGAAACCTGGTTAGAACCACACCCGAACGATGGCATGGGGCATTACCGTTTGTTGACCGGCTATGATGACGCCGCGCAGATGTGGATCGTGTATGATTCGTATGTCAGCAATGGCCTCAAGAAGGGCGATCCATACCAGGGCATCCGGCTGCCCTACGCAGAGATGGAAGCGCTGTGGCGCATCTTCAATCACACCTATCTGCTGGTCTACCGGGCTGAGCAGGCGCCGTTGGTGATGGCGATCCTGGGCGCGGACGCTGATGCGACCGCGGCCCAGCCGCGCGGCCTGGCCCAGGCCCAGGCTGCTGTGGAGGCTCAGCCGCAGGACGCTTTCGCCTGGTTCAACCTGGGCAGCGATCTCACCGCGCTTGAGCAGTTTGCGCCGGCCGCCGCGGCGTACGATCGTGCGCGGCAGGTGGGGCTGCCCTGGCGCATGCTCTGGTATCAGTTCGGTCCCTTTGCCGCCTATTTCGAGGTTGGGCGCTACCAGGAGGTCCTGGCCCTGACCGAGGCGACGCTCAAGACAACCACCGATGTCGAGGAGCTGTATTACTGGCGCGGCCGTGCGCTGGCGGCCCTGGGAGATGGCGAGGGCGCGCGCCAGGCGTTTGCGCGGGCCGTGGCCCTGAATCCCGGCTACGCCGCCGCGGCGGCTGAGCTTGCCCGCTGAGGAAGGTAGCTATAGACCGTCAGATAAACATTCGTCGTCTGCCCTGAAGAACAACCGAAGCCGTTACGACGGCGCGGCAAGAAAGCGATGCATGACCTTCACTAAACGAGTTCCCTCCCATTTCACCGCCATTGCCTTGAACACCCTGATGGTGGCGGCGGCGTTTGGCCTGGCCGCGGCGGCTGGGCTGCTGCGCAACATCATCATCGGACGCCAATTTGGCATTGGGGCTGACCTGGATGCCTACTACGCTGCGTTCAAGCTGCCCGATTTGCTCTTTAGTATTGTGGCCGGCGGCGCATTGGCCACGGCTTTCATTCCGGTGTTCGCCGAGTTTTTGGCCGCGGCTGATCGGCCGGGCGCCTGGCGGCTGGCCAGCGCCATCACCAACCTGGTCGTGCTGGTGGTCACCGGGTTGGCGGCTGTGGCCGGGCTATCGGCCCCCTGGCTGGTGCGCGTCCTGATTGCGCCAGGTTTTTCACCGGCTGCCCAGGCCGAAACGGCCGCCGTGATGCGCATCTTGCTTCTTTCCACGATTGTGTTTGGCGTCAGCGCCGTGCAGGGCAGCGCGCTGCACGGCTTCAAGCATTTTCTGCTGCCGGCCGTGGCCCCGGTCGTCTACCCGCTCGGCATCGTGGCCGGCGCTCTTTGGCTTGGGCCAACCTGGGGCACGCGTGGGCTGGCCGTCGGCGCGGTCGTGGGCGCGTGCTTGCACCTGGCGATCAAGACGCCTGCGTTGCTCCATTACGGTTTTCAATGGCGGCCCGTGCTCGACCTGCGCACGCCGGCGGTGCGCCGCGTCCTTTGGCTGTTGGGGCCGCGTCTGCTCGACCTGGGCGTGTTTCATGTGACGCTGATTGTGATGACCAACCTGGCTTCGCGCCTGGGCGCGGGCAGCGTCAGCGCGCTGGAGTGGGGTTGGGATGCGATGCAGCTGCCGGAAACGATCATCGGCACGGCGTTTGGCCTGGTGGCGTTTCCCACCCTGGCCGAATTGGCGGCCCAAGGCGATTTGGCGGGCCTGCGGCGCACTTTGTACCAAAGCCTGCGCGTCGTTGTGGCGCTGACGGTCCCGGCCGCGGCCGGGCTGATTCTGCTGGGCCGGCCGCTGCTGCAGCTCTTGTATCAACGCGGGGCGTTTGGCGCTGACAGCGTGGAGGCGGTGTACGTGGCCCTGCGTTTCTACGCGCTGGGCCTGGTGGGGCACGCCAGCCTGGAGCTGGTCGCACGCGCCTTTTTTGCCCGCCAGGACACCATCACGCCCCTGGCCCTGGCCGCGCTCTCCGCCCTGGTCAACATCCTGCTCGGTCTGGTGCTCATGCGCCCGTTGGGCTTTGGCGGTTTGGCGCTGGCGAATTCGGTGGCCGTCAGCGCGGAGGTGCTGGCCTTGCTTGCGCTGCTGCGCAGACATTGGTCGCAGGCGCAGCCAGAAACGTCGTAAGCGCCTCTCGGGCCGCGGCGGCAAGCTGTGGTATAATGACGCCATGCCTGCTGCATCAAGCGATCTGGCAGGCGCACACCATCAGGAGAGGATGAGAATCAGCCATATGGCGAAGCAATGGAATACCCCCCCGGCGATGCAGATTGACGCCAAGAAGAATTATACAGCCACCATCGTCACCAATCGCGGTACGATCGAGGTGGCGTTGGCGGCGCAGCAAGCGCCCAAGACGGTCAACAATTTCGTTTTTCTGGCGCGTGCAGGATTCTATGACGGCGTCTCGTTTCACCGCGTGATCAGCAATTTCATGATCCAGACTGGCGACCCGACAGGCACCGGGCGCGGTGGGCCAGGCTATCGTTTCGAAGATGAGACGCGCGGCAACCCGCTGAAGCATGAGACCGGCGTGATCTCGATGGCCAATGCCGGGCCGAACACCAACGGCAGCCAGTTCTTCATCACCCACTCGCCGCAGCCGCACCTCAACGGCATGCACACCGTCTTCGGCAAGGTTGTCAAGGGGATGGATGTGGTCAACGCCGTGCGCCAGGGCGACGTGATGACGAGCGTGACCATTACCGAGGCGTAGATGCCGGGTTTCTGACCGCTTGCGGAACCCCCTGTGAACGGCAGCTAAGAGCACAAGTCGCTGGCAGAAGCCGCCACTTACGTCTTAGCGGACTATGTGGGCGACTCAGAATTGACCAGCCTTACGACCCTGGATCGCTATCAGGTCGCGCCGTGGATGGTGCGGATTGAGCCAGAAAAGGGTACCGGCCTGGTCAAACTGTCGGCAACTGATGCTTTCCAGGTACGTTCGCTGGTGCACGAACGGTTTGCCCGTCAGTTAGGCAAGCTGGCGCAAGAGCAGATGCAAGTGATCGCCAGTGCGCTGGCTGTCGTGTTAGCGATCAAATAAAAATGCCGGAAGGCAAGCGATTCGTCTGAATGGCAGTGCAAACGGTCATTCTGCTTTTGCAGAATGACCGTCTTTTATTGGATATGCGTCCGGCCGCCTCAGCAGGCTCACTTCTGCGCCGCAGCGTTCGCCTTCGGAGGCGACGAATCAACGCAGTACCACGAATGAGCGTCTGCTGGATCACGAAGCTCTGACCAGGCCGATTGAGAGCCATACTGGTCTCGGCAGGCGACGTTGGTGTCCATGTCGCCCTCACGGGTCATTTCGCCCGCCATCAGTTGATAGGGGCAGCGCCAACTAAAGGGGTTACGTGAATTCAAGAGAACTGCTGATTTGTCGTCAGTCAGGCCAGGAAACTGTTGCTGACAGGCTAGATTGAAATCGAGTGTTCCCAGCACGTAGCGTCCGAACGGAAAGCGACCTCGCAGCAAAACCACGCCGAGCAACAGAATCAACCCGCTACTGATTGCCAACGCAAGAACACGACGACTACGAAATGCAGGCTGATAGGCTTGCCAGGCAGGGCGTCGCCGCGTCGATGTGATGGCAACCGGCGCGGAAGACAGCAGGCCGACCGCGGCAATCGGCAAGAGGGAGGACGATTCGGCCGGCGCCGGTTCAGAAGCTGCTGACGTGATCGAGGCTGGCAGCGCAATGAGCGCAGGGATCGTTTTCCCCGCGCCTGGGAGTATACTCAAGCCCTGCTGGCGGTGAAGGCGTTTGGTCTCAACCAGCGCCTGGCGATAGGCGTGCAGATGTGTGCGCATATCATCGTCGAGACAAAGAGCATCGGACGTCAGCAATTTGTCAATGAAGGTTGGGCTGATGTGCTGGCCGCGTTCCACCTTGGATACAACCGAAGGGTCATAATCAAGCTGACACGCCAGCTCCTGGGCCGATAGGCGCTGGCGGACACGCAGCCAGTGGACATATGAACCAATTTCCTGCACGATAAGACTAGCATCTGGATCGGGCATAAGTATTTGTATTTTGGCAAGCGAACTGGCAATTTTTTCAACAATTTCAAGGGCCGATTGGGCATGATGAATCAATTATAATCGGCTCGTGCTTCTCCTTGAACGGGAGACCGATTTCATTTTATCATACGCAGACTTTTTCGGTCAAATGGTGAGATCACTACGAGCCAGATTGGCGGCAACTTATGGATACCCGCGCTGCAACAGAGAAAAAATGGTCGGTATCGAGGATGTAGCGCATGGTTATGCGGATACTGCCTCGCGGTCAATGGTTTCGCGAAAGGACTGAATCTTGGACTGAAACAGGTCCCAATCAGGATATTCTTCCCACATGCCGGCAAAGCGCAGCCACGGGTCGTTGGGCATCTCAGTCAGCGGAGCACTTCGACTTGCACGAGCCTGCTATTAACCTGCATGTAGGTAATGGCAGCGCGCCAGCACCTCCACGTCATCGGTGCCAGACACGACGATATCTGGCAAGGACGGGACCCGAGCTGTATGTGGAACCGACTCAGCCAGATTGCCCGACTTGGGCCTGGCCTCAACACTCGAGAATAAGGAGACTACGTAGATGAATTTGCGACGCATTCACAAACCTATCATCGTCTTGGCAGCCGCAGCTGTGGCTGTGGCTGCCTCGCTGCTCGCCTACAGCCGCGGACTCGGCGCATGCCCGCAGTGCGGCTATTCACACGATCTGTACGCGTGTAAGCATTGCGGCTGGACAGCCTGTTTGGGTTGTTGGCAGCGTATGAGCCAGTATGACACATGCCCGGGCTGTGGGCGGCATAATCCGTAGCGCATGAGTTCCATGCGCTGGCAGTTTACGGCGCCAGCGCATGGAACCTACCAATCTTTGAGGTTGATTTCGATGAAAACCTTTCTCTATGCCTATCTCGGTGGGCTATTGGCCAGTATTCCAGCTTTCACCATGTTCAACGACGTCGGCGCCAGCCCGCTAAGAAACTACCAGGCGCTCAATGCCCAAATCGGCACATCGCTCACCGCCATTATCGTGGCTCTCGCCACGTTCTTCTTGCTGCCAGCAATTGGTTCAGCGATCGGGGCCAAGATCGGTGGCCGGGGTGCTGATTTTCATTACATCTATGGTCGCGGTATTGGGGGACAGGTAGTATTCGCCATTGCCTTTGAGTTACTCGTGATGTCTAATCCCTCCATCTCCCGCCACGTGCTGCCGTTGCCCATCTCCATGCAGACAGTCGTCTACTTGATGTTCGCACAACTTGGCTGCACGTTCGGGACGGTTTGGGGGTATTAGCCAGGTCATCCGCAAAACAAGGAGTTCCTCATGGGGAAAATCATCATTGAGTGCCCGAAGTGCCAGCACGTTCGCAAGATGAGCGACCATTGTGACACCTGTTCGCAAGAGCGCGAGTGGGAAGTCAAGTACGGTAGACTAACGTGCAAGACCTGCAAGTATGGGTGGAGCTCTATGACATGCGAAGCGTGCGCTCACACCATCCCGACCGTTGAAGACTTCGTCAAGTACTACCCGGACTACGCGGATTTTGAGGGACAACTACCGGACATCGTTGACACCTTGCTTGGGATGCATCGTCACAAGCTGGCGCTCGCCGTCCTTGATGCGCCCTGGGTCAAGTACGAGTTGCCGACTGGCTACCCGCTTACTGAAAAACGCGGCGAGGTTGCCACCCAGCGCAACCTCTGGATTTTTGGCGCATTGTTGGTCGGAGCAGCTATGGGCGGGTTCGCAGGAGCAGGACTACTGCCAGCAATATTCGACGCCTCAGCGAATCTCGGTGTCATCGCCGGGGTGGTAGGCGGCGCTGTCCTGGCAGCAACCTTTGCCCGGCTATTTGCAGGCCAGTGGGGAACCACCAAGGGTATACTCATTGATGGGGGCCTGATCCTCCTATTGGGCGCGCTAGGATCGCTCGCTGTAATCTTCGTGCTCGGCGGGATCATCTTGTGGATCGTGTTCAGTATGTTTACGGGACATTGACGGTGAAAATGTTGGACGTCCAGCGTACAGAATCCAGCGCCGGACGCTCGTCACGCTGGCTGCGTTGGGGATTCCTCTCGCTCATGGCCGCATTCTCGGCAGCGCTGTGGATTCACCGGCAGGAGATCCAGGGGTGGACCACCTACGGGTATCTCGGGGTTTTGGCCTTCTCGCTGCTGGCGAACGCCATGATCCTGCTGCCGGCGCCGGTGCTGGCAGTTGTCTTCACCCTGGGCGGCGTCTTTTCACCGCTGGGGATCGGTATGGCGGCCGGGTTGGGAATGGCCTTGGGTGAACTCACAGGCTATGCGGCCGGCCGCGCGGGCCGCATAGCCGAGTCTCAAGTGGAGCGATTGTCGCGAACTGATGCTTGGGTGCACCTGTATGGGTTCTGGGCGATTCTGCTCTGGGCAGCCATTCCTGTCCCCTTGTTCGACCTCGTCGGCCTGGCCGCAGGAGCCTATCGTTATCCGATGGGACGCTTTGTAGTCGCTTGTCTGATCGGCAAAACGATCAAAGCGTTAGCCTACGCATATGCTGGCGCAGGTTTCAGCGATATTGGCGCTTCGTCATTCTGAGAAACTGCTTTGAAAAGGTCATTGGCGAACCAAGCGACGGAGCATGAGTCCGAATCATGACGATGTAGATTATTGTTTCGTAGGACGTTTCGTGACTTTCATGGTCCTTGCTGAACTGCCGATGGTGATTGAACCAGGTGAGGGTGAAGCCGTTGCGCTCTTGCGGGCGCAGGACGATCTTGAGCTGGAAGCGAAAGCGCACGGCAACCTCATCGAGCAATTGGCCGCGACAGCCACCGTTGATCAGTTTGGCTTTATCGAAGCCCCGATTGCCCGACAAAACCGTGGTTTTGACACTCTGGCTATCCGAACAAGCGCCGGTCGGGTGCTTGTGCCGGCCAGTGCACCGTCGCACCCGGGCGCGCAACGTGTCATGGATGCGTTTCCAGATGCCATGTTGTTTCCAGTCCCGAAAAAGCTGTACACGCTTTGCCACTTCGGATAGTTTCGCGGCAGCATTTGCCATTGGATGCCACCAAGGCAACGTAGAGAATGCCATTGATGACCTGTCGCGTGTCCAGGCTACGGGGTTGTCCGCCCGATTTGGCTGGTGGGATCAGTTTCTGGATAATGACCCACTGGCCCTCGGGCTGATCGGTTGAGTATAGTTGGGTGTTCATGACCACAACTTATACCACCGACTGCCCGTCGGCCTCTACTTTTCAAACGGTCTCTAATAGAGATGCCGACCGCCGGATCCGGTGTTCCGTGATTTTAGGCGCATGGCGTGCGGCAGGGAGGTGTGATGGATATTGGCCTTAAAATCGCTCTGGTAGCCTTTGCCGTGTACGCTTTGGTTGTATTGGCGGCGAGCCACGGGTTGTGGAGTTGGGTAGGAAAGCTGATTCTCGGTGCTGTCTTCGGCACAATAATGCACTTTATTGTTGCCGCCTGGGTATTTGCTGCCCCTGTCCTGCTATACCTGGGTCTATCGGGACAAGGCTACAAGTACGAGCTAGCGATTATCGTGCAGGGGGCAGTCACAGCTGTTTCTTTGCTTGTTCTGGCTTGGTGGCTTCTCAAAGACGCGGCTAAGTCGGTAAAGGGTCGAGCGAGCAGCACTCCTACCAACAGCAGTAGCGCGTATTCTAGGGATACCTGCGCCCACGATTGGTTAACTACCTACGTAGAAAGCAATGGCAACACCGTCAGAAGATGCACTCGCTGCCCTGCAACAGAAAAGCTTATAGGCGGGAACTGGATTCGTACATAAGCTGTGCAGCAGAATACTCAGACAGCATTCTTCCTTCGGCGGAAATTGCGCTAGGTGACGTAACGATTGTGCAACCAGGCGCGCTTCGATGAAGAGCGCTATCAGACTTGAACATTTTTCAGCGCATCACCCCGGAACGGGCGGACGAACCGGTATCGCGTCGGCCGCTGGATGATCAAAGTCTACGAACGATATTCCCTACCGCTGGCAGATGCTATTGCGCCACATTCCACTGCGCGACTTTATGTGCGATGATTACTGCTGGCGCCGGTGATCTTCGCGATCCGACGCTGCTTTCCTTGATAGAGACCAGGATGTGCAAAGCTTAGAGAGACTCGGTCAACCGATTGTACTCGTCAATCGTCAACCCCATGTCTTGGTAAGGCCCTTGGTCTTTCTCGCCAACCGTAGCATGAAAAACCTGAATAGCCTCGCGCATGTTCCTTTCCAAGCTGGCCAGATCGGGAGCCTGGGTGTAACAGCTGGGCAATTCGGCCACAGAACCGACCAGCCAGCCGCTTTCCAGGTCGCGCTTGATCACTACTGTGAACTGCTGGTGCATCACAACCTCCAACTGCGTCATCATGCTGAGATAATTCTGCATCTGAACTATAGTTCCAGACACCCGGTTTCGCGCAGAAACCGGGTGTCTGGCTGTGATTGTCTCATCTGGCCAGAGGCCGGAGCTACCCGTAGGTCACATGCCCCGTGTGATTGGTCGTTTACCCCGCACGTAGTCCGCTTGCCGGGCGACGCGCCAGCAGGGCCAGCGCGATGCAGCCGACGACCAGCGCAGTCGCAACCCACGCGCTGAGGCTGACCAGCGGCGTGGCCGCCTGTTTGACGGCGATGCCGATGAACGCCCAGACCAGCACCAAAAGGTAGGCCACGTCGCGGCGCATTTGCGCGATCAGGTAGGCCACCACGACAGCGACGGCCAGCATGATGACGGCCCACAACGGCCCGCTGATGCCAAAGCCGTTCCACTTCCAGTACTCCAGGAGATCGGTCACGTTGGCGATCGTGGCCACCGTAATCCAGCCCAAGTAGACACTGAAGGGCACATTGACGGTCCAGCGTTCAACGGCGCTGACCGACGCTTGTCCGCTGCCCAGCCACTGATAAATCACGATCAGGGAGATGAGCAGGGTGAGCATGGCAATGAGCGTCAGTGGGAAGAGTAGATAGTGCCAGAAGAAAATCCAGACGCTGTTGGCCAGGCAGCTCAGCGCGAACCAATAGCCCAGGCTGCGCAGGCGGGGGTTTGTCCGCTGGCTGGGCAGGGCCTGGTAGATGCCAAAGGCGAGCAAGCCGATGTAGATGATGCTCCAGATGGCAAAGACGTAGCCAGCTGGCACGAAGTAGACTGCAAAGCTGTCAGAAATTTGGCCGGTCAGTCTGCCGTTGAGCGGCAACGCGTTGGCCAGGCCGTTGACGGTGATGGCGACGATGACGGCGATCAGGTTGATCAATTGACGCAGGGTATCCTTGTTCATCCCTCTTTTCCTCTCTTGACTCGATTCGATTGCTGGCGCTAACCCCTCTCGCGCGGCTGGCGCGGAAACCAGGGGATGAAGGCGCTGGTGCGCGCCATATATTCACGGTAATCGGGCTTGGTCTCGTGCAAGCTGCGCTCCAGCATGGCGACGCCAGAGACGCGCACCAACAGGAAGGTCATCAACAGCGGGCTGACGATGGTGACCCAGCCGCCGGCTGCCAGCGCCATCAGATAGAACCCCCACCATTGCAGTGCATCGCCAAAGTAGTTCGGATGCCGAGTATACTGCCAGAGGCCGCTTGTGAGCAATTTGCCGCGGTTGCCAGCCGTAGCCTTGAAGCGCTGCAGCTGCCAGTCGCCGCCAGCTTCGAAGAGAAAGCCGATTGCCCAGATCGGCAATGCCAGCCAGTCCAGCCAGATCAGGCGCGCGGGCGCGGCGCTGATCTGTGCGGCCAGCAGCGGCGTGGAGATCAGCCACAGCAGGGCGCCTTGCAGCCAGAATACTTTGAATAGACTCCGCCACCACCACACGCGGCCCGCGGCCTCGCGCCAGGCGCGGTAGCGGAAATCTTCGCCGCGGCCCCAGTTGCGCAGCAGGATGTGCAGGGACAGACGCAGTCCCCACACAGTCACCAACACCGCCAGCAGCCATTTGCGCGGCGTTGCGCCAGCGGGCGTCAGCAGGAAGTAGACCCAACACGTGATGACGAAGCCCGCGCCCCAAAAACTGTCCACGATGCTGGCATCGCGCAGGACAAGGCTCAACAGCCATAGCAGCGTCATCAGTCCGCAGAGAACAGCCCCACTCGCGGCGATGATCCTGATGAATTCCATGCTGGTTTTTTCCCTCGTTTACGGCTGCTGACCGGCGACCCAGGTGAAGTAAGTCCAGGTAGCGCGGCTTACCTCTCCCATGAAGCCATTGCTCAGTTCCCACAGCACCCAGTGCGGCATGTAGATATAAATACTGAGGATGTAAGGCCCGCTAGGGCCCCACACGATCGCCACATCGGCGTGACTGTCGTTGATGTAGCCGTGCTTGTGCGCCACCGGCGTGCCGGCGGGCAATCCGCCTGGGATGAGCGCCTCCAGCTTGTTGAGCTTGATGGTCTCGATCATCTTCTGACATTCTTCTTGGGTAATGTCCGGGTAGTAAGCGGCCAGCAAATTGCCTCCGCCGGCCGCGCACTGCACGATCATTTCGGCCAGCAGGCCCATTTCCTTGGCCGTGGTCTGCATGTGGATATCGGGGTTGGTGGTGAGATCGGTGCGGCTGTTGGCCGGCGTGGTGATGCGAAAACTCTGCGCCTCTACATCGTAGGGGGTTGCCATGAAGGTGTTGACGAGGCCCAGCTTGCGCATGGATGCGGTCAGGACCTCGGCGCCGCGCTGCGCGCTGCCATCGCCGACCACGCGCAAGAGCAGGTTGGCGCTGAAGTTGCCGCTCAGCCCCAGCGTCTGGGTCAGCAGCTTGGTCTCCTCGATGTTGGGCGGCCGGTCAAGGTGACGAAAGACCTCGATCAGAATGGCGATCTTCATCGTACTCATGCCCGCGAAGGCGACCTGCGAATCCACATTGACTTCCTGGCCGCGGCCGATGTCACGCACAAAGATGGTGGCGATGCCGGGCCATTGCGCGGCGCGCGCGCTGAGCAGCTCCTGCAGCGCGCTGATGTCAGGCGGCAGCGCGGGCGTTTCGACCAGCACCAGGTGCGCTTCGCGCGCTGAGACAGAGCTTAACGCGGCGATAATACCGGGTACCGACTCCTGCATCGCTAACTTCAGGCCTGGTTTGCCGGGAACAAAGGGCAAGACGTCGGTTGGAATCTTGCCGTTGACCAGAGGCAGGGCATGCGCCGGCTCCGGCGGGCGGTCATAACGGGCCGCCACGTCAGCCAGCCAGGCTGCCAGCGCGCCGCTGTCCATCTCATACTGCAGCGTCACCGTAATCGGCGGCGTGACGCGCCCCAAGAGATGATAGACGAACCCGCGCCAGCGGCCCAGCCCTTGCGTTTGTTCGGCCGCCGCGGCCAGCATGTCCGCCGTTTTGACGCGCAGGCCAAGCTCACGCGGCTGCAAGATGAGGCGCTTTTGGTCATAATAGACCGCCACCGGCTGGGTGAAGGCATATTGCAACGACGCGTCGATGGTGGCGGCGTCGCTGGCGCCGAGGTCCAGCCCGGCCAGCCGTACGCCCGACGCCACCGGCCCTTGCGCTTCGGCATACCAATAGGCCTGCGGCAAGATCAATGCCGCCCCCACGATCACCAGGAGCAAAAGCACGATGCGCCTGAGTTGTTTCTTCATACTGCTAAACCCGCGTCTCATTCTTTTTTCTCGTCACGGCTTTCCTGGCCGGTCAAACAGGCTCATGCTGGCTTATTCCCACTCGATCGTGCCTGGCGGTTTGGAGGTGATGTCATAGACAACCCGGTTGACGCCGCGCACCTCGTTGACGATGCGGCTGCTGATCTGCGCCAGCAGATCATAGGGCAGTCGCGACCAGTCGGCGGTCATATAGTCTTCGCTGTTGACGGCGCGCAGCGCCACGACATTCTCATACGTGCGCCCGTCGCCCATCACCCCCACCGAACGCACCGGCAGCAGGACCGCAAAGGCCTGGGCGGTCGGACGATAGAGGCCGGCGGCGCGCAGTTCTTCCAGGAAGACGGCGTCGGCATGGCGCAAAATCTCCAGGCGTTCCCAGGTGACAGGCCCCAGCACGCGGATGGCCAAACCGGGGCCGGGGAATGGGTGACGCCAGACGATTTCTTCCGGCAGTCCCAGCGCAATGCCCACGGCTCGCACTTCGTCTTTGAACAGCCAGCGCAGCGGCTCGATCAGGCTGAACTGCATGTCGGCCGGCAAGCCCCCCACGTTGTGGTGGGTCTTGATGGTGGCGGCGCTGCGCCCTGCGCCGGCGCTTTCGATCCGATCAGGATAGAGGGTGCCCTGGGCCAGGAAACGTGCTTTGCGGGCGTCCCCCCATGTGGCGGCCAGGCGCGTCGCCTCCTGTTCGAACACGCGCACGAAACGATTGCCGATCAAGCGGCGTTTTTGTTCCGGGTCGCTGACGCCATCGAGGTCTGCCAGGAACTCTGCGCTGGCGTTGACCGCGATCAAGCGCACTTGCATTTCGCGCTGGAAGGTCTCCATCACCTGCTCGGCTTCGCCGCGCCGCAGCAGGCCGTGATCAACGAAGACGCAGGTCAGCTGATCGCCAATGGCCTGATGCAGCAGCGCGGCGGCAACGGCCGAATCAACGCCGCCGCTCAGCCCGCACAGCACATGGCCGTTGCCGACTTGCGCCCGGATGGCCGCCAGGCTCTCTTCGATGAAATTGAGCGGCGTCCAGGTTCCGTGACAACCGCACACATCAACCAGGAAATTGCGCAGAATGGCCGGGCCGTTGCGCGTGTGCGACACTTCGGGGTGGAATTGCAGGCCATAGATGCCGCGGGCGATATGGCCCATAGCCGCAAAAGGCGAGTTATCGCTGAAGGCGATCGCCGCAAAGTCCGGCGGCATCGCTTCGATGCGGTCTCCGTGCGACATCCACACCGTATGCCGCAACGGCAGGTTGGCTAACAGAGGGCTGCTGATCTCACTGCTGCGGATCTCAGCCGGGCCATATTCGCGCTGCTGCGCCGCGGCCACCTGCCCGCCCAGGGCCTGTGTCAGCAGCTGCATCCCATAGCAAATGCCCAGGACGGGGCGTCCGCTGGCCAGGACGTAAGCAGGCAAGCGCGGCGCGCCGGCCTCGTACACGCTGGCTGGGCCGCCGGAGAGGATGAAGCCGCGCGGGCGCAGGCGCTCGATCTCAGCCTGGGGGGTATCCCAGGGCAGCAGCTCGCAATAGACGTGAGCTTCGCGCACCCGGCGCGCAATCAGCTGGCTGTATTGCGAGCCAAAATCAAGAATGACGATCGCCTCTGCGCTGGCGCTTAGATTCTTTTCAGGCATGCCACGGTCCTTTGTTGCTTGTCTCATCTGACCTGTGCATTATGCCATAAAGCGTGTAAAAAGGGTAGCAACGAATAGCCGATTGACGGCATTGTGTACAAACAAAACTTGTGGTATACTGCGCTCATGTCGCTCGGGGAAATAAGGGTACGTTTAGTGATTGAGAGAGCAAAATGCACATAACACAAGGCAGGTTGTTTTTTCTTTTCACGCTGATCGGCTTGCTGTTTGTTCCCGCTCTCATGGGGCCGCCAGCGCCGGCCGCGGCGGCCAGCTGCTTTGATCTGATCGCCAACGGCAACATGGAGAGCACCGGCAGCTGGCAGATTACCGGCGGCCCGCCGCTCGCTGACTACGACACAGCCCAAGCGGTCAGCCCCACCCACAGTATGCGCCTGGGCATCATCAGCACCCCTAACACCTTCGGCTTCTCCGGCATCCAGCAGCAGATTACCATTCCAGCCAACGCGACGAGCGCCACGCTCAGCTGGTCGGTATGGCCCTTTCTTGCCTCCAGCGGCGAAAACGATTACCAGGAAGTCATGTTGCAAGATGCTGGCACGGGCAGCACGGTGGTTGTGCTCTGGCGCGATCAGCGTAATGACCGCGCCTGGATCAACCTGACGCGCGATGTATTGGCCTACAAGGGCCAGAATCTCCGTTTATTCGCCAATGTCCGCAATGACGGCGTTGGTAGTTATGCCGGCATGTATCTTGACAATGTTTCGCTGGTCGTTTGTCTGGCCGATACCCCAACCCCTGGCCCTGGCGGCGTGGTGGATGGCCGCGTCTACATTGACAACAACTTGAATGGCCTCTATGACGTGGGAGAGCTTGGCTACCCCAGCCTTCCGGTCAGCCTGGCCCCTGGCAGTTCGGTGCTGACGGACGCCGGCGGCCTCTACACCTTTGGCGCGCAGCCGGCCGGTAATTACGTCGTCAGCATCACGCCGCCGCCTGGCTATACGCCCACCTCGCCGGCCAGCGTCGCCATCACTGTCAACGCGGGCGGTCAAACCGTCAACTTCGGACTGGCGCCGCTGATAACGCCCACCAGTACATTCACGCCCAATGTGATTACGGCCACGCCCACGCCGCTTGTGGTGACAGCCACACCGACCTGGACGCCGATCGTGGTGACGAATACGCCCACGCCCACCGGCCCGCCCACCGCAACCCCAACCTGGACGCCCATCGTGGTGACCAACACGCCGACGCCGGGGCCGGTGGTGATAACGGCCACCCCCACCGCCACACCGCCTGGCCCGCCCACGCCCATCCCCACGGCGACGCCGATTCCAACGGCCACTCCGCCGCCGCCTACGTCCACCCCGCCGCCAACTAATACCCCGCTGCCGCCGGGGTGCACCAACTGGCTGGAAAATCCCGGCTTCGAGGACGAGTTGCAGCTGGGCGATCCTGCCTGGTACTTCTTCCACGAGGCTCTCGCGCCGCGCCGCCTGACCGATCCCAAGCACGAAGGCGCCTGGTCGGTGGTGCTGGGCGCCAATGACAAGGACGCGGCTTCCTTCTCCTCCGTGCG
>DAISHS010000054.1:0-16666 GCA_036822415.1 Chloroflexota bacterium
GGCCGGCGCAGCGCCGCTCTGTTGATCGCTCTGCATGTGGCAGTGCTTGTACTTTTTGCCGCTGCCGCACCAGCACAGGTCGTTGCGGCCAATGGCGCCGCCGCTGCGGCGCATGGGGCGGGCCTGGCCCTCATCCCGATTGGTCTGCAGCTGCTGCACCGGCCGCGCTGGCTCAGCCGGCGCCTGCTGCACATGGAAGATGTCGCGCACGATGTCGTGCTGAATGTCTGCCATCAAGCCCTGGTACATCTCGAAGGCTTCCTTTTTGTACGCCATCAGCGGCTCGACCTGGGCAAAGGCGCGCAGGCCAATGCCTTCACGCAGCTGATCCAGGTCGGTCAGGTGACGCTGCCAGCGATGATCTACCACCCTGAGCATGACCTGGCGTTCAGCAAAACGCATCAAGTCGGGGCCAAGTTCGACCTCTTTGGCGTCATAGGCCTGCGCCGCCAGCTCGCTCAGATGGTCAATCAGCTCTTCTTGGTCCAGGTGTTCCCAGGCGGCCACGGTTTCCTGGCGCGGCAGCGGGATGATGCCAGCCACGGCCTGGTGCAGCGCGGCGAAGTCCCACTCCCTCGGATCCTGCGCGCTGGTGAATGACTTGACGACCTGCGCCAGCTCATTTTCCACCATGCCCAGGATCGTGGGCTGCATCGTTGATTTAGTCAGGATTTGCCGACGCTGATCGTAGATGATCTCACGCTGTTTGTTCACCACATCATCGTATTCGAGCACATGCTTGCGAATGTCGAAGTTGTAACCTTCCACACGCACCTGCGCGTTGCCGATGGACTTACTCACCAGGTTGTGCTCGATGGGCATATCGTCTTCGACGCCCAGCCGATTCATCAGGCCGGCGACGTTTTCGCCGCCAAAACGGCGCATCAGGTCATCGCTCAGCGAGAGGTAGAAGCGTGACGAGCCAGGGTCGCCCTGGCGGCCGGCGCGGCCGCGCAGCTGGTTGTCAATGCGCCGCGCTTCGTGTCGTTCCGTGCCCACCACATGCAGGCCGCCCAGGTCCCATACTTTCTGCCGGTCGTTTTTAACCTGCGCCTCGGCTTCGGCCACGGCCTGTTCCCAAAGGCCCGGCTCCAGGCTGGTCAGGTCATGGCCCTGCTTGCGCAGATGCTCGCGGGCCAGGCCTTCGGCGTTGCCGCCGAGCAGAATGTCCACGCCACGGCCGGCCATGTTGGTGGCAATGGTGACCGCGCCGGGCCGGCCGGCCTGCGCAATGATCGTGGCCTCACGTTCGTGCTGTTTTGCGTTCAAGACGTTGTGCGGCACGCCGCGCCGCTTGAGCATGCCGGAGAGCATTTCCGAGGTTTCGATAGCCACGGTTCCCACGAGGACGGGGCGTCCCTCGTGATAGCTATCGGCCACATCTTCCACCACCGCTTTGAACTTGGCCTCCTGGTTCTTGTACACCAGGTCCGGCAGGTCAAGGCGCTTGAAGTAACGGCTGCTCGCGGCCGTGTCTTCGTAGATCACCAGGTCGGCGCCGCTCACCTTTTCACTGCGCATGGTCAGCTCGCCCTGCTTGGCGCGATATTCGATGTTGGTGGGGATCATCGTCACATCGAGGTTGTAGATCTTGCCAAACTCTTCCGCTTCGGTCGCGGCCGTGCCGGTCATACCGGCCAGCTTGTGGTACATGCGGAAGAAATTCTGGAACGTGATCGTCGCCAGCGTCAGGCTTTCGCGCTGGACGCGCACCCCTTCTTTGGCTTCGATGGCTTGATGCAACCCTTCGGAGAACCGCCGTCCATACATCAAACGCCCGGTAAATTCGTCCACAATGATGACTTCGCCGTCTTTGACGATGTAGTCGCGGTCCAGGCTGTAAAGGACATGCGCGCGCAGGGCGTTGTCCAGATAAGGCGTCTTGTCGAAATGCTCAGGCGAGTACAGATTATCAATGCCAAGCCAGCTCTCGATCTTGGAAACGCCTTCTTCGGTCAGGGTGACGACGCGTTCCTTCTCTTCGACTTTGTAATCCTCTTCGGCGCGCAGGCGTTTGACCAGGTTGGCAAAGGTGCGGTAGAGATCGGACGACTCCTGCGCCTGACCGGAGATGATAAGGGGCGTGCGCGCTTCATCAATCAGGATATTATCCACCTCGTCTACGATGGCGAAGTGCAGCTCGCGCTGCACGGCCTCTTCGACGGAGAAGATCATGTTATCGCGCAGGTAGTCGAAACCAAACTCGTTGTTGGTGCCGTAGGTGATGTCTGCCTCGTAGGCGGCGCGCCGCGTAACCGGTCGTAAAGACTGGTAGCGGTCGTCGGCCGACTGGAAGGCTGGGTCGAAGACAAAAGAGCCGAGGTCGGGGTTGGCCGCGGCCGACTGAATGACGCCCACACTGACGCCGAGCCGATGATAAACAGGCCCCATCCATTGAGCGCCGATTTTGGAAAGGTAATCGTTGGGCGTCACCAGGTGCGCGCCGTGGCCGGCCAGTGCGTTCAGGTAAAGAGGCAGGGTGGCAACCAGCGTCTTGCCTTCGCCCGTGCGCATTTCCGCAATTTTGCCCTGGTGCAAGACCATGCCGCCAATCATCTGCACATCGTAATGGCGCAGGCCGATGGTGCGCCGGGCGGCCTCGCGCACGGCCGCAAACGCGCGCGGCAGAATGGCGTCCAGCACGGCTTGCTCGCCGGCCTTCAACTCTTTGACCGCCTGCTCCCATTCGGCGCGGCGGCTTTGCTGCTCGCTGGGGTCGGTCTCTTGCAAATAGATTTCACGCGCCTCTTGCGCCGCCTCGCGCAAGGTTTCTGTCTCCGTCACGATTTGTTGACGAAAGCCCTCGGTTTGGGCGCTTAGCTCGTCATCCGTCATCGCGCGCATCTCGTCTTCGAGCGCGTTGATTTCATCAATCAATGGCTGCAGGCGCCTTACCTCACGCTCATTGGGGTCGCCTACCACCATATTTAGTAGTTTCTTGAACATCTCAGCGTTTTATCCTCAGTCGCCAAAGAATTTGCCGGGGAATTATAGCATAAAACAGCGCAGTGGATAGGAGTCATCATACCCATTGCGCTGTTGATTGTTCACGAATGGCGCACAACGACGCCTGCCATCTGGCTCAGCGGTCGCCTGGCGCATCTCCGTCAGGCGCATTGTGATCGAGAGCGTCCCATTTGTCGAACAGGGCGCCAACCGACTCTCCCCGGTGGGTGCGCAGAATCACGTCGCTCAACATCTCGGCGACGGAGATGACGCGCAGTTTGGGGCCGATCACGCTGCACTTGGTGCGCGGAATGGTCACCGTGTCGGCGACCACAATCTGCTTGAAAACCGAATCGCGCAGGTTGGCAGCGGCTGGCTCTGACAAAACAGCATGGGTGGCGCAGGCGTAGACTTCGCTGGCGCCCTTTGACTTGACAAAACGGCCGGCTTTTGCCAATGTTCCCGCCGTGTCAATCTCATCATCAACGACAATGACGTTCTTGTTGCTCACATCCCCAATCAGATCGAACATCTCTGTCTGTCTGCCATCGAACGAACGTCGTTTTTCGATGACGGCGAGCGGCACAGCAAAGCGGGCCTGGGCCTCCGGATCGGCGGCGGTCAGGCTGCCGGTGGCGGCAAAGCGCAGCTTTTCGGAGAGCCGTTCGGCAAAATTACGTGCGCGGCGCACGCCGCCCACGTCGGGCGAAACCACGACGACGTTTGGAATCTGCAGCTGCGCGAAATGATCCACCAGCGGGTAGAGCGCGGTCAGCTCGTCCGTGGGAATGGTGAAGAAGCCCTGGATTTGGCCGGCGTGCAGGTCTACGGTGACGAAGCGATCCGCGCCCGCCACGGTAATGAGGTCCGCCACCAGGCGGGCGGTGATAGGCACGCGCGGCTGATCTTTTTTGTCGGTGCGCCCGTAGCCATAGTAGGGCAGCACGGCGGTAATGCGGCCGGCCGAATCACGATGGAGCGTGTCGAGGCAGATCAGCAGTTCCATCACATTGTCATTGGTAGGCGCCGAAGTGGATTGAATGAGAAAGACATCCTTCCCCCGCACGCTCTCACCGAGCCGGCAGAAGGTGTTGCCATTCGGGAACCTGGAGATCTCGATCTCCCCGAGCTTGAAATCAGGGTCGTCTTTCAAGCGCAGATATTGGCAAATGGCGTCGGCCAGCGGGTGGCCAGCCGTCCCTGAAAATACAGCCATCTTGCCGTACATGCTCAGTCCAGCCATAGCATCATCCCTCGTTGTGTCAACGCCAGGTGTGACATCGCAGAATGTAGCTCCTTTGTCTGCCGCCTCAGGCGAGGGCAGACAGCAGCTGATCAGCCGCTGTATAGGGGTCGAGCGTTCGGCTAACGATCTGATCAACGATGGTTTGCAGTGACGTTGATGGAATCAGCCCGGCCAGTTTTTCCAGCATACGCAGGCGCACGATGCTCTCCAACTCGTTCGCCGCGCGCACGCGCTCGCGCGCGCGCCACAAACCGCTTTGCAGCAGGAACGCGCGATGCTGTTCAATCGTGGTCACTAATTCAGGGACGCCGCTGTCTTGCAGCGCCACCGTTTTGATGATAGGAGGTTCCCAGGCCGTCTCGCGGTGCATACTCGGCGTTTCGATGGTCATCAGCTGGCCGTGATGCGAAAGTCCACGCACCTCTTCGGGGGCGATGCCCAACATCATGCGCAAGGCCATGACGGTGCGATCCGCGCCCTCGCGGTCAGCCTTGTTGACGGCGAACACATCGGCAATTTCGAGCACGCCAGCCTTGATGGCTTGCACCTCGTCGCCCAGGCCCGGCGCTTCCACCACGATGGTCGTATGCGCGGTGCTGGCAATTTCGACCTCGGCCTGCCCAACGCCAACCGTTTCCACCAGGATGCGATCGAAGCCGGCCGCGTCCAGGGCCATGATGACATCGGCCGTCGTACGCGCCAGCCCGCCCAGGCTGCCACGCGTGGCCATGGAGCGGATGAAGATGCCAGGGTCGCCGGTCAAGTCACGCATACGCACCCGGTCGCCCAGCAGCGCGCCGCCGGTGAAGGGGCTGGTGGGATCCACCGCCACAATGCCCACGGTCAGGCCCTGTTGGCGGTAGATCTTGGCAACCGCGTTGACCAGGGTGCTCTTGCCGGTGCCGGGCGAGCCGGTGAAGCCGATCACCGCGGCGCGGCCGGTAAACGGGTAGAGGCGCGTCAGCAGGTCGTGCGCGGGCGCGCCGCCGTTTTCGATCAAGGTGATGGTGCGCGCCAGGGCGCGGCGTTGGCCCTGGCGCATCTGCGCGACCAGTTCAGCCGGTAATTGGTTCATGGTCACGCCGGGACGGCCGCCCCTACCTGGGCGCGGATGAAATCAACGATGTCCTGGGTCGAAGTGCCCGGCCCAAAGACGCCCTTGATCCCCAGGGTTTTGAGGGCCTCCACGTCTTCGTCCGGGATGATTCCGCCCATCAGGACGACGACATCGTCCATCCCGCTCTGGCCGATTTCTTGCATAATTTTCGGGGCCAGGGCCATGTGCGCGCCGGAAAGAATGGACAGGCCAATCACGTCAACGTCCTCTTGCAGGGCGGCCTCTACAATCATCTGCGGGGTCTGCCGAATGCCGGTATAGATTACCTCGAACCCGGCATCGCGCAAGGCCCTGGCGACCACTTTGGCCCCACGGTCGTGCCCGTCCAGGCCTGGCTTGGCAACGAGTATACGAATCTTCTTTTCACTCATAACCTTTTCACTCATAACCTTCATTTTCCCTTCTGATATTTTGCTGCGAACGAGATTAGAAGAACACTGGCTCGTGATAAATCCCGAACACCTCGCGCAAGACATCGCACATCTCGCCCAGGGTGGCATAGGACTTGGTTGCTTCGATGATTGGCTCCATCAGGTTGACGGCGGGCGCGCGTGCGGCATCGGCCAGGCGCTGCAGCGCACGCTGTGTGACGTGGTTGTCACGTCCGCTGCGCACATCGTGCAGGCGCTGTAGCTGGCGCGCATAACCTTGCGGATCCATCTCCAGGATCGGAATGGCCGTTGCTTCTTTGCTGTCGAACTCGTTGACGCCAACCACCGTGCGCTGGCGCATGTCAATTTCCTGCTGATAGCGGTAGGCGGCCTCGGCAATCTCACGCTGCATGAAGCCGACTTCGAGCGCAGGGATGACCCCGCCCAGGGCTTCGATGCGCTTGAGGTAATGCAGCGTCTCTGCTTCGGTCTGGTTGGTCAGGGCTTCGACGAAAAACGAGCCTGCCAACGGATCAATCGTGTTGGTAACGCCGCTTTCGTGCGCGATGATTTGCTGCGTGCGCAGGGCAATGGTCACGGCCTTGGCGCTGGGCAGGGCCAGCGCCTCATCCATCGAGTTGGTATGCAGGGATTGGGTGCCGCCGATGACGGCCGCCAGGGCCTGAATCGCGACGCGCACGATGTTGTTTTCCGGCTGCTGCGCGGTCAGGCTGACGCCGGCCGTCTGCGTATGGAAACGCAGCATCCAGGAGCGTGGGTCTTGGGCGCCATATTTTTCCCGCAGGATGCGCGCCCAGATGCGGCGGCCGGCGCGATATTTGGCGATTTCCTCGAAGAAGTCATTGTGCGCATTGAAGAAGAAGGAAAGGCGCGGGGCAAAATCGTCCACCTTCATCCCCCGCGCAAGGCAGGCATCCACATAAGCCAGGCCATCGGCCAGGGTGAAGGCCAGCTCTTGCACCGCCGTGCTGCCCGCTTCGCGGATGTGATAGCCCGAAATGCTGATGGTATTCCACAGCGGCATGTGCTGGGCGCCAAACTCGATCGTGTCCACGACCAGGCGCATGGAATGACCGGGCGGGAAGAGGAATTCTTTCTGGGCGATGAACTCTTTGAGAATGTCGTTTTGCAACGTCCCGCGTAACTGCTCGCGCCGGAAGCCTTGCTTCTCCGCGGCCACGATATACATCGCCCAGATGATGGCGGCCGGGCTGTTGATCGTCATGGAGGTGCTGACGTCGCCCAGGGGAATGCCAGCGAAGAGGATTTCCATATCGGCCAGCGAGCTGACCGCGACGCCGCACTTGCCAAATTCGCCCAGCGCTTCGGGCGCATCGCTGTCATAGCCGTAGAGCGTCGGCATGTCGAAGGCGACCGAAAGGCCCATGTTGCCCTGGCTCAGCAAGTATTTATAGCGCGCGTTGGTTTCCTCGGCCGTGCCAAAGCCGGAGAACATGCGCATGGTCCACAGGCGGCCGCGGTGCATGGTTGGATAAACGCCGCGCGTGAAGGGATGCTCGCCTGGCAGGCCCAAATCTTTGCCATAGTCCATCCCGGCCACGTCCAGCGGTGTGTAAAGATGGTTGATGGGGACACTCGACGTGGTGATGAACTCACGCTGACGTTCGGGTGAACGCGCCCGCGTTTGTTGCAGCGTGGTCTCTTCCCACTGCTCCACAGCCTCCTGGATTTTCGCCAGGCTGACTTTGTCGTACATGTCCGTCACCTCCCCGTGAAAAGTCAGAGATCAGAAATCAGAGATCAGAAATCAGAGATCAGAGATCAGAGATCAGAGATCAGAGATCAGATGGCCGTGATCCTCTCGCGTTGTGAGTACGCGCCGACCCCATGTCTCTGATGAGTTATTTTACAACGCAGTGCGTCATAGCGCAACGTTGCTTTGCTCGATTTTACCCAAAGTCATTTTACCCGAAGTAATCGTTGTGCGCCAGTTATCAGGTCATGCCGCTTCCGGCCATTCTCCACTGAGCGCGGCCTCGATGCACTGCTCCAGCTCACCGAAGCGCATGGTGACGCCGCTGTGCGCCGGGGCATAGCAGGCCATCTTGCCCGCGTTGGTGGCCATGCTTTTGATGCCCAGCTGCTTGATGGGCGCGACGACGGCGCAGGTATCGGCGACCACTAGACCGCCCGCGGCCTCGATGTCATGCACCCAGCCGGCCGCCTCGGCCCGCTGACGAATCAGGCGGCCGGTGGTCACCCACAGCCTGGTGGCCAGGCTCTTGCCGCGCAGGGCCTCGGCCACGGCCTGAATTTCGCTCAGGCTGGCGTGAGGACAGCCGATCGTCACCAGGTCAATGGCGGACACTTCCGGGTTGGCGTCCATCACCGCGTAGGCCGGCGCCAGGCTGTCAATGCGCAGGCGGCGCGCCTGGGGCTGGATCAAGGTTTCGCCCAGGGTCGCGGCTTCGGGCGTGTAGTGCGCAATGTGATAGAGAGCCACCGCGCCATAGCCGGCCAGGGCCGCGCCCAACGTTTTGAGCCGATCGCCGGCCGCGCCGCCGCTGGTGACATCGGCCGGCAGCGGCGGCAGCCAGGCGCCCAGGTCGCTGAACCAGAGGCAGCCGTTGCCCACCTGCTTGCCGATCAGATAGCCCAGCGCGCCAAAATCGGCGATCGAACGCAGCGGACAGGCGATCTCGATGACCCAGTTTGCGCGGCGTCCCTCGTCGAGGTGGTAGCCGTAGCGCGCGGTGCGTCCAACGATGGCCGCGGCCAGCGCGCTCGGCCCGCCTTCGCGGTTCGTGCGCAGCCCCAGGATCGAATTCCCAAAGGCGACGGCGCTCGATTCGGCCCAGGCGACATGATCGCCCAGGCGCAGGCCCGATTCGGGCAGCAGGTAAGGAACGCAGCTGAGCGTTTGCTGAACGCCGAGCTTGCTGAACGCGCTGATGGCCTTCAGCTGCGGCTTGGCAAACGCCTCGTTGATGCCCATTTCCTGCCAGCGCGCTTCCTCCATGCCCATGGGGTTGAGCATCGTGGGCACGCGCACGCGGCCGCCTTCGTTTGCCCACTGGCTCAGAAATGCGACGCCGGCATCGCCGATGTTTTTGTAGCTGACGCCGGCAATTTGCGCGTGCGTGATGGGCGCCAGGTCGGGCGCGCCATAGATGCGGCCCAGCGTCGCCACAATATCCATCGCGCGCTGGACGCCCGGCCCCTGCGCGCCATGCAGCATGGCCTGTTCTTCTTCGGTCAAATAAAGGTCAGCCATTGTCTTTTCATCCTTGATACGCCATCGGGCGCTGGCTGGCGCCTGCTGGCTGGGTTGGCTTTCGCCCGCGCGCGGCTAACGACTGCGATTGATAAGGTGGTCCAGGAGCAGAAAAATGATAAGCGCGATGAGCAGAATCATGGCCGCGAAGCCCAGGGGCGATAAGGGCACGATGAAGACAATGTGCACCTTTTGCCAGATGATGATCAGGGCCACGATCAGAGCAATCGTGAAAAGCAGACTGCGTGAACGCAAGTTCATAACGATCCTCCAGGCGAATGGCGTAAGCAGGCCCTATCTTAGCACCAGGCCCGACAAAGCGGCAAACTGAGTAACGGTTCGTTCAGGAAGCAAATACCCTCTCAACCTGATGCACGTCATGGTTGATCGCCTTCTTGCTCACTAGACTGTGAGTTATCCTCTGGTTTTTTACCTGCATAAGGAACGGCGCCCTGCCACTCACCTGCATCAGGACAAGCGCTTGGCGAACCGTTTTGGCGAATATGTTCTTAGCGTTGCACTCCTGTTCAATGGTGGAGGTTCGCGGTGTATGATTTGATTATTATCGGCGGTGGGCCGGCCGGGTTGGCTGCCGCTGTCTATGCCCTGCGTCAGCATCTCAATTTATTGGTCATTGGCGATCAGATAGGCGGACGCGTCGGCTGGCGTTTGGATGTGCCGTGGCTGGAAAACCATCACAGCCTGGCCGGTGAAGATGTGGTGCGCACGCTCAAGGCGGAGGCGCACTTGCGGCACCTGCCCCGCGTGCTCGATCGTGCGCTGCAGATCGAAGCCGTTGACGATCATTATCGCGTGCGCACGGCCGCTGAACTATTCGAGGCGCGCGCGCTGCTCATCGCAACTGGCGCTTATCCCACCCGTCTCAATGTGCCCGGAGAAGAAACATTTTATCTGCGCGGCATCTCCTACTCGGCCATTACCTACGCCGCGGCCATGTTGGACAAAACGGTAGCGGTGATTGGGGATGGGCCGCTGGCCCTGCGCAGCACGGCCGAGCTGCTGCGCGCCGCCGCGCGCGTCTACCTGGTGGCCCCCGATCCTGCCTGCCGCACCTCGCCCTGGGGACGGCGGCTGGCGACGGCGTCGCACCTGACCTGGCTCACCGGCTACCAGGTTACGAACATTCAAGGGACGGAATACGCCGAGGAACTGGTGGTGCGGGGCGCCCACGGTGTGCAAACCATCAAAGTGGACTGTATCTTTGTTGAAACCGGCCTGCAGGCAAACTCAGGCGTGGTGGCGAATCTTGTGCAGCATGACGCCCAGGGACGCATCATCGTAGACAACCGTAATCGCACCAGCCGGCCCGGCATCTTCGCGGCCGGAGATGTCACCGATGTGTACGCTGAGCAGATTCTGGTTGCCGTGGGCGAAGGAGCCAAGGCCGCGCTGAGCGTCTCTGAGTATTTGGCTGAACTGGAGCCGTAGCCGCGGCTCGCTGCGCGCGGCCTCTCTACAATGAATTTCCTGTGCAAGGAGTAGCTCATGCAAGCACGCGATATCATGACCAGGCAGGTCATTACGATTGGCCCCGAGGCCACGGTGTTCGAGCTGGCCGAGTTGTTAACCCGGCAGCACATCAGCGGGGTGCCGGTGCTCGATAGCAACGGTCGCCTGGTGGGCGTTGCCACCCATGCCGATGTGATCATTAAAACCGGCGCCTGCGTGGCCGAGGTCATGACGCCTAATCCGATCACGGTGCGCGAAGAAGCGCCGCTGGAAGAGGTCGCCATGATCCTGGCCGGTCATCACATCAAACGCGTCCCGGTCATGCGCGGGGATACGCTGGTGGGGCTGGTCAGCCGGGCAGACATTGTGAGGGCCGTAGCCCGCCGCGCCTGGCGTCCCGATCACATTGTGGATTACGAACTAAGCCTGACGTAAGGCCGTTCGCTTTCAGGCCACGGATGAAAACGGAGATTCGGCGCT
This sequence comes from Chloroflexota bacterium, assembly GCA_036822415.1. Taxonomy (GTDB): domain Bacteria; phylum Chloroflexota; class Anaerolineae; order SSC4; family Amarolineaceae; genus Amarolinea. The sequence continues at coordinate 10,887 of DAISHS010000054.1, forward strand.
CATCGCTGCCAGCCGTGGCCTGATTTTGGTTGATCTGCGTCTACTCGCTGACAATACGCAGGTTCAGCTCGCGCAGCTGATTGGCGGCAATGGCCGATGGCGCGCCAAAAAGCAAATCGCTGGCCGTGGCCGTCTTGGGGAAGGCAATCACTTCACGGATGTTACCAGCGCCGGCAAAGAGCGCGACCAGCCGCGCCATCCCCAGGGCAATGCCGCCGTGGGGCGGCGCGCCAAACTCGAAGGCGTCCAACAGCTGGCTGAACTGCAGCTGCTGCGTCGCCTCGTCAATCCCCAGTCGCGTAAACAGACGGTTTTGCAGATCGCGGCGGTGAATACGGATGCTGCCGCCGCCCACTTCCCAGCCATTCAAGATCACATCATAAGCCTTGGCGCGCACGCTGCCTGGATCGGACTCGAGCCGTTCCCAATCGTCATCGAGCGCGGAGGTAAACGGGTGATGCACGGCGGTCCAACGCTGCTCCTCGCTGTTGAACTCCAGCAACGGAAATTCGGTCACCCAGCAGAAGGCAAAGACGTTATCATCCATCAGCCCCAGGCGGCGGCCCAGTTCCAGGCGCAGGTTGCTGAGCGCCTGCGCGGTCACAGCCGGCGCGGCCGCGACGACGAGCAGCAGGTCGCCTGGCCGGGCGCCCGTGCGCGCCAGCAGGCTCTCGAATTCAGCCGGCGTCAGGAACTTGGCGAAAGACGAGCGGGCATGGCTCAGGTCAGGCGCGGCCTCCGCCGGCAAAGCCAGCCAGGCCAGCCCCTGCGCGCCGTAACGCTTGACCTGTTCGGTCAGCTCGTCTATCTGTTTGCGTGAATAGCCTGCACAGCCTGGCGCGCAAATGGCTTTGACCTCGCCGCCGGCGGCGACAACATTCTTGAAAACGGTGAAGGCGCTTTCGGTGAAAAGATCGCTCAGGTTGATCAGTTCCAGGCCAAAGCGCAAGTCGGGCCGGTCGTTGCCAAAGCGGGCCAGGGCCTCGGCGTAGGTGAGGCGCGGGAAAGGAACCTGCTGGATGCGCTTGCCGGTGACGCTGGCTTCGCCGGGCAAGGCCACGCTGCCGACCAGATGAATCAGCATGGCCTCGATCAGGCCCATGACATCCTCGCGATCCACGAACGACATCTCCAGGTCAAGCTGCGTGAACTCCGGCTGGCGGTCGGCGCGCAGGTCTTCGTCACGGAAGCAGCGGGCAATCTGAAAATAACGCTCGAAGCCGGCCACCATCAGCAGCTGCTTGAGCTGCTGCGGTGACTGCGGCAGGGCGTAGAACTCGCCGGGGTGGACGCGGCTGGGCACGACGTAGTCACGCGCGCCCTCCGGCGTTGACTTGATCAGAATGGGCGTTTCGATCTCCATGAACTGGCGCTCGTGCAAGAAGTTGCGGATCGTGCGCACGATGCGGTCATAGAGAATGATATTGCGCTGCAAGGTGGCGCGGCGCAGGTCCAGATAGCGGTATTTGAGGCGCACCACTTCGTCCACGGCGCTCTCTTCGTTGATGTAAAACGGAGGCGTCTTGGCGGTGTTCAGAATGACCACCTCGTCGGCGATCACTTCCAGGTCGCCGGTCGCCATGGTGGGATTGCGCAGGTCCTGCGGCCGTGCGGCCACCGTGCCTTTGACTTGCAGCACAAATTCGACGCGCGTCTGACTTGCGACGGCATGCGCGGCCGGCGCCCGGTCAGCGTTGATGGTGACCTGCACCAGGCCGCTGCGGTCGCGTAGATCAAGAAAAATAAGGCCGCCATGATCGCGGCGGCGATGAAGCCACCCGGCCAGGGTGACGGTCTGGCCGGCATCGGTCAAACGAAGATCGCCACAACGGTGCGATTTAAGCATAATCTCTGTCCTCTTCCAAAAAGTGCCAATGGATGGGTCGCCCGCGCGGCGTGATGACCCGCGCGCGGTGTGCTGACATTATACGCACGCGTGACGATCTCCCAAGTTGACGCGGCGCGTTGATAATAATCGCCCTGCCCACGGGGCGCGGCTCAATTTTGGCGAAATGCCCGGCTTGCGGTATCTTCTGGATGACTGACCGTTCGGATTCCGTCTCGTGTCAGCCGGCCTGGGCGATCATTGGGATGAGATTTACAGAACGGGATTCAAGAAGGAGATCCAAGAAGGAAATCTATGCGACACGACTTTGCACGCACGCTCAATTTTGCGCACCGGGGCGCGCGCCGCGCGGCGCCTGAAAATACCCTGGCGGCGTTTGGCCTGGCCCTTGACCTGGGCGCCGATGGCATCGAGTTGGATACGTCGCTCAGCCAGGATGGCGTGCTGGTGGTGTGTCACAACCTGGATGTGGGTGAAACCAGCAACGGCCATGGGTTCATCCGCGACTTCTCGCTGGCTGCCCTGCGCGAGTTCGATTTTGGCAGCTGGTTCGATCCTGCCTTCGCAGGCGAGCGGATACCGACCCTGGATGAGGTGTTCGACCTGGTAGGCGCGCGCGGGCTGGTCAACATCGAGATGAAGACGCTCAGCCTGCGCAGCAATGGCTTGGAAGCTGCCGTGGCGGGCTTGATTGCCCGACGCGCCCTGTACGACCAGGTGATCGTTTCGTCGTTCAATCCATTCGCCCTCCGGCGTCTGCGCCGCCTCGACCGGCGCATCGAGCTTGGCCTGCTCTATTCGGCCGATCTGCCGCTCTATCTACGGCGGGCCTGGCTGCGCCCCTGGGTCAAGCCGCAAGCCTTGCATCCCGAATACAGCATGGTGGATGCAGGTTACATGGCCTGGGCGCAGTCTCACGGCTATGATGTCAACGTCTGGACGGTCAACGAGGAAACCGAGATGCAGCGTCTACTGGACCTCGGCGTTACCAGCATCATTACCGATGCGCCAGAGCGCCTGCGGCGTGTGCAGGCCGGGCGCTAAAGCGGCATCGTTACACGCTCGATTCCCGATAGGTGATGGGCACGCCGTCGTGCGCCTTGTCGCTGCTATCTACGCCGCGCGTGCCCACGAGCGGAACGGGCGTTGTGAACAGGCTGTAGGCCAGGCCAGTTTCGGCAAAGCCGAGCGCGTTGAGCAAATCGGGCGTCAGGCCCGCGACGTTGGCGGCTTCGTAAGTGACACGGAAGCAGCCCCAACGCCCGGCGACAGCCAGGGCCTCGGTCAGCAGGCTCCTGCCGACCTCGGCGTGCGCGCCAGCGGCCACCGCCACGTCGGCGATCCACAACTCAGGCGTCAGCCAATTGGCGCGTGCGCGCAACGTGCCGAGGAGGACGCCAAGCACCTGGTTCTTATCCTCCGCCACCAACGCCAGCGCCGTTTCCTGCCCCATCAGCTCGTGATAAATGGCGGCCACGGCCGTGATTTGCTCCAGCACCGGCATGGGGCGGCCAGCCTGAGACAGCAGCGTGATTATGTCAATGATGTCGTGCTCGGCCGCCGGCCGAACGACCGGCGCCACGGAAGGAGTCTCCACGGCCGCGGTGGTCGGCGCGGGCAACGTGGTTCCCTCGCTCAGTTTGCCGCGCAGGGATTGTCGTTTTGTAGGCAACGCTCGCCTCCTGTTCTTCTCGCCTGTCACCCGTTGGCGCTCACTGGCCCAGCTGTTGGCGCAGCGCGCTCACCGTCGTCACCGGCAGTTTGCAAGTGTAGTTTTCGCACACATACGCCGTCGCCTGCCCGTTGATCCCCTCGCGGCCGGCCAGCAGGGGGATGAGCGCGCGCGCCGCCTTATCCTCGGCGGGGGCCGCGGCGGTCACGGTGTTGGGCAGGTAGTGGCGCCAGATTTCGTTGATCAGCGCCTGACTGTCGGCCGCGGGCAGCGCGCCGATGACGGCGATTTCACGCGGCGGCGCCAGGTAAAAATCAAGCACGCACAGCAGCCGGCTGAACGCGCCGGGCGCGCGCATCATCCCATCGCGCAGGAGTTGTAAAATGGCGACCCCGTGGCGTTCATACGTCTCGTTGCCCAACAGGCGCCCCAGGTAGAGCAACACGCCGGCCGCGCTGGCATTGGCCGATGGCATGGCGTTATCTACCACGTCCTTCGGCCGCGCAATCAAGGTTTCATGGTCATCGCTCGTGCTGAAAAACGCACCCTTATCGGCATCCCAGAAGTGCTCCAGCATCGTATCAGCCAGCTTCTGCGCCTCCTGCAGCCAGCGCAGATCGAACGTGGCCTGATAAAGCGCCAGCAAACCTTCGGCCAGCAAGGCGTAATCTTCCAGGTAGGCGTTGAGTTTGGCCTGGCCGTCCTTGTACGTGCGCAGCAGCCGGCCCCGCTGGGGATCACGCAAGCGGCTGAGCAGGAAGTTCGCCGCGCGCACCGCGACCTGCTGGTAGTCGGCGCGCCCCAGGATGCGCGCGGCGTCGGCAAAGGCAGCCAGCATCAAGCCGTTCCAGGCGGTCAGCACTTTGTCATCGAGGCCCGGCGCGACGCGTTGTTGGCGGGCAGCGAACAGTCGGGCGCGGCCGCGTGCGATTACTGCGGCCAGCTGCTCTGGCTTGACCCTGGCCTGGCTGGCCACGACCTCCAGCGGCAGCTCGACATGCAGGATGTTCTTCATCTCGAAGTTGCCGCGCGCGGTCACATCGTAGTAACGACCGAACAGTTCGGCGTCATCCTTGCCCAAGAGAGCAAGCACTTCGGCCTGTGTCCACAAGAAAAACTTACCTTCTTCGCCCTCGCTGTCCGCATCCTGCGCGGCGTAGAAACCGCCCTCCGGGTTGGTCAGCTCACGCAGGACATAGGCCAGCACTTCTTCCGTGACCTGCCGGTAAAAGGGCTTGCCGGTGATCTGAAAGGCCAGGGCGTAGACGCGCGCCAGTTGCGCGTTATCGTAGAGCATTTTTTCAAAGTGGGGGACCAACCAGCGCTCGTCTGTGGCGTAGCGATGAAAGCCGCCGCCGATCTGGTCGTACAGGCCGCCGCGCGCCATGTGACTGAGGGTCTGTTCGGCCATCTCCAGGGCCTGGCGCTGGCGCGTGCGCGCGTGGTAACGGAGGAGAAATTCGAGCGCCATCGCCGGCGGGAACTTGGGCGCCTGACCGAAGCCGGCATAGCGCGTGTCAAAACGGGCTTCCAGTTCCTGGTAAGCGCGATCGAGCACCTGCGGCGTCAGCGCCTCACTGGCCGGCTGCAACAGCTCAGCCTGGCGGAGCATCTGGCGAATCTGGTCGGCGCTGCGTTGAACGTCCTGCGGCCGCTGTTGATAGGCGGCGGCAAGGCTCTGCAGAAGCTGGCGAAAGCCGGGCATGCCATAGCGGGGCGTGGGCGGGAAATAAGTCCCGGCGTAGAAGGGCGCGCCGTCTGGGGTCAGGAACATCGTCATGGGCCAGCCGCCGCTGCCGGTCATCGCCTGCACGGCGTCCATGTAGATGGCGTCGAGATCAGGCCGTTCCTCGCGGTCAACTTTGATATTGATGAAGTAGCGGTTCATGACCGCGGCTGTTTCGGCGTCTTCGAACGATTCGTGCGCCATGACGTGGCACCAATGGCAGGCGCTGTAGCCGATGCTCAGGAGGATCGGTTTGTTTTCGGCGCGGGCGCGCGCCAGGGCTTCCTCGCCCCAGGGATACCAGTCAACCGGATTGTGCGCATGTTGCCGCAAATACGGGCTGGTTTCATGACTCAGGCGATTGCTGAAGATGGGTGCTGCGTCGCTGCTGGCGACCTGCTGTTGGGCCATACGTAACCTTTCTCAGAGTCGTGCGATGGCGTCATTGTACCACACGCCTGCGGCGGCGGCAACGGCGGAAACGCAGATCGGGCGACTGCAAGTCGCTGCAACGATTGCAAAGTCCACCTGCGTGG
>DAISHS010000055.1:0-16529 GCA_036822415.1 Chloroflexota bacterium
CTTTCGTAGAGCCTCTGACCTTGCATGTGTCACCTTCTTGCTGCTGTAACCCGATCACAGCACGCGCCCATTCACCGGTTAATGGATGGCATGCGCCGATCGCCGTCCAGTCGCAAGTCGAGCTGAACAATGCCATTCATGCGACTATATCCAGCCCTGTTTTACTGCGATCTCGGTCAGCACCTCTTCCAATGACGGTGCGTGGCTGGCCGTGACCTTGTTGTCAGTATGCTTGTGCTCAGACGTGGGCAGAGGCGGTCGGTGGCGCGCGTTGTCGTAGCGAAAAACTAGTTGCTGACCGGCGTCCTGATAGTGGTACGAATACATCAGCTTGCTCACTTGACCAGCGCTGCTGTCAAGATATTCGCGAAAGTGCAGAACCGATTGATCCCCAAAGAATACCGCACCCTCCGCAAAGCCCTGCTCGCCCGGGCGTAATTCGAAACTCAGCTGGGCATCGAGCACAAAGGGAGCCGCAGCAAAACTATCGAGGACTCGCTTAAGCTCGTCGAAGTACCTCTGAATCACCGTACTCCACCTCTTGCAGACGCTCAAGCTTCGCTTCCAGCCGCTGCATCAAGCGATACTCACCGGCCCACTGCACGTACTCGTCGTCACCGTCTTGCAGATCCTCGGCAGTCATGTGCTCGATGAAGTGTCCAGAAGAAACGCCGTACTTGCGCTCGAAGGGGAGCAATCGTTTTCTTGCCAGTTTGAGCGCCAATTCCAGGCGGACGATCTCACTATTGACGGCGGCGCGTACCAGCGGCAGCAGCTGTTGCGCCCGATCCATCGGTTGTACATAGAGTGTGCTCATCACTGATCTCCCTGAATCGTTGACCAAGAGTAGCTTGGAGGGGGTGTCATCATCGTATGCATCCAGTCCCTTGCGGCGCCACAGCACATTGATAGCGACATCGCTGAGGGGTGTTGTAGTAGAATTTGGGGAACAGGATCTGGATCGGATTGGCCTCGGTCGTGACGCCATTGTACTTGAGGTTGCTAACAACGACAAATGATGGTTGAATTGGTCTCGAGCAGGTGATGCACGCCGTCGCTCGTGACGGCTACGAAGTCCGCATCGTAGTAGTGCAGGTTGGCGGCCGAGTTGGTGTAGAGGGTCGTGAAAAAGGGCGCGCCAGACTCAGCAATGCTACGTCTATCAATTAGTCGGTCGGTTCTGTTTGTATGTAGCACCAAAAAGCAGAAGGTGATGAACTATGAATACTACAACGATAACCGGGTCCATAGCACTGCTTGCTATCGCTTGGTCGGTAAAACGTTGGAATAAAAAAATCGGGACACGGAAAGAAATGGCAGCTGCCTTGGTCTCATCGGTGCAGTGCTCTTGGGGTTCGTAATTGCGATACCATTTCAAATCGGGGGAGAGTTGCTTTTCTTGTCCTTGGGTACTGGGCGCCTGTCTGGTTCAACCAATGGGCGACAGGCTATTGAAAACACTATTATAGTCACGCCAACACCCAAATCTAGCGTCTGCCTGTGGCTGCCAAAAGCCCAGATCCTTGTGGCAAAAAGGATCAACGCGACATCTCAGCTTATAGAGTGGCTTGATGAACATGGGGAAGCCGGGCTGGAGTTTTCGACCGCAACTGAAGAGTTAGTCACCAGCATAAAACAAGTTCAGCCCCATCAAAGACAGTTTGTGAATGATTGGGTGAAGCTTGGCCCGCACGTTGATGCAAAGCAGGCTTGGGAGAACGAGCTTTCCAGCATTCAATTGCGAATTCAAGCCTTTGATGACCTCATCGAAGGGTATGAGTCATCGAATATTGATAAATACAGCCACGGACTAACTACTTGGCGCGAGTCTGCCCAGATCGGTAATGAAGCAAATTCTGCTATGCTCGAAATTTTTACGAGATGCACGGCTTCCCAAATGGGACTATCGCCTACACCGACTGCTCGAGCGATCGCAATTTCAACGCCAATGCCCCAGCCAAGCCCAACACCAACTTCAATCCTAAGGCCCCAACCAAGCCCAACACCAACTTCAACCTTCTCAATCCCATCCCTATTGATGTTTGGGCAAACCGCTTGGGTCTACTACAAGGATCAAGACACTAGGTTTTCAGCATATTATCCTGGAAATTGGGAACGCACAGTAATTCCTCCAAAGCCAGACGATCCAGGAAGGGCGGTTGTATTCGTTGCCCCACCAGAATCTGCTGGTGCAGAGGGCAACACTATGATTTCACCCCCCTTACTGTTCTGAAACAGTCACGGCTCAACAACGCACCGCGCAACGAACGCCAGTACGGCGGTCACGGCGCGCGGGCGCGGCCGGGCGGCGACGATCTGGCGCGGTTGGGACAGAGCGTGTGGTTGTGGGTGTCGCAATGACAGGGTGCTGGCTCCTGAACGGTCTGCGGCGCTCACAGACGGTGTTGTGCGTTGGGCTGGTTGCGTGCGCAGTTTAGCACAACGCGTTCGAACGCGCAACTGTTATCAAAAAGAGTCGCTACCGACCTCATTGACGCCCATCCGCCTGGGTGCTATAATTCGACCAACGCGCAACATGAGCTCCTTGAGTCGTTGGCCGCTTTCTATGGCGCGGAACAGGTCACTAACCAAGTTGAGGCAAGAAATGCACATCGTACGGCCGAACACGCCGGGGACGTAGGAGATAGTATCATGGTGGTCGAAGAGAGAATCCAGCAACACATCCAGAGGCTCCCGGTTTCTTTGCAGGTGGAAGTGCTTGACTTTGTCGAGTACCTGGTCGCCAAGGCGGAACGTCAAGAGAAAGCCGAGTGGTCAACGCTCTCGATAGCCTTCGCAATGCGCGGCATGGAGGATGAAACAGACGCAGTGTACACCGCCGCCGATCTTAAGGACGTATTTGCATGATACAGCCTGGTCAAATCGTGCTGTTCCACTTTCCGCAAGCCGATTTGGCTGAAGGCAAGCTGCGGCCAGCGCTGGTGCTCACCCAATTGCCTGGGGAATATGACGATTGGCTGGTCTGCATGATCTCCTCACAGACACGGCATTATGTGGCCGACTTCGACGAGATCATCCAAGAGGGTGACGCCGATTTCGAGCCAAGCGGCTTGAAACTGACCAGCGTAGTCCGAGCCGGCCGGTTTGCCGTGGTGGAAGACAAAATGCTTCTGGGGGCAGTGGGTCAAATAGCACCAGAAAGGCTTCAGCGCATCAAAGACCGCCTGGGGACATGGATATCAAGGTCGTAACTTCCAGCCGAACAACAGGAGATGCTGGTGCACACCTTGCGCAACCGCCGGATTGAAGCCCAACGACAGGCAATTGCCTCGGACGCTCGCCGGTCGATGGCGACATTCCACGAAGGCAAGCTCAAGGCGCAGTCTGCGGAAGAAGCGATCGCTGATCTGCACCAGACCCTTGAGAATGCTGAATGAGACAACCGGTCATCACCCCGAGAGTCCGACGAGCCGATCGAAAGCTGGCTCAACGAGATCGCGTATGGCCGTGACTCGTACAGGCGATCACGCCTTCGCCTTCAGCCTCGCCAATTTCGTGTTAAAGTACACTTCCCGTCGCCAGTCGGTCTCTTGACCTCATCTCAACCACAACAACGACCAAAAAGACATTGACTGCGTGCGACGAGGAGATGTTTCGCATCCCAAAAGTGATTGACAATCAAGCCATGATCTGATTAGTAAGAGTTACCAGAGGACGAAAATCGGCTTCATGCCGTGTGGTCAGCGGCCGCGACCGCATGACCCTATATCCCTGGCGGGTCTTCTAAAGCCGCTCTTGTGAGCGGCTTCTTTTTTGTGTAAAAGGCCCCATACTGCCTGAGCCGCGTGTCATCCAGATCATGAACCAGACTGAATGCTGGCCACATCAGCGTCACGAAACGGTCATCGCGTCTTTGTGTCGACGCGACTCCAGTTGACAAGACACCTGAATACTTGTATAATTGTCAACCGAAATACATAGTTATTACTAGAATCAAGGAGGAGAAACCATGATCGGCCGACGTCTGCGACAACTACGCCTGGCTCGTGGGCTCTCATTGGAGGCGTTGGCGGTGGCAATGGGTGGGGCCGTCACCAAGCAGTCATTGTCGAAGTACGAGCAAGGCAAGGCAACACCGTCACCAGTGGTGTTGAACAGGCTCGCCGAGGCGCTGGGTGTCAAAACTGCGCACCTTTGGAGCGAACCTTCCATCCGCGTGGAGTTTGTTGCTTACCGGAAAGGATCGGCCCTACCCAAAGGTGAGCAGGCACGGGTTGAGGGCTTAGTGGCTGAAGAGCTTGAAACCCGCGTCCGTCTGCAGCAATTGTTGGGGCAGGTCGAGGAGATCAGCCTGCCAATGCAGAAGTTCTTCATTCACGACCTGGAGGATACGGAGGTCGCTGCCATTCAGTTGCGAACTCAGTGGCAGCTCGGGCTGGATCCGATCGCCAATGTCACCGATGTATTGGAGCGTCACTTTGTCCACGTAATCGAGATAGATGCGGGAGACGAATTCGATGGCATCTCCGCAGTGGCTTGTGATGAAGGCGGACAGAAACGTGCAGCGGCCGTCGTTACGCGCCGTGGCGTGCCCGGTGAGAGGCAACGGCTTAGTCTGGCCCACGAGCTCGGGCATCTGGTACTAGAGATCCCAGAAACAGTGAATCAGGAAGCAGCCGCTTTCCGTTTCGGCGCTGCCTTTCTGGCGCCGGCGATTCTGGTAAGGCAGGAGGTAGGAGAAAAACGCGCTTTCATTCAGCCTCAGGAGTTAATGCTTCTCAAACGCCAGTATGGCATGAGTTTACAAGCTTTAGTTCGCCGGCTGTATGATCTCGAAATCATCACCGAATCCTACTACCGACAGTGGTGCATAGACATCAACCGTTTGCAGTGGCGCAAACATGAGCCGCTGGAAATGGCGTCGGAACAGCCGCAATGGCTACGCCGCTCTGTACTCCGTGCACTCGCGGAGGGGCTGGTCAGCCAGGAGGATGCCGCGGCCATGACCGGAGAAACCATGCAGGGCGACTTGGCATTACCGATCATCGAGCGCCGGTCTTTCATGAAACTGCCGCTGGAAGAGCGGCGCCGGATTCTGGCGGAGCAGGCGGAGAAGCTTACAACCCACTACGCACAGGACTCCGAGTGGAGAGAGATGGAGGCTGGCGACCTTGTCGAGTATTGATTTCAAGACACCGAAGCGCGGGGAAATCTGGCTGGTAGATTTCAACCCAACGCGCGGCGCCGAGATCCAGAAACAAAGGCCAGCCATCGTGATGAGTTCCGATGCAATCGGCCGGCTACCGATCAAACTCGTTGCACCGATCACCGGCTGGAAGCCTGTATTTGCTGGTAATCTCTGGCATGTGCGGATGATCCCTGACCAACGCAATGGGTTGGAGAAGGTGTCAGCCGTAGATGTGCTGCAATTGCGCGGGGTTGACGTCGAACGATTCATCCGTTGCCTCGGGCGTGCTGCTCCGGGCATCATCGAGGAAGTTGCTGCAGCCATCGCAGCGGTGGTAGAGTACCAGTAACCGCAAGGCGGCGCGTTTCCGCCAGAAGGCTTACTGAGACATTGGGAGATGAGTGAAATGAGCAAGCCAAAGTCACCACTTGCTGATCTCGCGCGGCATGACTCCGTCATGATGCTGGCTAGATTCATCCCCCCTTGCTGTCAGCCACCTTGACATTCGGGAACTGCGCCTGCTTGAAGCTGTCCTTGAGCGTGGCGTCGAAGGCGCTGCCGGGGTCTTTGTCGTACCGCACGGTGACTTCGATGTGGATGGTGAACTCGGCCGGGTTCTGGCTGTTCAACGGCTTGAGCAGGCTGTTGAATAACTGCGGCAACTGGCCGATGGTGATCTCTCCCGCTACCTGGATCACGCGGCCCTGCTTGGGCGGTTCAGGCGCGGCGGCCGGCGCCGCAAAGTAACCGGGCGTGTCTTGATTGATCTGCATCGGCAGCTCAGCCGGGGTCTTCCCGTCCGCGCTCAGACTATAAATCATGCGCTGGCTTCGCACCGCTTCGACAACCGCCGCTCGCACAGACGTTGGATCTACCTTGCCGCTGTGGAGTCCAACAACCTGCGCGACCAGGAGACTCGCCTCCACCGTTCTTCCACGTTCGGCATATGGCTCCAGCAGAGGCCGGACGTCCGCAGCGGTCACCGGCACCGGGCTGTCGAGCAAGCGGCGGTACAGTTCCTCACGCATCACCAGCCAGCGTTGGCCCTGCAGGGACACGTTGGGAGGCATCTCGTCTCTGAAGAACAGATCGAGGTAACTGTCGCGCTGATTGCGGTCGGCCTTCTCATCGGCGAGCTGCCCCAGGGCAAAGACGCCGAGCCGCTGCCCAGCCTTGAGGGTTTCCTTCAAGACGCCCCGGCCGGCCAGCATCGGCAGCGCAACCTGCCGGCAGAACCGCTGCCATAGTTGGTCTTCGGTGACCCACAGCTCCGTTTCGGACCAGAGGTAACGGCCGTAACGCTCAAGCATGTGTTCGGGGCCTAACTCTTGCAGGATGTGGTCGGCGCCCTTGCTCGTCAGGCGGTCCCATACGCGCTGCACGATGGTCTGGCCGGCGATGTAGATCCCCAGCTTCGTCAGCGTCACGTCCAGCTTCGAGCCGCCGCCATTGGTCGCAGGGATCGCCGTCGGCGCACCGGCCCAACTGAACGCGCTGGGGATCGCCTTATATACAGCACCCTTGCCGTCCGCCACCTTCTGCTTGACAATCTCCTGCTGCGCGCCGCCAATCCGTTCCCACTCGCCGGCATCGTCCTGGATTTTACGCCAACTCAGGTATTCACGCGCCTGCTCCTGCGCCTGGCGCATCCCCTCCTCGTCGGCCAGACAGAAAACCAGCGAGTTCAAGTTGATGCGCGCGCCCGCGCCGCGAAATTCCACCAGGGCCAGCAGGTCTTGCTTGGCCTTGTCGCCGAGCTTCTCCTGCCTGACAAGATAGTCAGCGCCCAGCACTACCAGCTTCAGATCCTCGGATTCGGGAATCGCTTCAGAGCTCTTGGGCATGAAGTCGAACCAGGCGAAGCCGGTGTTGCTGACCTGTCCCAGGAAGCGCTCCTTGATCTCTTTGCGGATGAACGCGTCGGCCTCGTCGGAGCCTTGCAGGTTGGCGCGATGGGTCTGCTGCAGGCTAACGACGTTAGGCTCCTTGCGAAACTGATCGGTGGCTTCGGTGTAGTAGAGGTAGTGCAAGCGGTCGTGCAAGCGCTTCAACGAGTCTTCACGCTGCGCCGCCAGCAGGTTGGGACGCGTACAGGCCAGCAGCAGTTCATCGGAGCGTGCGTGCGGCTTCTCCCCACCGCTCAGGCTGTAGAGGAGGATCGTCGTGGCCATGCCTTCAGCCAGGCGCGGCCAGTCCGCCGTGGGATATTCCAGGTCGAGCGCCTGCGCCTTGGACGGCTGGTCCTTTGTTGTTCCGGCGATGTCGGCGCCCAGAACAGACTCCCAGGCCGGATCGCCGGACACCTCGCGCGTCATCGCGCGCAGATTCACCTCAGACAGCGGCACATCCATGGGATGAATGAGGGCGCGTGTGTCGCCGTTCCGACCTTTCCACAGCGTGGCCAGGACGTAGGCAAGAAAACGCAGCGTGCCGCGCGTGAGCTGGAACTTCGCCCTGGCGCCCCAACGGGTGTACAGGATGTCCACCAACTCCGGATGAAAGGGATAGCTGCGTTCGAGCCGGCGCTGGTACTCATCTCCCAGCACCGAGGAAGGCATGCCGGGCGTGTTGATGTAGAGCTCGCGGTAGGCCTGGCTCGCACGGGCTGCCACCTTCTCATCCACGCTCTCGAACAGCCGCCGCCGCACGATGTCGTGCACTTCGGTCCGTTCCACCGGCGTGTGCTTGGTGTCTTCACGGGCCACCTGCTGATTCAAGTGATCGAGCCAATGCATGGCGTCGCTGCTGAGCTGCTCCAGGCTGCTGGCGGTCAAGGAGACCACCATCATGTTGCGCGGCGCGGTGCGCACGGCGTCGGTCATCTCGCGCAGGAAGGCCACCGTGTTGTCGGCCAGATTGCCCGCCGCGCCGACGAGTTGGGAGACCTTATCCACATAGTGCAGCGTTTCGTCCAGCAGGATCACCGCCGGGCCATAAACCTCCAAGAGTTTGGTCAGGTCGGCGACGCCGGGCGAGACCAGCTTCTCGTCATTGGCAGCGACCGCCGCGTACGCCGGAGCGCCGCCAAGCTGATAAGCCATCTCGCCCCACAGGGTTTTGATGTGCAGGCCGTCCGCGGTCTTGCGCCCCAGCGGGTTGATGTCCACGCCCGACATCACGATGACCCGACAGGCCGGGGGGCGGGATAGGCCGGCGGCTTCCACCAGCTCACGCACCTGGTCAACCTGCAGCGAAGCGTCCGGGTGCGCCAGGAGGTGATAAATGGCAAGCTCGGTGTGCGTTTTGCCGCCGCCAAAACTGGTCTGCAGCGTGGCGACCGGATTGGCGGCCGCGACGCCCGCCACCTGCCGCAGCAGCTTGGTCAACAGACTGCGCAGGCCCTCGGTGAGGTAGGTCTTGCGGAAAAAGACGTCGGCCTTCGTATATTCGTCCGGCGCCGTCCCGCGCACCGCCCCTTCGAGGCTGGCCGCAAACAGGCTTTCGTCAATGCGCCCGTCGCGCACGTCGGCGTGAGGGGTGACAGCCTGCCACCAGGGTATCGGGTTCATGCTCATCCTCCGGGTAAAACGAACGCCGCATCAAAAGAGCGGCAGCTGCTGATTCTCGGCTGGCGTTGACTTTGGCGCGGCGGCGCGTTTGCCCGCCGGCAAGCCTTTCCAGGCGCCGAGCAGACCCAGGAGCAGCTTGCGCTCCTCCGTGCCTTCATCGTTGAGTTCGGCGAGGGCCTGCGCGACCTGGCGGGCCGCGCCGTTCAGAGTGGCGAGAAGCTCCATGAGCTCGTCGCGACGGTTTTCTTTCCAGAGCATGCACGCGCAGTGCAGCGCGTCCAGGAGCGAGCCGCGGCCCATCTGCACACGGCGCAGGACGCCTTCCAGCAGGTCGGGGCGTTCATCAGGCCCCAGCAGCAGCATACGCTGGGGATCCGGCCGCGCCAGCAGGCCGGCGCGTTCCAGCTCGCGCAGCTCGACGCCGGTGGCCTTGTCCAACAACTGGGCCGCGCCGGTCTCCACCTGCTTGTGCTTGTAGGTCCAACGCCACAGCAGCGCAAACTGCGTCTCGCGGTCCACGTCGCCGGCGTCCACGCCCTTCAGCGCCTCGTCCAGCGCGTGCTCCACCACGGCCTGGCGCACCAGCGTCAGGAAGTTGCCGACCGAGACCGGCTGGCCGGAGCCGTAGCGCACTTCGCCGTAGCGGGAGAAGACCGAGAGCGCCGGCCCGATCGCGCTGACGAAGAAGTCCGCGCCGCCAATGCCGGCCGCCCAGAAGCGGGCCAGCGCGCGGCGCACCGCTTCGCGCATGTCGGGCAGCACCTGGTCCAGGTAGCCGATGCTGGCGCCCTGGCGTTTGCGGCAGACCAGCATGATGTTGGAAGTGAGCACCGTGCCGCCCAGCCAGATCGCCTTGGCGGCGTTCTGCGTCTCCACGGGCCAGGATGCGGTGACCTGCAACCCCGCGCCGATGAGGGCGCCCACCAGGGTTTCCCAGGCGCTGGTCGCCGTGTGGGCATACATCACCATCGCGATGCCATCGGGCTTCAGTACGCGCCGGATTTCGCTGAGAGCATCCCTCATCTTGTCTTCGTAGAACTGCTTAGCTTCTAGGTCGGAAGCATGTCGCGCGGTTTCCTGGATTATCTCCGATTGTTTAGGCGCCAGCGGTGACGGGAAGTAGGCAGGCAAAATATCGCCAAGAGCGCGATGTAACCACACATACTGGAAGTCGGAGAGGTCCGAGTAACATACGCTATCGTAATATGGAGGGTCTGTTAGAACAGCATCGAGACTGGCATCGGGCAAGTCAAGGCGAGTCGCATCTGTCCAAGATACCCTTGCAGGGTCGCCAACACCGATTAGACGCTCAATCGCCGGAATAGCGAATTCGGATGTCGTGATCCAGCTGCCTGTGCCGGTACCGATTGGATTTGATTCGACATAATCCCACAGCATTTGTATACGATGCCCCGCAATAGCGCGTTGAACAGTGTTCCTGGTGTTGCCCCATTGACTGGCCTCGGAGTTGCGAACTGCCATCCGGCTAACATCATAGGCCAGATAGAGAGCTACTACCGCGGCATTCTGTTCGCCGCCACCTAGACGCTGCATCTCATGATATATGCGGCTGATTGCCTTGGAGAATGTCGCCAACGCGAAAGCTTGTCGTGCATTGAACATCTGCCCCCACGTCCTCACACCATAGCGTCCGGGGTCGACACTTCGTGCCCGCTGAGGGAAGGGTTCGTCAGGCACCAGGCTCAGGAACGGGTCATCGTGCGTTGCCTCGGCCTCTTGCAGCGCCTCTTGCGCCTCGGCGAACACCTTCCGGTCGTCTGCGGCAGCGGCCCGGAAAGAAACGCCCGACTCGTTGGGCTTGCTGGTGACGACCACCAGCATCATACGCCCATCGCGCCCGGCCTCGAACTGCGCCTTCACCTCATTCGGCGAAAGGGTCTGTGGGCAGTGCAGACAGCGCGCCGTGCCGCGCGAGGTGGTGCCGTCGGACGGATTCTCGCCGCGCGGCGTCCCTTCCACGACTTGAACCAGCAGGCTGCGATCTGGCTGCGGCGCGAGGCGGTAGTAGACCGGAGTCTTGCCGGCGCGCCGGCTCAGCCAGCGCTGCCCTACCAGCGGAATCTCCGCGCCGCAGGCGGGATTCGTGCAGCGCACGGTCTTAGCCCACAGGTACGCCACCACGGCGCCGCCATCCGGCTCGGGCGGGTAGAAGCGCTCCAGCTCCGGCTTGACCTGTTCCAACACCCAGCGGCCCCACTCGCGCACCGCTTCCACCAGGTTGCCCTCGCGCCGGCTTTCCAGGAGCTGCATCTCGTCTCCTGACGGGGGCGGCAGGGGGAACAGCGTCGCGGCGAACCGCTGCGGGTAGTCGAGCACGCCCAGCATGGTCAAGAGCGCGACGGGGTTCAGGTCCATGGCGGTAGCATCGCAGCCGAGTCGCAGCGCCTCCAGCGCCAGGGAGCCGCCGCCCGCGAACGGGTCGAGCACGGTGGGTGCTCTGCCGTCGTAGCGCTTCAGGATCCGGTCGCGCATCTCCTGGATGGCGGCGGAGTCTTTTTGGGGCGCCGTGTTCAGGATGCCGCGCCGAATCAGCGCCATCAGCTCGTCGCGCTCAGCGTCGGTCTCCGGTACGTCCACCAGCGCGGCGAAGGTCGCCGCGCGGCACGCGGCCAGCGGCTGGCGCGCATACCAGGTGTGCAGCGTGCGGATGTCGCCGATGCTGACCGACTTGGAGCTTTCGGCGTTGATGTCGGCCAGGGGCAGGATGTCCTCGATGAGGCGATGACGCGGCAGTTCGTTCACAGCGTGATCTCCTCGTCGCTGGCCGCGCGCCAGCTGCTCTGGTAGTAGGCATACGTCACGTCGCCGTGCAGCTCGGCATCGGGCTGCATCCTGGCCGCCGGGTTGCGCACAATGTTGAGCGCGGGTTGTCCCAGGGGATCAGAAACGATGTAAAGGTAGTAGCCGCCGCCGAGGTGCTGCGCCGCCACGCGCTCATTGCGGCTCAACAGGATGTCGCCGGTGGTCGTCCCTTTGACTTCGATGCAGCGCGGCCCCCCGGGGCCTGCGCTGTAAAAATCGTAGGGATACTGCTTGTGCTCGCCGGTAACATTCGTTACGGTTCGGCCGTGAGACGTCTCGTAACCCATGACGTACGCCATCGCCGCATCCTCAACCTGGCGTCTCCGGTCTACCATCTCCTGGTCTGGCGCCTCTGTGAGCGGCAGCACGGCCGCGACCCCCAGCACGGTCGGCCAGGCGAGCGTGCATGTCTCCTCGTGCCAGAAGCGGTCTGCCAGCGTCTGCAGCCTGGTTTGGGCGGCCGTGAGCTGCGCGTTCGCCTTTGTCTCCTGTTCGGGGTCGCCGCCGCCGCCAAAGGTCGCGGCATCGTAGGCCTCCTGCGCCGCGGCCAGGGCGCGCTGCGCATCGGCCAGCATCGGCGCGCGGCGCATCCTGACCGTTTCCTGCCGGCCGGCGCGCACCTGGCGCAGCCAGGCCGCCTGCTGGTGGGCCAGGCTCCAGTTCGAAATCGGCTTGGGGTCGGCGCTGAGAGCCAGGAGTGAGGCCGGCAGCGCAAAACCGCTGGCGGCCGGAATCAGTGCGCCCAGCGCGTAGGCGGGTGCGACCGCCAGGGTCTCGGCGGTTTGCCGTATCGCGAAGACACTGCGGGTCACCGGATCACCGCAGCCGTCCTGGATGGACGCCAGGATGAACCATAACAGATAGGCCTGGCCCGGGGGAAGCTCCGAGTCCCGAAACACCGCGCCTTGCGGCAGCTGGCCGCCCCATTCGGCGGCGACAAAACGAAGCAGCCCATCGAGAAACTGGCTGCCAATCCCCACCAGGTGGGCGCCGGATTTGTCTGCGCTGGTCTCTGGCCGGAAGGAGAGCAGGACAGGCTCGCCGGCGCGTAAACCGAGCTGGCGCGCCAGGTTCTGCCCCTGCATCTCAAGGCGGATCACGGCCGCATCGCCTGCGTCCACGCCTTTGCCGTCCATCGCCTGGGGTCGTTCACTGCGCTGGCTCAGCACGTCCACCGCAAAGTGCTGGGCGTATTCCGGGGTCAGGCGCGCTTGGCGGGAGCGCTCGCGCAGCGGCTCATAGCGTGCGGGATCCAAAGGCGTCGGCGGTCTGCGCCAGCTCTTGACGCGCGTCGCCCCTTTTGCGGTCGCCTTGATCAGTTGAGACAGCGCCTGCTGTCCCGATGCCGCATCGGGAGCCGCCAACGCCGCCTGTGCCAGCAGGTGGTTGAGGTCCACATCCGCGACCAGCGTGCTGACCACATCGAAGACCTGGTCGCCGAGATCCTTTTCCATGGCCTTGAGGCGGTCCAGCAGACCCGTCAATACGACGCCTTCGCGCGTGTCCGCGATCGCCAGGTTGTAGATATGCGCGACGCGTTTCTGTCCGTAGCGGTGAATGCGCCCCATGCGCTGCTCCAGGCGCGTGGGCGTCCAGGGCAGGTCATAATTGACCATGATGGCGCAGAACTGCAGGTTGATGCCCTCGCCGGCCGCCTCCGTGGCGACCATGACTTGCGCCCTGTGCTCGAACTCCCATTCGGCGCGCAGTCGGGCGTCCTGCGGCATGGAGCCATCAATCTGGGTCACGCGAAAGCCCTGCTGCACGAACTCGGCGCGCAGGAAGTCCAGCGTGTCTTTGAACTCCGTGAAGACCAACAGCTTTTCTTTGCCATCCGGCCGAATACCGGTCTCCTCCATGATCTGCTTGAGCTTGCGCAGCTTGAGTTCCGTCCCTTCCGCCTGCACTTCGCTGGCAAGGCTGATCAGCTCGGCCAGCCGGTTGGCTTCTTTGGCGCGCGCTTCCTTCGTTTTGGCGGGAGTGACGCCCAGGGCTGCTTTCTCGACCTCCCAACGCTCTGCTTCCGGCGCATCCTCATCCACTGCGGCGAGCGGACTGCCTGCTATCATGCCCGCCAGCACCAGCTCACGTCGGCGTTTGAGGGAAATGATCAGCGCCGCCAGGCTGGATGCCATCCGTCGTTGGAGGATCGTCATGGCGAACTCGACGTTGACCCGTTCTTGGGCCGACAGCTTCTCCGCGGCCTTGTACGTCCTGGACACATAGTCGGTGAGCTGATTGTACAACCCGGCCTCGAGCGGCCGTTCCGTGATGCTGCTCCAGCGCGACTCGACGATGCGCGGCTTGAACAGTTTCTGCCCATCGAACCCCACCATTTCTTCTTTCAGGCGCCGCCACAACAGCGGGTTCTCGCGCTGTCCTTCGGACAGCACGACCTGCGCGTCGTGAATGTCCGGATCGAGGAGTTGGAGCAGCTTCGTAAAGTTGACCGGGTTGCCCTTGTGCGGCGTCGCCGTGGCTAAAACCAGGTGCCGCGTCTGCGCGGCCAGGGTCTGGCCCAACTGGTACGCCTGCGTGGCGCGGTCTTCATAGCCGGCCATGTGGTGCGCCTCGTCCACGATGACCAGGTCCCAGCGGATGGCCGCCAGGGTCGCGCGGATATGCGGCTGGCGGGCGAAAGCGACCGAGGTCACGACGCTTGAGTTTCGCAGCCAAATGGCGTTGTCTCCCTTCAAGACCTGGCCGTCCACCTCCTCGAAGCGCTCGCCGAATTTCTGGGCCATCTCGCGTTTCCACTGGGTCACCAGGCCGGCCGGGGCCACAATGAGCGTGCGCAGGTCGGGCTGGCGCAGCCGCAGCTCCTTGTGGAGCAAGCCGCACATGATCGTCTTGCCAGCGCCGGCGTCGTGCGCCAAGAGGTGGCGGATGGTGGGTTGCGGCAGCATGACATCGTAGACCGCTTCCAGTTGATGCGGGAGCAGGTCCACCAGGCAGTTGTTCGTCGCGACCAGGGGATCACAGGCGTAAGCCAGCTTCAGCCGCTCGGCTTCGATCAGCAGGCGCCACACATCGGCGTCGGCGCTGAAGTCCGGGCGCCAGGCTGTGGCCGCGGCAGGCATTTGCCCAGGCCATAGCACCGTGGAATAATGGCGGCCGGAAGTCAGGCCCACCGCCTCCACGGTGATGAAGCCGTACTCGGACGTTATTTCAGATAGTATGCGGACAGGTTCGGGCCACTGCGGGCCGGCGAGCGTCTTTGTCATCTATGCCGTGCCAGAAAGGATCGCCTTGATGGGCCGGGAGGCGCAGCCGGACCCGCTATAGTACGTCAGATAAGGATCCGTAGGGGCAGTGCCTTGCGCCTGCCCCTGGACGACCGCAAGGGGTCGCCCCTACCACGAAACATTATCTGAATCTATAGTTCCACCACGTCAACGTGAATTGTGGCGCCCGATTTTACCACGCGCGGCGAATCGCAGCCAAGTTTAACGAACGTGAGTCTCGGTTTCTCTTAGCCGACCCGAACAGGGGTGCTAGCATCGTGTGCGCAGGTTCCTTCTCGACGCCTTAAATCTCGCCCGCGACCAGCGCCCCCGGCCCCACCAGGCGCACCCCTTCGGCCGCGGCGCGCGCGGCCAGCGCCGGTGTGAAGCCCGCCTTCGCATAGAGTGCATAGGAAACCGCCGGCCAGCGGCTTTCCGGGTCAACCAATGGCTTCTTGCGCTGCAGGTCGTCGAGGATATCTATGCCGACCGGGTTGACCGACCACTTGCACTCGCCCAGCAACAGCGCGCCGTCCGCATCGCTGACGGCCACGACATCCACCTCGGCCGCACGATCCCACCACGAGCCGACGCGCTCCGGCAAGAAGCCGAGCTGGCCGGCCCGCGCCAGCCCGGCCACATGCGCCCGCGCCGCGTCCTCGAAAGCGTAGCTGACGAACTGGTCGAAGGTCGGCTGCACGCGCTGCGCCAAAACGGCGTCCGCGAGATTCAAATCGAGCGAACCTTCGTTGGGATGGATGTAACGGAACCAGAAGCGCAGAAAGGCATCGGTGATCCGGTAGAGGCCACGTTTACTCTTGTCGGGCCGGCTCTCGGTCGCAGGCACGCTGCGGCTCACCACACGCAAATCCTGCAAGATGTCGAGGTAACGGGCGGTCGTCGTGACATCCCCGATCCGGGCCGCCAGGCTGATCTCGTTCAGCCGCGTGGCGCCTTGCGCGATGGCACGCAAGGCAGAGAAGTAGTTGCGCGGCTCCCGCAGCTCTTCCATGAGCAGGAGTTGCGGCTCGCGGCGGAGCGTACCCTGGCTGTCCAGGATATGAGTACGGATGTTGGCGAAGATGTCTGCCCGATCGGAGAAGGCGGTCAGGTAATAGGGCATCCCGCCCAGCACGGCCCAGGCCTCGATCTGCTGGCTGGGTGTGTAGGCAGGGAAAAAGGCGGCCGCGGCGGGCAATTCCAGCGCCGGAAGCAGATAGCTACCGGTGCGACGGCCATACAGCGGCGCCTGGTAGCCGAGGATCTCCCGTTCCATCATCCCGACGTAGGAACCGCAGAGGATCAAGCAAACCCGCGTGTTGCGCAGGAGTTCATCCCAGGTCTTCTGCAGGAGCGATGGGATTGCCTTGTTGCCGCTGATGAGATAGGTGAACTCGTCGAGCACCACGATCGGCCGGCCAGGCAGATCGGCCACGGCGCGGAAGACCGCTTCCCACGTGGGAAACGAAAAGCCTTCCGGTGTCTCCGCATGGGTGAAACGCCAAATCTCCTGCGAGAAGGCGGCAAGCTGATCCCGATCGGAACTGAGTGTGGCGACGAAGAAGATATGCGGCTTGTCAGCGCAAAAGTGGCGGAGGAGCTCGGTCTTGCCGACGCGACGCCGGCCGTAGAGGACGAACAGTTCGGCGCGATCAGAACGGTAACGCGCGTCCAGGTTGGCTAACTCGGCTTTGCGATCTATGAACATCACGCGCCTCCTGAGTACGACCAAAGATACGAATCGCGATTATTATAATCGCGATTCGTATCTTTGTCGAATCGGCTGCGCGATAGGGCGGTCAGACGCCGGTTCCGCCGACGATC
>DAISHS010000056.1:0-16467 GCA_036822415.1 Chloroflexota bacterium
GGAGCGCCCACAGCGAGGAGCGGCTGGCCCCGGCCCCATCCACCGTGACCTGCGAATCTTCGCTGAGGATGCCGAAGCTGACAAAGGCGTCGTTCGAGTCCACGCGCCCGCCGTTCTCGACGGTCAATGTGCCGCTGACGGCATAGCCCACGGCGATGTTGCCCGTTTGCCACAGCGAGCCGTCGCCGCCCACCACCGCCGCGCCGTTCGATCCGGCCAGCAGGCCGCCCAGGCGCGCCTCGGCGCTGCTCAGATGGCCGCCGTTGGCCACGAACAGGTCGCCCGCGCCTTCATCGCCGATGGTCAGGCGGCCCGTGCCGTTGAGTTCGGTGCCGGCGTTGAAAACCTGCAAGCGGGCGGTGGGCGGATTGGCGGGATTGGCGGGCGGCGCGCCGCCGATGATGGCGTGGATCATGTTGCCCGCGCCCGACGTGATCTTCACCGTCCCACCATCGTTGACGGTCAGCGCCGGTTCCGTCGCCGAATCGTCCAGCAGATTCAGCGCCAGATTGACGAATTCGACCGTGTTGGCGCCCGAGATGATCGCCCGCCCCACCGGGAAGGTGGCCGCCGGGCCATGGGCCGCGGCGACGACGCTGGCGTCCACCACATACTGCCCGCTGAGGCCAAAGACGACGGTGTCGCCATCGCCGGGGTCGCCCTGCGGGTCCCAGTTGACAGCCACATGCCAGGCGCCGCCGTTCGGGTTGATCCAGTTGTACGCCCGCGGCTTGAGCATGAAGGGGCGCGTCTGGCCGTTGAACGTGCCCTTGCCCACGATGCGCCCCCGCTCATTGATCCCGTGCGCATTGAGCAGTACCCAGCCCGAATCGGCGGGGATCAGGGTGTTGAGGTCCTTCATCACGCCGTTCTCCCAGAGCATGGCGCGTCCGCCCGATTCGCCCACGATCAGCCCGGCGTTGTTGATGTCATAGGCAAAGCTGAGGCTGCCCCCCAGGTCTTGCATGCCGCCGCCCTGCGACAAGAAGGCGTGGGCGTCGTCCAGGCTGGCGTTGGCCAGGTTGCCGACCACCTGGCCGTTGTCGTTGAGCGCCATGGCCTGGCTGTGCGCCCAGCCCAGCGTGCCCAGGTCTTGCATGCCGCCGCTATGCAGAAAGGCGTGGTTGTTGTAGGGCCAGGCGCTGCCCACCGTCGCCCAGCCCACGACCTGGCCAGCCTCGTTGATGCCATAGGCGTAGCTGCTCCCGCCGCTGAGCGCGCCCAGATCGGCCATGCCGCCGCTCCAGCGGAAGGCGCGCATCTGTCCGGCGCCGGTGATCGCCCAGCCCACCACCTGGCCGGCGTTATTGATCGCCAGCGCGCCGGCGCCGTTGCCGCCCAGCGTGCCCAGGTTTTGCATGGCGCCGTTCTGCCACAGAAACGCGCCCTGGTAGCCGCTGCTAGTCAAGGAGACTCCGACCACCTGCCCGGCGTCATTCACGCCGTAGGCCTGGCTGCTGCTCCCGCCCAACGTGCCCAGGCTCTGCGTGACCCCGTTTTCCCAGAAAAAGCCGTGCGCGGAGGAGCCGCTGCCGCACCTGCCGGCCACTTTGCCGTTGTTGCTGATGGCGAACGCCTCGCAGCCGGCCGCTGACGCGCCCAGGTCGGTGACGGTGAAGCGGGCCGCTGGCGTGGCCGGCGGCGCCGGCAAGGTTCTGGCCGCCTGGACGATCTTGTGGCGCGGCGCCACGGCAACGAAGGTCAGCAGGGCCGCACACAAGAGGAGAGGGCGCAAGAGTTTGCCCCTGTTGGCATACCAATCGTTCATCGTGATCACCTTCTTTCCAACCATCCGGTTCGAGACACCTGCGTCAGCTGGCGCACAACGGATCACTGATCTGACGGTTAGTCGGGAAATAGCGCTGCTATAGATGTTCAGATAATGTTTCGTGGTAGGGGCGATCCCTTGCGGTCGCCCAGGCCAGCCGCTGGCGAGTCGCTATCGTGCAAAGAATGGGGTACCTGTAGATCCGCATGTCATGATTGTGGCAACTATGACAATGCGGATGCCAGTTTTTGGGAGGTCCTGATTAACGCGCCGATGACCAGAAAGAATTTGACTACCTGGAAGGAGCCGCCGGCGTGTTCACCGGTTACGAGTTCGCGTGGAGTCCAACGAAGATTGCTGGATTCGTGTCAACATCCCTTGCAATATAGCGCAAATCCGCTGATTCCGCCAATTCCGCCGCACTCGCTCTTCACTCGTCTGGTTTACCAGTGCAGAAAGCAACGGTTGAAATGCAAAGATGCAAAGGGCAGACAGCTCCCTCTGCCCGTGTATGTCATGGGCGTGCGCTGACGCGCTGGGGCGCGACGCGCGCGCCGCGGCAGTTGAGCGCAAAGCCAACCAACGCCTCGGGGTTCATGGCGCGCCCTTGACGCCACGCGCTTTCGAAGTCGGCCTCAGCAAGCTGTTGATGCATGGTTTCTATTGCCTGAGAATAGGGCCAGGCCGCATCTTGGGCGCGTGGACGCGTGAGGTGCAGCGCCTCCCAAGCCGCCTCGGCCGCGCCGCCCAGTTGCACGGCACGGTTGATGTCTCCAGCCTCAACAGCGGCCACGGCCAGGATTTCCAAACATTCGGCGAGAAGCTCTCGTTCCCCGAGCAGGTGGCACAGGCGCAGGCTTTCTTGCGCAAGGGCCGCGGCGCGTACGGTATCTCCCTGGTAAAGGGCAATCCACCCCAGGTTGGCCAGCGAAACCGCCACGCCTTTGGTGTGCCCTACGCGCTGAGCCAGCGCATAGGCCTCGTCGAAAAGCGCCGCGGCGGTATCCTGCTGCCCGATGCACATCTGCGTCCAACCCAGGTTCGTCAACGCCTGGTACACGGCGCAAGGATCGCCTGCTTCTCGCGCCAGGAGCAGACTTTCTTCGTTGAAGCGGGCAGCTTCGGCCCAATCTGCCTGATCCACGGCAATCCAGCCCAGCTCGAAGAGCACCCTGGTCATGCCAGGCTGGTCGCTGGCGGCCTTGAACAGCGCCAGGCTCTCCATCAGCCACTGACGAGACCGCTGCCAGTCGCCCTGGCGATAGGCCAGGGCGGCCGTGGCCTGGAGGGTGCGGGCGCGCAGCGTATCGGGCACGGCCTGCTCGGTCATCTGTTCCAGCGTCTGCCGCAACCAGTTTAGCCCTTCGCTGTAGTGACCGTGACGTTGCCAGAAGACCCGCAGCGCGCAGGCCATGTCGGCCGCCTTGATAACCTGACCGGCTGTCAGCAGCCAGCCCAGCGCCGCGCGCAGGTTTCCCATTTCCTGCTCCAGCCGCGCCAGCCAGACGACCTGGTCTGGCCCGTGCAGTTGCGCTTCGGCCTGTCCGGCCCAGGCTGCAAAATACTCAGCGTGACCCTGTTGCATGATGGCAAGTTCGCCTTTGGCTTCGAGGCGATCCAGGGCATATTCACGGATCGTCTCCAGCATGGCGAAACGGGATTCACCTTCCGTTGCTTCACATAACAGACGCCGTGGGCAGCGCGAGCACGGTTTTCTCTGGGCAAAATCGGACTCGGCTTCCGCGCCCTGGCGAACCAACAGACTCTGAGCAAGCAGCGTTTCGATCTGATTGATCATGCCTGGCCGCGCCAGAATTCCCGGATCAGCGGGGGGCAAAAGCGGCGCTGCGCACACCCCCTCGGCCGCGGCCAGGCTGAAGCTGCCCACAAAGACGGCCAGGCGGGCCAGGAGCGTGCGCTCAGGCGCAGACAGCAGCTCATAGCTCCAGTCCATGGCGGTTTCCAGTGCTTGCAGTCGCGGCGCCAGGTCGGTCACATCCTGGGTGAGCAGCGGCAGGCGGTGTTCATCAAGCCGCTGCTGCAGCTCCTGCACGGAGAAGAGTCTGATGCGCGCGGCGGCCAACTCGATAGCCAGCGGCAGGCCATCCAGCCGGCGACACATCTCTACGACGATCGGCGTCAGGGCGGGCGTCAGGCGGAAGTCTGCTCGTGCAGCCTGCGCCCGTTCACAGAAGAGTCGCACGGCGGGGGCGTCAGCCGCGCTCGCCTGCTCAGGCGCAGCCGGCAACGACAGGGGCTTGACCACGAACTGGTGTTCGCCGTAGAGGGGCAGGCGACAGCGGCTGGTGACCAGCAGTCGCAGCGAGGGGCAAGCCGTCAACAGTGCGTGCAAAAACGCGGCGGCTGGCAGCAGATGTTCGAAGTTATCGAAGATCAGCAGCATCTCTTTGTCCGCCAGGAAGTCAACCAGCGCCTGCTCCAAGTTCTGGTCACGCGTCTCCCGCACGCCCAGGGCTGCGGCTGTTGCTGACGGCGCCAACGCAGGATCTTGCACCGCGGCCAGGGCAACCAGGTAGACGCCATGCGGGTAGTCGCCCAGGAGACGCCGGCCGACTTCGATGGCCAAACGGGTCTTGCCGACGCCCATCGGCCCGGTCAAGGTCAACAGGCGCAGGTTTGGGCGGTGCAGAGAGCTTGTCAGCGCAGCAATTTCCGCGCTGCGACCGACCAGCGATGTCATCGGCGCCGGTAGATTGCCCGGCGCCTTGCTGGAAACGGGACCTGGCGGTAGAGGTAGCCGAACTGTTGCCTGCTCTCCCAGCGCCGTGGCAATGAACCGGGGACTTTCGGCGGCTGGCAGCATCAGGCACTTGGCCAGCCGCTGCGCCATAGCCAGTGAAGGACGACGTTCGTCGCCCTCAATTTTGCGCAGGGTGACTACCGCACAGCCCACACGCTGCGCTAGCTCCCCCTGAGTCAAATCCAGGGCTTTGCGCCGTCGCCGCACCCAGTAACCGAACGAATCTATTGTCTCCATGGTCGCTGTTACCGTGGCTATTGTCAGGCCATGCCATCTGGCGCAGACTCATTTGATCCCTGCTGCTACTACGCCTGCAACCGCCGAGCCCGATCACCTGACTGGTCGTTCAAAATTTGTGCGTTAAGTGTATCGTAAAACGATACCCACAGGGGCCAATTTTATGTCTTAATCGGTATGTTGTCAATAGCTCGAATTCCTTGATGATCTTTGCGCGCGATGCAGCCTGAGATCCATCCGGAGGAGTTGTATGAAAGCGCTACGCCGCCCCCTTGCGAAGTTGGCCTTGCTTGTGGGCAGCCTCATTGCCGTGCTCCTGATGGTCACAGCGCTGTCGGGGAAAGTTGGCGCGCATGAGGTTAGCGCCGCGCCGCGTGCGAATTTCACCGCGCCCGTATCGCAGGATAGCTGGATTGACGCCAGTCAGCCTGCCGGCAACTTCGGCGCCGATGCCGGCCTGCATGTCGGATTGGTCATGGACCCGGCGACCGGTTTGATGGGCGAGCGCCAGATATTGGTGCAGTTCGACCTCTCCGGGTTGCCGCCCGGCTCGACGATCGTGAACGCCACGCTGCACCTGTACCAGATCGCCGCTTCCGGGTTCGACGCGTACCCGGTGCGGCCCGATGCCGCTGCGGCAAGCTGGCAGGAGGCCGCCGTCACCTGGAACAATCGGCCGCCAAACCCAAACTTGAACGATCCTGCGATCACCCTTGATTACGCCGTGGGCTGGAAGCAATGGGACGTTACCCAAATCGTGCGCGCCTGGCAGAACGGTCAGCTGCCCAACTTCGGCATTGTTCTGGAAGGCCTCACGCCGGTCGGCGCGCCGCCCGCGGAGCGCGTCTTCAGCTCGCGCGAGACGCCGGGCGGGAGCGGCCCCGCGCTGACCATCGAGTACGAAGGCGGCAGCACAGCCACCCCTACCGTCACCATGACGCCCAGCCCGACGGCTACACCTATGGCAACCGCGACGCCGACCGCAACCTACGTCGCTCCTACGCCCACGCCGACCCTGATTCCGGTTGTGACCCTGCCGCCCTTCATCTTCAACCCGTTTCCGCCCCCGCCTCCCATCATTGCCTTGAGCAACGCCGTGGTTTTCGGCCATTACCGAGTCACCCAGGGCCTGGATGAGGACATCAGCGGCGGCGTGTTCTATGACAAGATCGCTCGCAAAGATACCCTGGCGCGCTTCTGGGCGCACACGACGCGCTGGGATAGCGGCCTCAGCAGCGCCGCGTGCGAAATCTATCGTTGGAATGGCTCTACTGACGTCTTGCTAGGCGTCGTGCCGGCAGTGACCAGTCATCCGTGGGTCTATCTGGCTGATTGGTATCCGTCCGACTTCGGCCGCTTCGACTGCTGGATTCCAGGGCAAACGCTGGCCGACACAGGGTGGTACCGGTTCCGCGCCATTATCAACACGACCGATGGTTGGAGTTGGCGCAGCTGGTTGGGCGGCTATCGCGAGTTCCTGCCCACGTCCAACTACTTCGGCCTGTTTCTCTTCCCCGCGTTCGTCAATCATAGCGTCGTCCCGTCTGCGCACAGCTCCCTCAGCCCGGCCGAGACCGCGCACCTGCTCGGCATCACCCTGCAGACGGCGCAGCGCGAGTGGCCGCTGCCCGCGGGCATCGAGGCGATCAGGAGCGACGGCTTGAACGCGCACGCGGCCGGCCTGCGTTACTACGTGTCGCCCAATCCCTACGCCTGCACGCCGTTCGAGCAGACCCTTGACAACGTGTGCGACGCCAACCAGCGCGCCGAGGGCAACCGCCAACTGATCCTGTTCAACATCTGGGCCTGGGTGGCGAACACCTTCCTGGGCAAGAACGTGGATAGGTTGGATTGGGGCGAGGTGGTCGTGCCGTTCGACCATACGGGCGGCGGTCAATCGTGCTGGGGCAACCAACGGGTAGGCGGCCAGGGGGTCAGCCTGGATGACTGGGACGGTTACGTCTTGATCCAGGAGGTCAGCCACTGCATGGGGGTAGTGTATCAAGGCCCGCACGCGGATACGGCCCACAACAACGCGGCCCACAGCGCCACGGGCGACATCTTGATGTGGGGCAGCCAGCCGCTGGTCAACCTGCGCACGCGGCGCGATGAATCTGCCGTCGAGTCGGTGATGAATGGGACGGTCAACCGCGCGGACGACCAGTCCATGCTGGAGGGCTTCGAGTGGAACCGGCTGCGCGGCATCTTCCTGGGCAGCGACCCATGCGCGGGCGGTTGCGCGACCGCCGATCAAGCGCCCGATACCACCCAGGATCGTTTTTTCCTCTCAGGCAGCATAGACCGCCAGGACCGCTGGACGACCGCTCTCTCGATGGTCATTGCGCAGCCCGTGCCGCTGCCGCCGCCGCCGACCGCTGGCGCATATGCTGTGGTGGTGTTGGATAACAACAGCCACGAACTGGTGCGCAACCCGTTCGATGTGAGTTTCGAGACGACGCACGGTGAGTCGGCCGACGAGATCTCCTTCGACTTTACCGTGCCTTACCCAACCGGCGCGGCCAGCGTGCGGATCGTTCACGGCGCCGCCGTGCTGGCCGAACTGACGCCGCCCGCCCAGGGGCCGCAGGTGGCTTTCCAGACGGTCAACGCGACTGCCGACGAAGTGCAGGCGAGCTGGATCGCCAGCCACCCGGACGCCGCGGCGCTGACCTACGCTCTCTATTTCTCGGCCGACGACGGCGTCACGCGGCTGCCCATCGCAACGGCGCTGACCTCCACGATGTATATTTGGCCCACGGGCCTTGCCCCGGGAACCACGCAGGCCCGGCTCATCGTAACGGCCAGCGATGGCTTCCACACCGCCGAGGCGACCTCGGCCCGCTTCAGCATCCCGCGCAAGCCGCCCGCCGCGTGGATCTCCGAACCGGCGACTGGCCGGCAGGGCGTGTACAGCGGGGGAACCGAGCACGTTCCGGGGCCGATCACGCCGACCGTCACGACCCTGGTCGCCAGCCGTCCGGTCGAGCTGCGGGGAGGCGGCTTCGACCTGAACGACGGCGTCCTGGACGGCGCGGGCCTGCGCTGGGCTTCGAATCGCCAAGGCCCGCTGGGCATCGGCGGGCAGTTGACCGTGGCCCTTCAGCCGGGCGTGCACGTGTTGACCCTGCAGGCAGTTTCCTCTGCGTGGCTGATTGGCAGCGACCAGGTGACGGTGACGGTGCAGGCCGACACCGACGGCGACGGGATGCCCGACCCCTTCGAGGCCGCCCATACCTGCCTGAGCAAGACCGACGCCGCCGACGCGCGACAGGATCAAGACGGCGATGGTTTGACCGCCCTGCAGGAGTTCCAGCTCGGCGCGGATCCATGCACAGCCGACACAGACGGCGACGGCTCCCCGGACGGCGCGGAGGTCGAGGCCGGCAGCAACCCGCTCGATCCCCACAGCACACCGCTGCCGGCGCTGGCGCAGGCGCCCGCCACGCTGCGCCTGGTTGGCTGCGGCACGCTGCCGCCGCCCGCGGCGCAGACGGTCGTTTTGCAAGGCCTGAGTGCAGGGTATGCAGCCGTCGCCGACGCAGCCTGGCTGCACGCCGCGCCGAATTCCGACGGCAGTCTGACCGTAACCGCGACCTGCGCCGGTGTGCCTGGCGACGCCGCGGGGACGATCCTGCTGACCGCCGCGGGCCATCAGCCGTGGCGCATCGCCGTGCCGCTCGAGTTCGGCAAGGCGCGCGTCTACTTGCCCTCTCTTTTGCGCTAGGAATCCTGTCTTACCAGCGAATCGAGATCAAGGAGAGATTCACCCGGGCGCGCTGAAAGCCGTCGCGCCGGGCGGCAAACCACTTTCACAACAGGAGGACGATCATGTCGAAAAACATCTTGCAGGTTAACTTCACCTTCAGCGGCTCGCCGGCCGAATACGAGGCGGCCAGCCTGCCCAACGCGGCCCCCATCGCGGCCATGCCTGGCCTGATTTGGAAGATCTGGCTGATGAACGAGGCGGCGCGTGAAGCCGGCGGCATCTACCTGTTCGATGACGAGGTTGGGGCGCAGGGCTTCGCCCAACAGTTGGATGCGATGTTGCGCGGCGCCCCATCTTTCAGCAACGTCAGCATTAAGCAGTTCGGCGTCATCGAAGCGTTGACTGCGATCACGCGCGGGCCGGTCACGCAGCCGACCAATGGGAAACCCACCATGCTCAAGTTTGCTTGTAAGGATGCTGGCGTAGATTGTGACTATATTGCCACGGGCGAAACCGTGGAGGAAGTCAAGGAAAATGCCTTTGCACACGCGGGGGTCGTTCATGCCGAGATTCTCAAGTCTATGAGCCAGGAACAACTGGCGGAGTTGACCAGGACGGTGGAAGCAAAGATCAAGTCTGCGTAAGCCACTGAGAGAGATTTTCACATGGAATCAAAACAGGAAAACTTGCTACCGGCCCGAGGCAGGAAAGCGCTTGAACGAGAGGAGTAAGGAAGACCATGACGGAAAGCGTCAGCAAACCGTTCATCCCCACAGGCGTTTCGCTGGCATTGGCGCTCACGGCGGCGTTGATGCTCCTGGCGGCCAGCATTGCCCTGGCCCAGGCGCCTGATGGGAAGACCCTGTTCACGCAGAAGGGCTGCACGGCGTGCCACACCATCGGCAGCGGCGACCTGGTGGGGCCTGATCTTGCGGGCGTAACCGACCGTCGCACGCAGGCATGGCTTGTCGCCTGGCTGACCGCGCCCGACAAGGTGTTGGCGTCAAGAGATGCGACCGCCACGGAGCTGCTGGCGAAATACAAGAACGTCCCCATGCCGAATCTGGGGTTGAAGCCCGACGAGGTGGCGGCGCTGATCGCGTACCTGGGCAGCGGCGCGCCAACGGGCGCCGCAGCGACGACCGCCCTGCCCGCGGGTGACGCGGCCAGCGGCAAAGCCTATTTCGTGGGCGACAAACGCTTGCAGAACGGCGGCCCGCACTGCGTCTCGTGTCACAGCGTGGCGGGCATCGGTTCGCTGGGCGGCGGAAATTTAGGCCCCGATCTGACGACGAGCGGCTACGTGCAATCGGATGCGGCCTTCGCAACCTTCATCCGCGCGCCGTCAACGCAGACCATGGGCGCGGTCTGGAAAAACACGCCGTTGACAGAGCAGGAACAGGCCGATTTGTACGCGTTCCTGAGCAAGGCGTCCGTCACGCAACGGGAACCGAGCACCCTCTTGCAGATCGCCATCCTGGGTATCGTGGGCGCGATCGTGTGGATTGTCCTCGCGCAGTTCTACTGGGGCAAGCGCCTGCAAGGCGTGCGCCGGCCGATGATCGAGCGGACGTTCGCGGCGGTGAAGAAATAACTTTCCTTCGGAGACATTCAAAATGAGTTGGATTCAGGATTTGGTCAACCCGCAAGCCCGCCAGTGGGAGGAGTTCTATCGCAACCGTTGGCAGCACGACAACATCATCCGCAGCACGCACGGCGTGAATTGCACGGGCGGTTGCTCGTGGCAGGTCTACGTCAAGGACGGGATCATCACCTGGGAGATGCAGCAGACCGATTACCCGCTGTTGCAGGACGGGTTGCCGCCCTACGAGCCGCGTGGCTGTCAGCGCGGGATTTCCGCGTCATGGTACGTGTACAGCCCCATCCGCGTCAAGTACCCGTATGCACGCGGCGTCCTGTTGGATTTCTGGCGCGAGGCGCGGTCGAAGTTGAATCCTGTCGAGGCCTGGGCGTCCATCGTCGAGGATGAGACGAAGCGCGAGCGCATCCAGAAGGCGCGCGGCAAGGGCGGGTTCCGGCGCACGCAATGGGACGAGGTGCTGGAGATTGTTGCGGCATCCTGCCTCTACACCGCCAAGAAATACGGCCCCGACCGCGTCTTTGGCTTCTCGCCCATTCCGGCCATGTCGTATCTCTCCTACGGCGCAGGCTCGCGCTTCCTGCAGCTGTTTGGCGGCGTGAACATGAGCTTCTACGACTGGTACGCCGATCTGCCCAACGCCTTCCCCGAAATTTGGGGCGACCAGACCGACGTGTGCGAATCGGCGGACTGGTACAACAGCAAGTTCATCGTCTCGATGGGCGCGAACCTGAACATGACGCGCACGCCCGACGTGCATTTCATCGCCGAGGCGCGGCACGAGGGCGCGAAGTTCGTCGTCATCGCGCCGGACTTCTCGCAGGTGGCGAAGTACTCCGATTGGTGGATTCCGGTCAAGGCGGGGCAGGACACGGCAATTTGGATGGCGGTCAATCACGTCATCCTGAAGGAGTTCTACGCCGAACGCCAGGTGCCGTACTTCGTCAACTATCTCAAAGAAAACACCGACATGCCCTTCCTGATCGAGCTGGAGAAGGACGGCGATGCTTACCGGGCGGGACGTTACATCCGCGCCAGCACGGTCGCGCGCTACCAGGACGTGGAGAACGGCGATTGGAAATTCCTGGTGCATGACGCGCAGGCGAACGCGCCGCGCATGCCCAAGGGCGCGGTGGGCGACCGCTGGAGCACGGAAAAGGGCAAGTGGAACATCAAGATGGAAGACGGCCTGGACGACTCGCCCATCGAGCCGACGCTGTCGTTCCTGGGTACGCAGGATGAGACGGTCAACGTCGCGTTCTACGAGTTCGCGGAGCGGCAGACCGCTCTGCGCGGCGTTCCCGCCAGGTGGATCGAGACCCGCGAAGGCAAGAAACTCGTCACGACCGTCTTCGACCTGGTTGCCGCGCAGTTCGGCGTCAGCCGCGGCCTGCCTGGCGATTACCCGCAGAGTTACGACGAGATCGGCGCGTACACGCCCGCGTGGCAGGAATCCTACACGGGCATTGGCCGCGACACGGTCATTCGTCTGGCGCGTGAGTTTGCGGCCAACGCCGAGGCGACCAACGGCAAGTCCATGATCATCATCGGCGCCAGCATCAATCACTGGTACAACAACAACCTTGTCTATCGCGCCCCGATCTATGCCCTGATCCTGTGCGGCTGCTGCGGCGTCAACGGCGGCGGCATGAACCATTACGTCGGCCAGGAAAAACTGACGCTGGTGGCGCCGTGGACGAGCCTTGCCTTCGCGCTCGACTGGCAAAAGTCGCCGCGGCGACAGCAGTCCCCAACCTGGCATTACGTCAACAGCGACCAGTGGCGCTACGAAGGCGACTTCACCGATTACGCGCACGTCCCGCCGCAGACCAAATGGGCGAAGGGACATGCGATGGACTTGGAGGCGATGGCGGTGCGCATGGGCTGGATGCCGTACTTCCCGCAGTTC
This sequence comes from Chloroflexota bacterium, assembly GCA_036822415.1. Classification (GTDB taxonomy): domain Bacteria; phylum Chloroflexota; class Anaerolineae; order SSC4; family Amarolineaceae; genus Amarolinea. Next base: position 11,982 of record DAISHS010000056.1, read on the forward strand.
AAGACCAACTCGCTTGACCTGATGAAGCAGGCCGAAGCCGCGGGTGTGACGTCGGCAGACGACGTGGCCCGCTGGACGGCGCAGCAGCTCAAGGACGGCACCCTCGAATTCGCGGTGGACGACCCCGACGCGCCCGAGAACTGGCCCCGCGTCTGGATCATCTGGCGCGGCAACGCCATCCAGTCCAGCGCCAAGGGGCACGAGTTTTTCCTGCGTCACTATCTCGGCACGCACGACAACATCATCGCCGAAGAGCACGCCAGGGACAAGGTCAAGACCGTCAAGTTCCGTGAACCCGCGCCGCGCGGCAAGATGGACCTGGTCGTTGACCTCAACTTCCGCATGGACTCGTCCGCGCTCTATTCGGACATCGTCCTGCCCGCCGCGTTCTGGTACGAGAAGAACGACCTCAACACCACCGACCTGCACTCCTTCGTGCACCCGCTCGGCCAGGCCGTGCCGCCCGTGTGGGAGTCGAAGACCGACTGGGAAATTTTCAAGGCCTTTGCCAGGAAAGTCAGCGAACTCTCGGCGGGCGTTTTCCCCGCGCCGGTTGATGACCTGGTGATGAACCCGCTGATGCATGACACGCCCGACGAGCTCTCGCAGCCCGATGTGCGCGACTGGCGCGCGGGCGAATGTGAAGCGATCCCCGGCAGGACCATGCCGCATTTGCGCGTCGTCAAGCGTGACTACGCCAATCTCTACAACCGGTTCATCTCGCTGGGACCGAACCTGCGCAGCGATGGCATCAGCGGTAACGGCGTGCACATCCCGATTGCCGAGTTCTACGACGACCTGCTGAAACATCCTGTCGGCGGTTCGCCCGACCCGCGCCACATGCGCTGCGTGGAATGGGGAGGACAGAGGTACCCATCGCTGGAAGATGCGCTCGACGCGGCGAACGTTCTGCTCTATCTCGCGCCCGAAACGAACGGCGAGATCGCGTACGCGGCGTTCAAGCATGAAGAGGAACGAGTCGGCATGCCGCTGGCCGATCTGGCCGAGGGCGTGCGCGACGTGCGCATGACCTTCTTCGACCTGACGCGACAGGTGCGGCGCACGCTCATCAGCCCCTGCTGGTCAGGCATCGTCAACGACGGGCGCGCCTACGCCGCCTGGTGCCTGAGCGTGGAGCGCCGCGTGCCCTGGCGCACGCTGACGGGGCGCCAGCACTTCTACATTGACCATCCGTATTACATGGACTTTGGCGAAAACCTGCCGACCTTCAAGCCGAAACTGGTGGCGAAGCCAGGCGATTGGAAGAAGATCGGCGACATCGTGAACAGCCCGCTGGACGACCAAAGCCTGATTCTGAACTACATCACGCCGCACGGCAAGTGGAACATCCACTCGACCTATAAGGACAACCACCGCATGTTGACCCTCTCGCGCGGCATGGATCCGGTCTGGCTGAACGACAAGGAAGCCGCGAGCGTCGGCATCGTGGACAACGACTGGGTCGAGGTGCACAACGACAACGGCGTGGTCGTGACCCGCGCCGCGGTCAGCGCCCGCGTGCAGCCGGGGACGTGCCTGTACTACCACGCGGTCGAGCGCACGGTCTTCATCCCCAAATCGCAGATACGCGGCGGCAAGCGCGCGGGCGGTCACAACAGCCTGACGCGCACGCGCATCAACCCCGTCGAACTCGCGGGCGGCTACGCCCAGTTCACCTACGGTTTCAACTACTGGGGCCCCATCGGCGTCTTCACGCGCGATACGTACTGCGTCGTGCGCAAGATGGAAAAGCTGGAGTGGTAAAACGCTACTCATAAGGAGTAAACTAATGGATATTCGCGCACACGTTTCAATGGTCTTCCATCTCGACAAGTGCATTGGCTGTCACACGTGCAGTATCGCCTGCAAGAACATCTGGACAGACCGCAAAGGCACCGAGTACATGTGGTGGAACAACGTCGAGACCAAGCCAGGCACCGGCTATCCGACGTTATGGGAGGATCAGGACAAGTACAAAGGCGGTTGGGAGAAGAACGGCGACGGCAAGATTCATCTTCGCCTGCACAGCCGCCTGAAGGGACTGGCCAACATCTTCTTCAACCCCTTCCTGCCCACCATTGACGACTACTACGAACCGTGGACGTACGACTACGAGAATCTCTTCAACGCGCCCGAAGGGGACGATCAGCCCACCGCCCGCGCCGTCTCGATGATCACGGGCAAGCCGATGGACTCCATCGAAGCGGGACCCAACTGGGACGATGACCTGGGCGGCTCGCCCATCTACGCCCGCAACGACGTCAATCTCGACGAGCTTAGCGACGACGAACGTGAGCAGCTCAACGAGCTGGAGCGCGTCGTCTTCTTCTACCTGCCGCGCATCTGCAACCACTGCCTCAACCCTGGCTGCGTCGCCGCCTGCCCCGCGGGCGCCATCTACAAGCGCGGCGAAGATGGCATCGTCCTGATCTCGCAGGAAAAGTGTCGCGCCTGGCGCATGTGTATTTCGGGCTGCCCCTACAAGAAGACCTACTACAACTGGGCTTCGGGCAAATCGGAAAAATGTATCCTGTGCTACCCACGCCTCGAATCGGGGCAGCCCCCCGCCTGCTTCCACTCCTGCGTGGGGCGCATCCGCTACCTGGGGGTCCTACTCTACGACGCGGATCAAATCGAGAAATGCGCGTCAGTCCCGAACGAGGAGCTGGTCGCCGCGCAGCGCGCCATGATTCAAGATCCGTTCGACCCCGAAGTCATCAAGGCTGCCAAAGCCAACGGCATCTCCGACGCGATGATCGTGTCGGCGCAGAATTCGCCCGTGTACAAGTTCGTCAAGCTGTGGGGCCTTGCGCTTCCGCTTCACCCTGACTTCCGCACCGTGCCCATGCTCTACTACGTCCCGCCGATGCTGCCTGTGCTGGCCAAGACCAAAGATGGCGCCTACGACGTGGAGGGCGCGGATGGGAATCACCTGCCGGCCATGCTCAGTTCGCTCGAAAAGGCGCGCATGCCGATCAAGTACATGGCGAGCATGTTCTCGGCCGGCAATGTCAAGGTGGTGGAAGAAGTCTACCGCAAGCTGATTGCGGTGCGCATTTTCAAGCGCGCACAGAAGGTCAATGATTTCACGGCGGAGGAGGTGGACGCCGCGCTCACGCAGGGCAACACCAATGCTGACGAAGTCGAGGCCATCTTCCGCCTCACGTCGCTGCCGACCTACGAAGAGCGCTTCGTCGTTCCGCCGCTGGGGCGCGAAGCGGCGGTCGAAGCGGTGGAGAAACCGCTCGACCACAAGCGCGAAGCCGGCTTCGGCGTCCGCAACCAGATCGCAAAGCGAAAGTTCTAGCGTAACCGCCGTCATGGCGAGCCGCGCAGGCAGCGCTCCCGGCGCGACTGCGCAGCTCGCCGTGACACCAACGGAGACTCATTCATGTATACCGAAACCGAAATGCGCAGCCTCTACCGGTCCTTTGCGCGCCTGTTGGAATACCCCACGGGCGGCGCCCTGCCAGCCGCCATCACCGCGCAGGGACTCCTGGCGGACGAAGACCCCCAGGCCGCGGCGCTTGTGCAGGAATTCTACGACTACGCGGCGTCGCTTCCCCCTGGCCGGCTCGAAGAAGTGTACACTGGCACGTTCGACCTGGACGCGGCCTGCCATCCCTATGTCGGCTATCACCTCTTCGGCGAAACCTACAAACGCAGCCTCTTTCTCGTCGAATTGAAAGCGCGCTACGCGGCTGCGGGCTTTACCTTTCCCGAAAATGAACTTCCAGACCATCTCGCCGTCGTCCTGCACTTCCTGGCGATCACGCGCGACGCGACCCAGGCGCAGGAAATCGCGCGCGATGCCGTGCTCCCCGCGCTGGAGCGCATGACGGGGCGCGCCAAATCGGAAGGTTTCGACCAAGACGAAAACACCGCCGCGCCCCAGGCCGAGGAAGAGTCCGAGAAGCGCACCCAGTTCCACGGCGTGTTGGAGGCGCTGCGCGCCGTCCTGCAGAGTCAATTTCAAGTCGAGACCCTCGTGGTCTAGCCGAAGGAGGATGTGATGTTCGATAACGCCCTGTTCATTGGCTTCCCGTACGCAGCCGTCTCGATTGCGCTCGTGGTGACGATCTACCGCTTTTTCTTCGACCCCTATTCCGTTTCCAGTCAATCATCGCAGTTCCTGGAGAACCGGACGCTCTTCTTCGGCTCGGTGCCGTGGCACTACGGCGTGGTCATCATCCTGCTTGCGCACCTGACCGCGTTCTTGCTGCCGGGCGCGTGGGGCGCGTTCACCGCCAACCAGGCTCGCCTCTACGTGCTGGAGGTGCTGGGCATGACGCTGGCGCTGATGGCGACGATCGGCCTGCTCCTGCTGGTCTACCGTCGTCTGGCCAACGCCCGCGCGCAAGCGGTGACGACCACCCTTGATTGGCTCTTGCTGGCGGCGCTCCTGCTGCAGGTCAGCCTCGGTTTTTGGGTCGCCTTCTACTATCGCTGGGGTTCGGATTGGTTTCTGCACACGGCGGCGCCGTGG
>DAISHS010000057.1:0-16392 GCA_036822415.1 Chloroflexota bacterium
GCAGCGCGCTTGAGCGCAACATCACCAATGCCAGCAACGGCGGCGGCATCAGCGCTTCCGGCATGATGACCATTACAGCCAGCACGATTATGAGCAATACGGCCAGCAACGGCTCGTCTGGCGGCGGCATCAACATCGGCAGCGGCGGTCAGCTGCTGATGCTGAACAGCACGTTGAGCGGGAACCAGGCCACGAACGCCGGCGGCGCGATCTTTATGGCTGGTAATGTGACCTTGAAGAATGTCACGATCACGGCCAACCTGGGAAACTCGGATTTCAGCGGCGCAAACGGCGCCGGGGGGGTTCACATTTCCACCGGCGTCTTAACCCTGCAGAACACCGTGCTCGCCGGCAACCACGACGGCATGACCGACCTCTCTCCAGACTGCAATGGTTCACCGGCCTCTCTTGGCTATAATGTGATCGGCAACAATCGCGGCTGCGCCATGGCGGCCATGGCGGGTGACCAAATCGGCACGCAAGCCAACCCGCTGAATGTCAAATTGGGGCCGTTGGGCAACCACGGCGGCAGCACGTTCACGCATGCGCCGCTGGCTGGCAGCCTGATCATTGACCGCGGCAATCCGGCGGCGCCGGGCAGCGGCGGCGCTGCCTGCGAAGCGGATGACCAGACCGGCAGCGCCCGCCCGCGCGATGGCGACGGCGACGGCGCGGCGCGCTGCGACAGCGGCGCGGTCGAGAGCATCTGTCTCCTGCTGAGCGATTTCAATCACGACCTGGTGGTGGATGTGGCTGACATTCAAGCCAGCGCCCTGCATTGGCTGACCAACAATCCCCTTTACGATCTTGACAACAATGGGCTGGTCAATATCGTCGATATCGGCCTGGTAACCGCTCATTTTGGACGGACTTGCCCGCCTCCCCCAGGGTCGAACTGATGGGGCAATAAATTATAAACGGGATCAGCCTGCGCACGCGTGTCGGACAGGCGTCATCGCCAGTCAGCGTCCGGCCGGGGCTAATAAATGAACGGAATCAGCCTGCGCACGCGTGCCTGATAGGCGTCATAGCCGGTGAGCGCCCGGCGCAGGTGAGTTTCTTCACGTCGTGATTTGATGTCGAAGAAGATGAACAGCGCCAGCGCGTAGAGCAGCCCCAGCGTGCTGCGGTTCAGCACACCCCAGCCCACCGCGGCCAGGATGATTCCCGCGTAGATTGGATGCCGGACGAACCGATACGGGCCTGATTCAACCAGGCTGGCGCCAGGAAGCGGGTGCGGCAGCGCGCTGAGGTTGCTTCCCAGCCGTAGAATGGCAGCCGCCAAGAGCAGTCCGCCCGCGCCTGCCAACGCCAGGCCAAGCGCGATCGCCCCCGTGGCCACGTTGTCTGGCCAGAGTGGCGCCGCGGGGAGCGATTTTGGCCCCAAGATCACCAGCAAAAACAGGACACCCTGCAAGATAACGTACCATTCGCCGCGTTGATTCTTCCACCAGGATTCCATCGCTTTTCTGTCATACTCCTCTCGCCCTTTATGCATCTCATCGCCGGCCAGCGTTCATGCGCTTGCTTAGATTGTAGCATAAGACGCCCCTTTGCGCCGCAGGAGCTTTCGCCGTAAAATCGTCTCTCCGCTCGATTCCGACGCCGCCGGCTGCGCCTGAGATCAATTCCAGCCCCATGCTCGCTTTCCTATTGGAATGACTGTAACAGTTATCTGAAAACAGGCGTCAATCGCGATGCTCAGGCCAGTGCATCTTCAACCAAGCGCCACCGACGGGTGGCTTTCTGCCTGCTTTACGCGCTGGCTCGTCCCCAGCCTCCCGTTGCCAGACGCCCCTCTGACTGTTTCGAAGCCGACCGATCTTGCACTTGTTCCAACGGTATGGATTGAACATAGGAGGTTTGTATGTCCAGGTCCACTCGCCGCTTCTATTTCGTGCTCACCTGGTTCGTGATCCTCGCTTTGATTACGACGCCACTGGCACAGGCGGACCATGCGGCGCGCAGCGCGCCTGCGGCGCCGACAGCGCCGCTTCTCTCACCGCCGCCCGGCCGCAATGGCCTGGGCATGGGGCAGAAGGAGAATGGCAACCCGGCCGACGCGCCCATTCAGTTGATTGACGGAGTCAATGTGACGAACGGCAACCTGCTCGTGAGTGACACCGACTTCCAATTCAACGGCGTTGGTCCCACGTTTGGCTTGCAGGTTGCCTACAACAGCCAGGCCGCATCAACCCTGACGCCCATGGGGCGCAAGTGGACGCACAGCCTGAACCTCTATTTGGAAACTACGGCCAACGGCCTGCGCCTGCACAAGGGCGATGGCGAGATCATTGACTATCCGCTCAGCTGTCGCCAGGATGTCAATCGCAGCGCCACCCCGATTGATGTGCTCGATGTGCAGCTCACGGCCGAGCGCTGGGGTACGCAGCTGGGCGATTCCTTCTTCGACGTTTTCTTCGATGTGCGGCTGCCGGCTGACAATCGCGTCGATGTCGTGGACGTGCAGACCGTGGCTGCGGCCTTCGGGCTGCCTTGCAGCGCCGTCGAATCGGCCTATCAGCTCTGGACAGGCTATCAGGCCGACGGTGTCTTCAGCGAGATTGTCGCCGATCCGGCTGGCCCGCTGCTGCGCACACGCGATGGCCTGGTCTACCGCTTCCGCTCCCTGACCGATCCGGTGGCGCCGGGCTACCTGGCCAGCACGATGGATCGCAGCGCCAATGGCTACAACCTGACCTACGCCCCCAGCAGCGGACGCCTGGCGCAGGCCGAGAGCACCTCTGGCATGTCGCTCCAGTTTATCTACAACAGCAACGGCACGTTGCAGCGCGTGACCGATCACACCGGACGTCAGGTCATCTATGGTTATAATGGCGCCGGCGATCTGGTCAGCGTGAATCGCTATGGCCTGCCCTGGCGCACCTATGCCTACGGCGCCGGCGATCTTCTGCAGAGCGACATGAACGCGCGGGGCGATGTCACGCAGTATGTGCACGACGGCCTGAGCCGTGTGACGTCACTGCAGCGGCCGGGCGCCGCTCTACCGCAGCTCTACAACTATGGCGTTGGCCAGACCGATGTCACCGACGCTCTGGGACGCGTCACCACGGTTCAGTTTGCCCTGACCAGTGGACGCGTCAGCCAGGTGAGCAACAGCGCCACCGGCATGACCATCCTCTACGACTATGACAGCCGGGGCAATCTACAGCATCTCGGCGGCGCCGACGGCAATCACTACGAGTACGACAGCCGCGGCAATCTGCTGCGCATCGAGTCGGCGCATCCCGATCCGGGCGCGACGCAGCGCCTGGAAACGCGCTTCGCCTATGACCTGTGCAATAACCAGACGATGGTGCAGGACGCGCAGGGCGCGGTGACCAGCAGCGCCTATAACCCAACGACCTGCCAGCTGCTCAGCTCGACCGATCCACTCGGCCATGCCACGCAGTTCGTCAATAACAGCCGCGGCCAGCCGCTGCAGATCACCGACGCGCTCGGTCATGTCACCACGAACAGTTACGACGGAAACGGCAACCTGGCGCAGGCCGTAGATGCGGGCGGTTTCGCCACTAGCTTCACCTACGACAGCCTCAACCGTCGTATCAGCGAGACCAAGCCGGGCGGCGGCACGACGACGTTTCAGTACGATCCGTTCGATCGCCAGACGCGCGTGACCTCGGCAATGAGCGCGGCCACGCAGATGACATATGACGCCGTGGGCAACCTGCTTACCTCTACCGATCCTGACAGTCGCGTCACGGAGTACACCTACGATGGTCGCGGCAACAAGATCAGCGTGAAAGACGCGGCTGGCAACATGACGCATTATCAGTACGACGCGGCCAACCGTATGGTGCAGATGACCGACCCGGTCGGCCAGATGACCCAGGTGACCTACGATGCTCAGGATCGACCCATGCAGGTGATGGGGCCGTTGGGGCAGACGACAAGTTTGACGTATGATGACGCCAATCGCACACGTACGATCACGAACGCCATCGGCCAAACGACGACCTTCCATCTGGACCGGATTGGGCGGGTGACGCAGGTGACGAACGCGGACGGGCAATCGAACGTTTACCAGTACGACCTGGCCGGCAACATCATCCAGGCGACCGACCCGCTCAGCCGCACCGAGACCTTCGCCTACGATGCGGCCGGGCGCAAGGTTAGCGAAACCGATGCGCTGGACAACACGACCGCCTACGCCTATGACCCTGCCGGCAATGTGCTCTCCCTGACCAATGCGCGCGGCCAGACGACTACCTTCGCCTATGACTACGCCAACCGCATGACCCAGGTCAACGATCCGCTGGGCGGCATGACGCAGCTGCAGTACGATGCGTTGGGGCATACCACGGCCGTGATCAACGCCGCTGCGGAGATCACGCAGTTTGTCTACGACAGCGATGGTCACCTGACAGTAACCACGCGTGTGACAGGCGGCTCTCCGGAGACAACTCAGATTCAGTACAGCCCGGCGGGCCGGCAAACCGGCATGGTGGCGCCGTTGGGCAACAGCATCCAGTTCACGCTCGATGCGCTCGGACGCGTGCAGCAGGAGGCGGAGGGCGGATACATCACCTCCTTCCAATACGACAGCCTGGGGCGACGCACACAGATGACCGATGCTAACGGCGGCGTGTGGGCTTATGCCTATGACGACCTGGGGCGCCTGAGCAGCAGCACCGATCCGCTTGGCCGCATCACGAGCTATCAGTACGATCTGTTGGGCAACTTGCTGCAGAAGACGGCAGCGGATGGCAGTGTCACCCAGTACACCTATGACAACCAGAACCGCATCACGCGCACCGCTTACAGCGACGGCAGTCGTGATGAGCAGGCCTACGATGCGGTTGGCAATGCCACGGCCGCCAGGCACTATGACGGCGGCGGTGTGCTGAGAACGCAGACCACATTTGCCTACGACGCGCGCAACCGGGTTGTGCAAACCACGCAGATCGTCTCACCGACGCTGACGGCCACGATTGGTTATGAGTACGACGCCGTGGGCAACCCGACGCACAAGACCTACCAACTGCCGGGCATGGCGACTCCGTCCCAGGTGGATATGACCTGGGATGCCAAGAATCGCATGACGCAGATGGTGCGCAGCGATAACAGCGGCGCGCTGACGACAACTGAGACAAAGACCTACGACATGGAAGGTCGTGTCACGCAGTCTGCGTACAAGAAAAACGGCGTGCCCGCTGGATTTACATTCAACACCTACAACGGCGCGGGACGCCTGAGCGAGGTGCGCAATTGCCAGGACGCCGGCTGCACGGTGCAGCTCTCGCGGCTGACGTACACTTACGATGCCAATGGCAATCGCATGCAAGAAAAAGCCGAGCAGGGCAGTCAAACGACACAGATGCAGTACACGTACGATCCAACGACGCAGAGTCGCCTCACCCGCGAGACGCGCCTGCAGATCGTGCCGCCTGGCGCGCCGCTTTATGACACGCAGTACACCTACGACAATGCGGGCAATCGCGTGCGGCGTGAGGAGCTGACAACGGGCTGCATTCCGGGCTCCACCTGTGCGCGTACGGACACGGCGTACGATCCTGCGCACCAGATCCTGCAAACGACGAGCTTCGAGCTCGGCGGCGGCCCACCGGCGCAGATCATTCAGTATCAGTATGATCCGCGCGGTAACCTGCTTGGGCGCCAGTCATCGTTGGGAGCGCCGGTGGCAGAGCAGTTTGCCTATGACACTGCAAACCGGCAGCAGGGCTACCATAACCTGGTTGCCAATCAGGCGCGCACCTACGCCTACGACGCGTTGGGCAACAAGGTGTTGGACTGCGACGGCGCGGGCGCCAACTGCACCGGCTATCTGTACGACGGGCCGAATGTGGTGGCCGAGTACAGCAATGCCACCGCAACGCCGGCCTTGAGCGCGACCTACCTGTTCGGCCAGGAGATTGACGAGCAGGTCGCGCGTATCGATCCGGGCACGGCAACGGTGCACTTCTTCCTGCGCGATGCGCTTGGCTCCACGCGTGCGATCATTGACCAGGTCGGCGCCGTAGTCAAGCGTTACGAGTACAAAGCGTTCGGTGAGCTGTACAGTGAGACCGGCTCCGGGCCGGCGAACAACCTCCTGTTCACCGGCCGGCCGCTCGACCGCACAAGCAGCCGCTACGATTTCCGCACGCGCACCTACGATCCGGCGGAGGGACGCTTCCTGCAGCCTGATCCGCTGTACCAGGGCCTGATCCTGGCGCAGTGCCCCTCTTGCTGGCAGCACCCGCTCGAGCTGCGCTCAGTGATGCCGTTGTATACCTACGTGGGCAACAACCCGGCCACGTATAACGACCCGACCGGCGAGCAGTGGTGGTTCTGGCATCCCTGGTGGTGGGCCTATGGCATCTGGTACTATCGGCCTTATGGCTGGTGGGGCTGGTGGTACGGCCCCTGGGGCTGGTTCGGACTGCGCTGGTGGTGGTGGCGCTGGTGGTGGCCGGCCAACCCGTGGTGGGGCGGCTGGTGGTGGTGGCAGTGGCGCTGGTGGTGGGCCGGCTGGTGGTGGGGCTGGTGGGGTAACTTCGCCTGGCCCTGGTGGTGGTGGGGCAACTGGTGGTGGTGGCCCTGGCAGTTTGGCTGGGGCTGGTGGTGGTGGCCCTGGTGGTGGGGCGGCTGGTGGTGGCCCTGGTGGTGGTTCAAATGGCGCGGCTGGTGGCACTGGTGGTGGTACTGGCCCTTCAAGTGGGGCTGGTGGTGCGGCTGGTGGTGGCGCTGGTGGTGGCCCTGGTGGTGGGGCGGCTTCTGGTGGCCCTGGTGGTGGACTAACTGGGGCGGCTGGGGCTTCCCCTGGTGGCTGGGCTGGGGTTGGTGGTGGTGGCCCTCATGGTGGGGCGGCTTCTGGTGGCCCTGGTGGTTCGGCTGGGGCTGGTGGCCCTGGTGGGGCGGCCGTTTCTGGTGGCCCTGGTGGTGGGGCTGGCGCCCGTGGTGGTGGGGGACCTGGTGGTGGGGCCCCTGGTACTGGTGGGGCGGCTGGTATTGGTGGCCCTGGACGTGGGGCTGGCATTGGTGGGGCTGGTGGTCCTGGTGCTGGTGGTCGCTGCGCCCGTGGTGGTGGGGCCTCAACTGGATCTGGTGGGGCTGGTGGCGCCCGTGGTGGTGGTGGCACTGGTGGGGCGCCTGGTGGTGGTGGCCCTCCCGTTGGTGGTGGTGGTATCCCCTGACCGCGCCGCTCTACCGGGATGTGGGCGATGCGCCTGATTCCACCAATCATTATGGCGCCAGCATGGTGGCTTACACCGGCCCGCCCGTGGTGACCGCCGCGTTCCCGACGGTCTACGATCCTGGCCTGGGCGCGCCGTATGGCCCCATGCACCGTTACCCCCGCGCGGATGCCTGGTTAGGAACGTGGGTTAGCCAGGAGAACGACGCCGACCTGATTCCTGATGAAGATGGCCCGGATTGGCCGAATCTCGACCCGCCTACGCCGCCGGGATTGTCCAATCGGGATGAGTACGACGATGGCGTGACGCCGGCGAACATCAGCCTGCCGCACTGCGGGCTAACCAACTTCACCTACACCCTCACGGTGGCGGGCGGCTGGCGCACGCGCTACGTCAACGTCTGGTTCGATTGGAATCGTGATGGCGCGTGGGATGACACGTTGAGCTGTGGAGCCAATGCTCCGGCCCCGGAGTGGGCTGTGCAGAACCTGGCCGTGACGTTGGGGCCGGGGACCTATACGCTGACGACACCCGCCTTCCGGGCCTGGAAACCGGATCCACGGGCGCAGTGGATGCGCATCACCGTGAGCGACACGCCCTTTGCGGCTGGCAGCGTGGGCGACGGGCCGGCCGGCGGCTTCCGCTACGGGGAGACCGAGGATTACGTCGTTCCGTAAATGAACAAAAAGGGCGAGGTGAGCCGGTCATGACCCGGCATCTCGCCCTTTCTCCTCCGGGATGAGCCGCATAGGCGCTGCCCGCAAAAAGCAAGTTCCCGTGTTCGTTGCGAACACGGGAACTTTTCGTTCCTCAATCTTTAGGCGATCCTTCGATTCGGGTTGACCGTTGTCACCACCGCCGGCACGATGCCTGTGTTGGCTACTTGCCGCCGCTCGTGCGCCGCGTCGTCACGTCGAAGATCACGGCCACGACGAGCACCAGACCGCGGACGACATACTGGAGCGAAGCATCAGTGTTCATCAGGTTCATGCCGCTGGTCAGAGACATATAGACCAGGGCGCCGATGAGCGACCCCATGATCGTGCCGACACCGCCGGCCGGCGACGCGCCGCCGATGAAGGCCGAGGCGATCGCGTCCAACTCAAAGCCGTTGCCTGCCGTAGGCGTTGCGGACCGCAGCCGAGCCGCGAACAAGACGCCCGCCAGCGCGGCCAGGAAGCCCATCGAAGCGAAAACAAACAGGGTAATGCGCTTAACGTTGATGCCGCTCAACTGTGCGGCTTCCGGGTTACCGCCGATCGCGTAGATGTGCCGGCCCAGGACCGTCTGCGTTGTCATGAACTGGTAGACGGCGACGACGATCAACATGATGACGGACGTCCAGGAGAGGCCATTGTAGCCCGCGAGTACCCAGGTGATGGCCCCGAGCACCACTGCGATAAAGACCAACTTCAAGGTGTTCAAACTCGCCGGCAGAACCTCGAAGCCGTAGGCTTGCTTCTTGCGGCGGCTGTTGATATCGCTCACAATGAACAAGACGATGGCCGCCAGGCCGAGGAGCAACGTTAGTTTGTGGACCCCCGGCAAAAACCCGCTGTTGGCAGGAAACAAGTCTGGAATGAAGCCATTACCGAGCGCATTGAAGCTTTCGTCAGGGATGATGACTGTGCCCGAGCCGGCCAGAGTCAGGGACAAGAGCCCCCGGTAGACCAACCAGCCGCCGAGCGTGGCGACAAAAGCGGGAATGCCTACCCACGCCACCAGGAGGGCCGTGACTGCTCCTGCTGCGACGCCCATCGCCAAGGCCACCAGGATGACGAGGTACCAGGGTAGGTGGAAGGACACCATGCCGATGGTCGCAATCGCAGCGAGGAAGCCTGACAAATAACCGACCGATAGATCAATATGCCGAATGACAATGACGAGCGTCATTCCGGTTGCCAGAACGGCAACATAGCCCATCTGGTTCAACAGGTTGGCAATGTTTCTGGGCGAGATGAAGAGGCCATTCGTCCGCCAGGTGAAGAACGCGACGATCACGACCAGGGCGATATACATGCCATAGTCACGGGCGTTCGTCCGGGCCATTTTTCCCAGACTCTGCAAGAACGACGTTTTGGTCTGAACTTGATCAGCTTGACGAGAAGTCATCGTAAGCCTCCTGGTGTCATTAACCCTGCAGGCAGGGATTCCAATAGTGCTTTGCGGCGAGATGGCATGTGACTGCGCATCTCATGAGTTACAATGTGAGACAAACATAGGCGGGTTCCTGGTTAGCTCGTAGCCAATTGCATGATCTTCTCTTGAGTTGCCTCCTCGATTGGCAACTCGCCGGTAATCCTGCCCGCCGAGACGACGTACACTCGGTCGCTCATGCCGAGAACCTCAGGCAGCTCGGACGAGATCATGATGATGCTCATGCCCTCCTGCACCAGTCGGGCCATAATCGTATAGATTTCGTACTTGGCGCCGACGTCAATGCCGCGCGTAGGCTCGTCCAGGATCAGCAGGTCGGGCTTGACAAACAGCCACTTGGCAATACAAACCTTCTGCTGGTTACCGCCGCTGAGGTTTCCCACCTTCTGCTCGATGCTCGGCGTCTTGATGTTGAGCGAACGCCGATATTCCTCCGCGATCTTGATCTCGGCATTGCTGTCAACAATGCCGCTGCGGGCGATTTCCTGTAAGTTCGCCAGCGTCGTGTTCTGCTTGACGTCCTGGATCAGAATTAGGCCAGCCGCCTTGCGGTCCTCGGTCGCATACGCCATGCCCGCGCCAATCGCATCGTGCGGATGGTTGAAACGCCGCGGCTTGCCGCCGACCCACACTTCTCCTTCGGTCCGGTACCCCTTCGGGTTGCCGAACAGGCTCAGGGCCAGCTCGGTCCGGCCGGAGCCCATTAGGCCCGCAATGCCGACGATCTCGCCCTTCCGGACATTGAAGTTCATGTCGTAGAGGATGTCCCGGCCCAACGCCGGATCGAAGGCGTTCCAGTTCTTGACCTCGAGCACGACTTCGCCGCCGCCCTGCGGGCAGATGATGAGGACTTTGATACCCTTCTTCACCAGTGCTTCTACGTTAGCCTTTTCCTTGGCCGCGTCGCCCTGGCTGAACACGATTTCGACGTTGTAGCCGGCTGCGCGGAAAGCGTTCTGGAAGCGCTTTTGATCCTGGATCCAGCGTGGTTCATCCTGGGTGGGGAGGACGATCCCGACAACGGGGTTGCTCGCCAGCGCAGGCGTCTGTGAAACGCTGCCAGCCGCCGCGCCTCCGTAATAGCCGGAGTCAATCAAGGTCGTCTTGACATTTGCCTTGTCGACCGGGATCACAGGAGACTGGAGCGCCGGGACGGCGATTGCCCCGTTACTGTAACTCCCGTTGGCTGCGGGAGTCTGGCCTTTGAGCAGCGACACGGTAGCGTCAACTGCGGTTTGTACCAGGGCGCGCACATCTTTGAAGACGGTCATGGACTGCTTGCCGTCCAGGATATACTTGATTGACGCTTCCTCGGCATCCTGGCCGGTGATCAGGCAGCTCTTGACATCCTGATCGGCAGAGAACACATCGGCAATCGCGCGTGCGGTATTGTCGTTAGGGGCAAGGACAAAGACGTTACCTTTGTCGGCCGCACTGGCCAGGGCAAGATTGGATTGCGCCATATTCCTGGCCGTGCGGGGGTCCCAGTTGGTGGCGATCTGGCGAATGATCGCGCTCTGCTGCTCGCGCGTCAGAACGACATTCCCCTGGAAGCTGGCAGCTTGGCTTGAGTTCTTGATGACGAACGTGCCGTCGGCGATCTTGGGCTGCAGAACACCCCACGCACCCTGCAAGAGGAAGAAGGTGTTGCTGTCAGTGGCGGCGCCGGCATACAGATACAGAGGATTGCCTTTGCCCTGCGCATGGTCAACCAGGTATTGCGCCTGTTGCGCCCCAACGGCGGGACTGTCGAAGGTCACATAGTAGTCCAACGCCTGGGTGTCGGTGATCAGCCGGTCATACGAGATGACCTTCACGCCGGCTGCTTTAGCCTCCTCGACGACGGCCGCCGTGGCTCGGAACGGGTTACGTTGGCGCTGCGGGTAGATATTGTTGATTTCGCGGCCGACCATGTGCTTAATCAGCACAGGTTCGGAGACTTCGCCCTTGTGCGCATCCAGGGTGGTGATCGTCTGGCCGTCGCGCAGGACCGTGACCGTATCGGCAATGGCGATGACTTCTTTCAGCTTGTGCGAAATCATCACGCAGGAGACGCCGTGCTCTTTCAGCTCACGGATCAAGTTCAACAGGTTTTCGCTGTCATCCTCATTCAGGGCGGCGGTCGGTTCGTCCAGGATGAGCAGTTTGACATCCTTGCTCAGCGCCTTGGCAATCTCGATCAGTTGCTGCTTGCCCACACCCAAATCTTTGACCTTCGTCCCCGGATTGACGTTCAGTTTGACTCTCTTGATCGCTTCAGTGGCCCGTTTGATGGTCTCATTCCAATCAACGGTGAAGCCGCGCTTGATCTCATTGCCGAGGAAGATGTTTTCGTAGACCGTCATTTCAGGGACGAGTGCCAACTCTTGGTAGATGATGGCGATGCCGGCCTTCTCGCTGTCGGCGATGCCCGAGAATTTCTGCACCTGCCCATTGAAAAGGATGTCTCCGTCGTAGGTCCCATGCGGATACACCCCGCTCAGGACCTTCATGAGGGTGGACTTGCCCGCGCCATTTTCGCCCACAAGGCAGTGAATCTCGCCCGCGGCAACCTGAAAGCTGACGTTGCTCAATGCTTTCACGCCCGGGAACGTCTTGGTAATGTTCTTCATCTCTAGGATGGGAGGTTGATTAGGCATGGCGCTAACTCCTGACGAAGTGAAGCATGAGGGGACCAGTTCTGTCCCGATTCTCTGTGGCTGAGTCGCGTGAGCGACCCGGCCACAGAGCGACGTGTGCAATAAGTCGTCTGTACGGGGCAACTTCCCCCGCTTCCGGCCTTCGTTGTGAGAAGGATCGCGGAAGCGGGAGAAGGATGAGTGTTATTGCAGATTCTGGAAGTCGCCGGCCTGATAGTAGCCGGAGTCAATCAAGGCGGCCTTGACGTTGTCCTTGGTGACGGTGACGATGGCGGACGGCTTGGCCGGCACATCGAGCTTGCCGTTGTTGTAGGTCGTCGTCTTCTCAGGGGTCTGGCCGGCGAGGAAGGCGTTGGCTGCGGCGACAGCGTCGGCGGCCAGCGTGCGGACGTCCTTGAAGACGGTCATGGACTGCTTGCCGTCAATGATGTACTGGACGGAAGCCTTCTCAGCGTCCTGGCCGGTGACAAAGTACTTCTTGACATCCTTGTCTGCGGCGAAGGCGTCGGCGATGGCGCGGGCGGTGCCATCGTTGGGGGCAAGGATGTAGACGGTGCCCTTGTCGGCCGTGGCGGCCTTGGTCAGGTTGGCTTCGGCCAGGCTCTTGGCGGTGTTGAAGTCCCAGTTGGTGGTGGTCTGGCCGATGATCTTGGACTCCTCATCACGGGTCAGCGTGGCCTTGCCCTGCAGGGCCACGGCTTCGGCGGAGTTCTTGATGACGAAGGTGCCGTCGGCGATCTTGGGCTGGATCTTCTCCCAGGCGCCTTCGAAGAAGATGAAGGCGTTGTTGTCGGTGGCGGCGCCCGTGTAGATGTACAGCGGGTTGCCCTTGGTGTCGCCGGCCTGCTTGATCAGGTATTCGCTCCAGGCGGCGCCTACGGCCATGCTGTCGAAGGTGACGTAGTAGTCAACCGCGTCGGTGTCGCGGATCAGGCGGTCATAGGAAATGACCTTGATGCCGGCGGCCTTGGCCGCTGCCGCCGCCGCGGCTGCAGCAGTCGCATCCTGCGGGCAAATGATCAGGACTTTGATGCCCTGGCTGATCAAGGCCTCGACATTGGCCTTTTCCTTAGCACTGTCGCCCTGACTGAACAAGGGCGTCCAACCGGCCTTCACGAAAACGGCCTGGTCTTGCAGCCAGCGCGGCTCATCCTTGGTCGGCAGCACGACACCCACCGATCCCTTGTCCGCCGGGGCAGCAGGCGGCGCCGAGGCGTCGAGGTTCTGGAAGTCGCCGGCCTGATAGTAGCCGGAGTCAATCAAGGCGGCCTTGACGTTGTCCTTGGTGACGGTGACGATGGCGGACGGCTTGGCCGGCACATCGAGCTTGCCGTTGTTGTAGGTCGTCGTCTTCTCAGGGGTCTGGCCGGCGAGGAAGGCGTTGGCTGCGGCGACAGCGTCGGCGGCCAGCGTGCGGACGTCCTTGAAGACGGTCATGGACTGCTTGCCGTCAATGATGTACTGGACGGAAGCCTTCTCAGCGTCCTGGCCGGTGACAAAGTACTTCTTGACATCCTTGTCTGCGGCGAAGGCGTCGGCGATGGCGCGGGCGGTGCCATCGTTGGGGGCAAGGATGTAGACGGTGCCCTTGTCGGCCGTGGCGGCCTTGGTCAGGTTGGCTTCGGCCAGGCTCTTGGCGGTGTTGAAGTCCCAGTTGGTGGTGGTCTGGCCGATGATCTTGGACTCCTCATCACGGGTCAGCGTGGCCTTGCCCTGCAGGGCCACGGCTTCGGCGGAGTTCTTGATGACGAAGGTGCCGTCGGCGATCTTGGGCTGGATCTTCTCCCAGGCGCCTTCGAAGAAGATGAAGGCGTTGTTGTCGGTGGCGGCGCCCGTGTAGATGTACAGCGGGTTGCCCTTGGTGTCGCCGGCCTGCTTGATCAGGTATTCGCTCCAGGCGGCGCCTACGGCCATGCTGTCGAAGGTGACGTAGTAGTCAACCGCGTCGGTGTCGCGGATCAGGCGGTCATAGGAAATGACCTTGATGCCGGCGGCCTTGGCCGCTGCCGCCGCCGCGGCTGCAGCAGTCGCATCCTGCGGGCAAATGATCAGGACTTTGATGCCCTGGCTGATCAAGGCCTCGACATTGGCCTTTTCCTTAGCACTGTCGCCCTGACTGAACAAGGGCGTCCAGCCGGCCTTCACGAAAACAGCCTGGTCTTGCAGCCAGCGCGGTTCATCCTTGGTCGGCAGCACGACACCCACCGATCCCTTGTCCCCTCCCGTTGAGGCTGCCGTTGGGGCAGCCGGGGCAGCCGTTGGAGCGGACGGGGCAGTCGTTGGCGCCACAGTAGCAGCGCTACCACAAGCTGACAGCAGGGTCGCTGCCAGGATCAACAGAGTGATGACCAAAAAAAGCGGATTCTTCTTAGACACTGATTCTTCTCCTTTGAAAGAAACCTGTACCTTGGGAACTGAATTTATGCGGGGATGTTTTCAACGACCAATTGGGAAGTCTGACTTTCTTGTACACCTCCTTTACGACGCCCTCAGCACGTCGCAGTCAAATGACACAAACACTTTATACATTTTAACAGGAATTGCCTTTGGCGACAAATCTGTCATGAATTAATGAGTAAAAATTGATGACACTTTTGCCCGGGCCGGGCCTGCGCCCGGATTTTTCTAACGCGTTGCGTTACGATTCTGCTCTTTTCTGTGGTATACTCTGGCATAGGAAACGTCGAATTGGCAGAGGTGTTTTTCCAGCGTCGCTGTTTGTTGACTGCCAGTCGAAGAGGCATTAAGGGAGGTCGTTTGCATGCGCAAAATTGCTGTTGCTCTATCGAAAGGCGGTGTGGGTAAGACGACGACCGCGGTCAACCTGGCTACCGGCCTGGCTTTGGCTGGAAAGCGCGTCCTGCTGGTGGATGTAGATACCCAGGGCCAGGTGACGAAGGCCCTCGGCGTTCAAGCGACACTGGGCCTGGCCGATCTGGTGACGGCAGAGACGACGCCGGCCGAAGCGCTCATTCCTGCGCGCGAGCGCCTGGCGATCCTGGCCGGCGGCCGCGCCCTGGCCGGCCTCAAGCGCCAGATTACGCGGCGCGACTTTGGCGGTGAACAGGTGCTGAGCGAAGCGCTGGCGCCCTGCGAGGATCAGTTTGACTACATCATCCTGGACACTGCGCCCGGTTGGGATGCGCTGACCGTCAATGTTCTCTTCTATGCACACCAGGTGCTGGCGCCAGTCTCACTCGAAGTGATGACGCTGCAGGGACTGATCGAGTTTGGGCATAGTTTGACGGCCATTCAGAAATATCATCCTGCGCTGCATCTGGCCTACATCCTGCCCACCTTTTTTGATCGCCGCGTGCGCAAGTCGGCCGAGATCCTGGAACAGCTGCACACGCACTACGCCGAACGCGTTTGCTCTCCGGTACGCTATAACGTGCGCCTCTCGGAAGCGCCGGGCTACGGCCAGAGCATCTTTGAGTATGCGCCTCATTCACCGGGCGCGGAAGATTATCAGGCATTGGTAGAAAGGATCATGCGTGATGACTGAGCGTAAACAAACACCCGATCTGCTGGGCGAACTTTTGGGCGGCGCGTCCGAGCCGACCCCTGGGCTGACTGCACTCCCTGCACGTGACCTGGCCGTCGCCAGGCCAGCGGGCGTCAAACCGGTTGAACCGCAAGCTGCTGCGCGTCAACCGGCGCTCAAGACGCCGCCGCAAGCTGCGAAATCAGCGGCCGCGCCCATGCTCTGGGAATACCTGGTGGTCTCTTTCCAGGAGTACAAAGGCTGGCGGCCGCGCTTCCGCAACGGCGAGAAAATCGCCGCCTGGGAGGAGCAGCCGCTGTTGCACGATTATCTGAATCAGCTCGGCGCGCAGGGTTGGGAAATGGCCGGCGCCAGCGCGGGGCGCGCCCTCTACGGCAGCCGTGACGAAATCCAGGTCTATTTCAAGCGTTCGCGAGCGCCGGCGTAAGCCGGCGGCGCGATCTTCAAGCAGACTGGCGCAGTCTTGGAGACTGCGCCAGTCTAGAACGAATATTCCTCGATAAGTGGCGCGAAATCTACTTCGTCTACTGTGGTTTGATGCGCTTTCACAAAATTGTTCATTCCACCAAACTGCTCGATCACGAACGCTCGTCCGAGGCGGGTTGGGCGACTTGTGGTGATGATGTGGTAGGATGACCACGGCCAATCACGAAAATCATCCACAAACCCATGCTTCTGTGGATTCTGGTGAATGTAGGTGATAAGTCGAGTAAAATAGCGCTCACTGTCCACGAGTTTTCGTCTGTAAGGTTTTTCCAACAAGCTACCGGTTCGCCCATACGCCTTGTTGATGGCTTTGGCGTAGGCGATGAAAAAGTTGTTGAAATAACGATGCGGGGGTTTCAGTTCCAAGACTGGCGCAGTCTCCAAGACCGGAGCCTCCAAGACTGGCGCAGTCTCCAAGACCGGAGCCTCCAAGACTGGCGCAGTCTCC
>DAISHS010000058.1:0-16150 GCA_036822415.1 Chloroflexota bacterium
GGATCGGCCTGGTTTGGCAGGCGCGCGCGCCCATTGCTGAAGCCTGGCAGGTCTCCGCGCGCCTGCTCGACGCCGCGGGGCAGGTGGTGGCTCAATACGACGCGGAGCCGGTGCATCGCGCGCGGCCCACCACCACCTGGCAGACCGGCGCGCGCATCGTGGATGTCTACGATTTGCCGCTGCGCGCGGCCGTGCGGGGGCCGCTGACTCCCCTGGTGATTCTCTACCGCGCGGCCGACGGTCAGGAAGTGGGGCGCCTGGCCCTGCCTGCCTTCGAGTGATTAGGCGCGCGCCAGACGGTATGGTACAATGTTCACGGCCCCGCGCGTTTTGGGGAGAAGATAGCATCCGTGCCCGTACCAAACCTTGCAGACCCCGTCACCACGCCGACTCTTCCTCTGTTGCTTCGCGTCCTCGGCCCAATCGAAATTTCCTGGCTCGGTCGTCCGCTCGTCATTGCGCGCCGCCAGGCACGCGCGCTGCTTTTGCGCCTGGCAACCCATTTGCAACCGCTTGCGCGCAACGATCTGCTCTTTCTCTTTTGGCCTGATGCGCGCGAGGCGGTGGCTCGCCGTAATCTGAGCCACCTCTTGACCCACCTGCGGCGCGCGTTACCTCAACCCGACCTGCTGCAACTGACCGATGACTATGTCGCCCTGAACCCGATGTTGGTCTGGTCGGATGCCGCCGAGTTTGCCAGGCTGTGCGCGACGCCTGCCCGCGCCGGGCGGCGCGCGGCGTTACGACGCGCGCTTGAGCTCTATCGCGGGCCTTTTTTGCAAGGACTGGTTATTCCTGACAGCCCTGAGTATGAGCAGTGGCTGGAGCAGGAACGGGAATCGCTGCATAATGCCTATTATGCCGCTGTCCGCGCGGTGCTCGCTCAGTGCCAGGTTGAGGACGATTACGAAACCGGCATTGCCCTGGCGCAGCGTTATTTGACGCAGGACAGCGCGCGTGAGGATATTCACTGCGCCTTGATGGTGCTCTATGCGCTCAACGGCAACCGCGATGCTGCTTTGCGCCAGTTCGATCGCCTCGCTATCAGCCTGGAACGGGAGCTGGGGACGCGCCCCCTGGATACCTCGCGCACGCTCTACCGCGCCATTCTGGACGGGCGTCTGGATCGTCTGCGGCAGCCGCTGACCGGGCCAACCTGGGCGGCGCTGCCCGGCGGCGATATTCCCTTGATGGGACGTGACGAGGCGCTGCGCCAGCTGCAACAGCAGTTTGCACGCGCGCAGAGCCGACAGGGCAATGTGGTTTGGATTACGGGCGAACCAGGGATTGGTAAGACGCGGCTGATGCAGGAGGCTGTCAATGCCGAACGGGAGCAGGCGGCAATTTTTGTCGGCATCGGCAGCGCGCAGCGCAGCGAACACACCCTTCCTTACCAACTAGTCAGCGATGCGCTGCGTTCCCTGCCCGATTTGCCTGCCCTGGCGGCCCAGGTGGCCCCGGTCTGGCGCCAGCAGGCGGCCAGGCTGCTGCCTGAGCTTGAACCAGGGCAGGCTGTCACGCCCTTGTCCGACAGCACTGATCCGGCGGAAGCGCGCCTTTACTTGCTCAACGCCCTCAGCCAGCTTGTTCTCTATCTGGCCGAAATCCAACCGCTGATTCTATGTCTCGACGATTTGCACTGGGCAGACGCGGCCACGCTCGACTGGCTGGCCTACCTGGGACGCCGGTTGTACGGCAGTCGTATTCTGGTCCTGGCCACCGTGCGCAGCGAGGAAGCTGGCCCTCTGCAGGAAGTGCGTCACAACCTGGCGCGCGCGGGCGTGCTGACCGAGATTGATCTGACGGCGTTGGATTTACCTCAGGTGCGCCGTCTGGTGCAATTCATGACCGACACAGCGGCCGTTGCTGACAAAGCGATCGTCAAGCTGCATCAGGCCACCGGCGGTAATCCCTTCTTCCTCTTGGAAACGCTGCGCGCCCTGCTGGAAGCAGGCGACTGGCCGCCAACCTCTATGCAGGCGGGTCTGCCTTTGCCCGACACCGTGCGCCAGGCCGTGGAGATACGCTTGCAGCGATTGACGCCGCTGGCGCGCCAGGTCTTGGAAGCGGGCGCCGTCCTCGGCAATACGATGCGCCGCGATGTGCTCTATCTGACCGCGGGCCGCGCTGAGATGGAAACGCTGAGCGCGACCGAAGAGCTGCTGGCCCGCCAGTTGTTGGGCGAGCAAGCGGCGGGATACCACTTTCTCCACGAGCTGGTGCGCTCGGTTGTCTATCAAGGCCTGAGCCTGGGCCGGCGCCTGCTGCTCCATCGCCGCGCGGCCGAGGCCCTGGAAAAGATCTTTGCGTCTGAGATCAGCATGCTGATGCAAAGCGACAAGCCAGGCGCGCCTTCGCGGCGCTTTGCCCGCGGGCAGGGCCTATCCGATGATGAGCTGCTGGCGGCGCTGGCTCTGCATCATGTCGCCGCGCGCCAGACCCATGATAGCCCGGCCACCAACAACGCCGTCATGTACCTGCTGTTGTTGGGCGATCGCGCGCGCGGCCTCTTCGAACATCAGGCGGCCGTGGAGGCTTACGAAAAGGCGTTAACTCTGCTTGAGCAGATGGGCGAATACGAGCAAAGCGCGCGCGTTTTCATGAAACTGGCCTTGACTTATCACACGGCGTTTCAATTCCCGCAGGCGCGCCAGGCCTACGCGCAAGGGTTTGCCCTCTGGCAGCGGAGCAGCCTGCCGTTGACGCCGGCCGCCCGCCACTCACAGACCTTTCGCATCAACTGGACTGAACCAACGGCCCTCGATCCGGCGCAAGCCTGGGAATTTTACACCAGCGGCACCGCCGATCTCCTCTTCCGTGGTTTGGTTGAACGCACGCCTGACCTGGGCGTCGTGCCGGCGGTTGCGCGCGCCTGGGATGTGCGCGATGGCGGCTTGGTCTATATCTTTCATCTACGCGAGGATGTGCGCTGGAGCGATGGCCAGCCCGTGACCGCCGGGGACTTCGAGTATGCCTGGAAGCGCATCCTGAGCGGCATGGAACGTTCGCCCTTTTCGGGGCTGTCGTTCGACGACATCAAAGGCGCGGCCGCCTACCGCCAGGGTCTGTTGGCAAACAGCGACGAGGTCGGGGTCCGTGCGTTGGACGAGCTGACGTTGCAGGTAGAGCTGGCGCAACCGACCAGCTACTTCCTGCAGCTCGTGGCCTGCAGCGCCTGGTTCCCTGTGCCGCGGCACGTCGTGGAGAAATATGGCCCGGCCTGGACACAGCCGGAGCACTTCGTGAGCAACGGCCCTTATTGCCTGGCCGCCTGGCAGCCGGGCCAACGCCTCTCCCTGGTGCGCAACCCGACATACTTTGGCCGTTGCGCGGGCAACATCGAGCGCGTGGAATTGGCCCTGGGGCTGAGCCATGAGGCCGGCCTGGCCGCGTATGAGGCCGATCAGCTCGATGTGCTGAACCTGGAAGGCGCTTCATCTACTCTCCAGGATCGCGCCCGGCAGCGTTTTCCCAACGACTACGTCTCGTTGCCCACCCTGCGCTCCTGGTTCTTGCAATTCGACGCCTCGCGCCCGCCGTTCGATAATCCGCTTTTGCGCCGCGCCCTGGCCCTGGCCCTGGACCGCACTTATCTGGCGGAGGTGGTGCAGCGCGGCTACGAATTTCCGGCCAGCGGCGGCTTCATCCCGCCGGGCATGCCCGCGCACAGCCCCGACATCGCCCTGCCTTATGACCCGCAGACTGCGCGCGAAACCCTGGCCGCGGCCGGCTACCCCGGCGGGCGCGGTCTGCCGCCCCTGGCCGGACTCAGTCACGCCGGCACCGATCCCATTTGCTTTTACGCCCAGAAACAGTGGCGCCAGCAGCTAGACATTCAGGTTGATTGGGACATCGTACCGGTGGGGCTGCTGATGGAGCGCCTGCTGACGCGACGCCCGCTGCTGCGCATCACCGCCTGGGCCGCCGATTTTCCCGACCCTGACAATTTCCTGCACGAGGTGATCTTTCGCCGCATCTATGGCGGCTGGCGCCATCCTCAGTACCAGGCTCTGGTGGAAGAGGCGCGCGTCACCCTGCACCAGGAAAAACGCGTTCGCCTCTATCAAGCCGCCGAGCAGATTCTGATCGGCGAGGCGGCGCTGGTGCCGCTGCTGTACGCGCGCTACTCCCTCTTGCTCAAACCCTGGATCAAACGCTTCCCCACCTCCGCGCTCGAATGGTGGTTCTGGCAAGATGTGCTCATTGAGCATTGATTGTCGCCAAATTGCTCCAAAACTCGTGGCTTTTTGCCCTCAAAAAGGCCGGTTTGTAGCCAGTTTGTAGCCACCTCTGTGCTATACTCACATGAGTGCATGGTGACATCATGGTTCTAACGGGACCACGGCACAAAAGGAGGAATAGCATGTCTCCCACCGCTAAATATGCCTCATTCATGGTGCGCCTGTGGTGCGATAACCAGGATCAAACGCCGAATTGTTGGCACAGCGAGATCGAACATGTTCAAACCGGCGAACGCTGGCAATTCGATGATCTAAATCAATCGCTGCGCTTTTTGACGCACATGGCCGAACGACTGCAGCTGCCAGCCGCGCCTTCCCCCGCAGCCGTTCGCCTCTGAGAAGGTCGTTTGCCTTAGCCTAATGTCCCCCCAACGCCGTGCAGAGCCGCTCCCGGCTTCTGCTGCCAGTCTCTCTCCCGTCTGGGTGGGGCGATGATATTCGTGGCCGTTTTCCCCCTGCTATCGCCCGGGAAACAAGCTACGAATGGCATTGCGCCTCTAGAAAATGGATTGCTATCCCTCGCCAGTGGTCTGTGAGTCTGGGTTCCGGCCTTGGGGTTTTCCGCTGATCGAGAGGACGAGCTGCTCCCGAGTTCATCCTCTCGATTTTCTTTGCCCGGCGCACGCCGCGGCGCAGGCAACCTGCACTGCCCCCGTTAGCTGCTTTGTCAGTCCGGCCGCGGCGCGGTACAATGCACCCCATGTTGGTCGAGACTCCATTCGCCAGACGCCTGCTCTGGTCGCTGCGCGCCCTGGTTTTCATTCTGCTGATTTTGCATCTGGCCGCGCCCGCGCTCGGCGAAGTCACGGCCTGGGGTCTCTGGCCTGTCACTTTTTTTGCCCCGGCCGTCCGTTGGGCCGCGGCGTTGTTCGTCGCCGCCCTGACTATCCCTGCTGTGACCGAGCGCTTGTTGGCGATCCGCGCCGCGCGCCCGTTGACCTCCTCCGTCCGGCCCACCGCGCCGCCGACGCGTTGGTTCGCCGCCTCGGCGCTGCTTTCCCTGCCGCTCTTTTGGGCTTTGCGCTTGGTGCATACGCGCTGGGGCGATGCCTACATCCTGACCAACGCCATCTCCTATCCTGATCCGGCCCTACGCCTGGTTTACACCTGGCAGGCGCCCTTGACCGTTTTCTGGCATGCGAAACTATGGGCGCTCGGCCAGCGTCTTTGGCAGTGGCCCGACGCGTTTCCTGCCTATGCCATGACCAGCGTAGCGGCCGGCGCCGTCTACGTGTTTATCGTGCTGCAGCTGGCCTGGGAAGTGGGGCGCAGCCGCGGCCAGCGCCTGCTCATGGCCGGCCTCTTGCTCAGCCTGGGCGCCATGCAGCTCTTCTTCGGCTATGTCGAGAATTATACGCTGGTCGCGGTTGCCATCGTGCTCTACCTGTGGCTGGCGGCGCGTCACCTGGCAGGTAAAACGCCGCTATGGGCGACGGCGGCGGCTTTGGGTCTGGCCCTGGCGCTGCACCCATCCACCCTCAACCTGGCGCCGTCGCTGCTGGTCCTGACCGCGCTGGATGCGCGGCGTGAGGGCTGGCTGCGCGCGCTGCTGCAGACGGCCGTTCCTTTGCTGTTGATCGGCCTGGGCGTCGTGGGGTTCATGCAAGCGGGCGGCCATGGCCTGCAGGCGTTGTTCACCACCGATCGCCCCGGCGGCGGTGATGCACGCTGGCTGGTGCCCCTGTGGACGACGAGCACGCGCTGGGAGCATTACACCATGTTTTCCTGGGGTCACCTGGTGGACATCGTCAATCAGCAGCTGCTCAGCGCGCCGGTCAGCCTGGCCGCGGTTTTGCTGAGTTTGGGCGGCTTGCGGCAGTGGCTCAGGGCGACGACCGCCGCTGGCGCAGCCCCGTCGCCGGCGCCCTATGCTCTTTTTCTTGCCGTAGCCGCGGCCGGCAGCCTGCTTTTCATCCTGCTTTGGAATCCAGACTATGGCGGTCAGCGTGATTGGGATCTTTTTAGCTTGAGCAGTCTGCCGCTGACCGCGCTGGGGGGCGTGCTCCTGGGTCAGGCGCTGACGACGGAGCGCACGCGGCTGCAAGCGGCCCTGCCTCTGATCGCCGTTTCCGTTTTTCACACCGCAGCCTGGATATTTCAGAATACGCAGGCGTGGGAGTGGCCGAAGTGAATGATGAACGATGAATGATGAATGATGAGTGCATAGTGCATAGCGGGTGAGGAGTGAGCATCCCCGCGGAGTGAGCATCCTCAGATGCGAACGGGCGTGTAAAACGATGAATGATGAACGATGAATGATGAGATACGTGGAATGTCAGGGATGGGCTGGAGGGGAAGCGTGGTGGGAGACAGGAACAGGTCGTTGAGGCTCGAACGAGGCGGGCAGGGGCGCTTGAGGACTGCTGATGGGTGGTGGGCGAGCGCGGACCGCGGTCTGCCCGATTGGATGCAGTCGCCGGCGCCGCGGCCGGAGCCGCCGCCCGTGTTGACGCGACCGCCAGCCGGCGGTAATTTGCCGCCGCGGCGCTTCGATGCGGGCCAGCCGCCGCGCCCAGGCGGCCGCGGCGCTCGCGGCCGCTTCGCCGATGGCTTCCTGATCGCGCTCATCGTCAGCACTATCCTGGGCCTCTTGTTGACGGCCGGCGGCGCCATTGGCTACGTTCTGTTGGCGTCTGACCTGCCGTCGCCCGATGAACTGCAAAATCGCTCGGCTCTCTTTGTCAGCACACGCATCTATGATCGCAACGGCAAGCCGCTGAACGAAGTGTTCGATTCGGGCGCCGGCCGCCGCTCCCTGGTCAAGCTCAACCAGATGGCGCCGGCCTTGATTCAGGCAACGATCGCCACCGAGGACGCCAATTTCTATCTGCACCCGGGCGTGGACCCGGTGGGGATTGCACGCCTGGTCTGGCGCGCCATTCGCGAACGTGAGGCGGTCATTGGCGGCTCCACGATTGCCCAGCAGCTGGTCAAACTGGTGTTTTTGTCGCCGGAGCGCACCGTCAATCGCAAGATCAAAGAGGCGATCCTGGCGGCTGAGATCACGCGCACCTATCCGCGTGATCGCATCCTCGAAATTTACCTGAACGAAATTTACTACGGTAACGCCGCCTATGGGATCGAGGCCGCGGCGCAGACCTATTTCGGGAAATCGGCCCTGGACTTGACCCTGGCCGAAGCCTCCTTGCTGGCCGGGCTGCCGCAAGCGCCTGCTTTTTATGATCCCTACACCAACCCGACGGGGGCCAAGGCGCGGCAGGCCGTCGTGCTGCGGCTGATGACCAAGGAAGGTTATATCACGCCGCAGGAGGCCGACGCGGCCTGGCTGGCCTGGGACGCCCAGCAAATTCCCCTGGCGCCGCCGCACTACACCTTCGAGGCGCCGCACTTCGTCGTTTACGTGCGCGAGCAGCTGGAGCGCGCGTATGGGCCGCAACTTCTCTACAAAGGCGGCTTGCAGGTTTACACCACGCTCGACAGCGATCTGCAGAAGCTGGCCGAAGACACCGCGCGCGCGCGCATTGCCCGTTTCACGCCGCAGCAGCATGTGACCAATGCGGCCCTGGTGGCCCTGCGCCCGCAGAGCGGTGAAATCCTGGCCATGCTCGGCAGCGTAGATTTCAATGCGACCGAAATCGCGGGCCAGGTCAATGTCGCCATCAGCCCGCGCCAGCCAGGATCGGCCATCAAGCCGTTGACGTATCTGACCGCCTTTGCCTTGAACCAGGACTGGTGGACGCCGGCGACGACGCTGATGGACATTAGAACGGAGTTCCCTGACGGCGCCGGCCGGCCGCCTTACGTTCCCAAGAATTATGATGACAAAGAGCACGGCCTGGTCACGGTGCGCAGCGCGCTGGCTAACTCCTATAACATCCCCGCGGTCAAAACCTTGCAGTATGTCACCATCCCGCGCCTGATCGAGACGGCTGAGCGCATGGGAGTCAAGAGCCTGAGCGGCGGCGCTTACGGCCTGTCGCTCACCCTGGGCGGCGGCGAGATGACCCTGCTGGAGCTCACGGGAGCCTATGCCGTGCTGGCCAATCAAGGCGTGCGCGTGCCGCCGGTGGCGATTCAGTGCGTGATTGGCGCCAATGGTCAGCTGCTTGGTCAGGGCGTGGAAGAACTGAGCGCGGCGCCTTGCCGTGAAGCGGCCAGTCAGCCGCACGGCGCGCTGCTCATTGAACCGGCCTCGGGTCAACGCGCCGCGCCGGCCAGCTTTGCCTACCAAATCACCTCGATCCTGGCTGACAACGAAGCGCGCACGCCAGCCTTCGGCCCCAACAGCGCCTTGCGCCTGCCCGGCGACCGCCCCGCCGCGGTCAAGACCGGCACGACTAACGATTTTCGCGATAACTGGACCGTCGGCTACACGCCCGATCTGGCCGTGGGCGTCTGGGTGGGCAACAGCGACGGCACGCCGATGCGCGGGGTCAGCGGGGTGGCCGGCGCGGGGCCAATTTGGAACGGGTTCCTGGCCAGCGCCTTGCAGGGCAAACCGCCGCTGCCTTTCCCCGTCCCGGCCGACATCGAGTTGATCGAGGTGTGCGCGGATTCAGGCACGGTGCCCAGTGAGACCTGTCCCGCGCGCCGCGCCGAGGTGTTCGTCAAGGGCCGCGGGCCGTTGAGCGCGGAGTTCGACATTCATCGTAAAGTGCGCATCTTCAAGGTCGGCGATCAGGAGTACCTGGCGCCGCCCGAATGTCCCGATCAGCTGGTAGAAGTGCGCGATTACATCGTTTATCCACCGGAAGGGCGCCAGTGGGCGCTGGATCATGGCATCCCGCAGCCGCCAACCGAGGTGGCTACCAACTGCCAGGCGCCGGACATCTTCATCCAGCAGCCGGCCGAGGGCGAGACGGTGGCCGGGCTGGTTACCCTGGCCGGCAAGACGGCATTGCCTGATTTCGATCGCTACGATGTGGAATACGGCGAAGGCAACGATCCTCTCGGTTGGGGACATGTGGAAGGGCCTTTCTTCACACCCGTGGATGGCGGCCCGCTGGCAACCTGGGACACCAGCGCGCTCGCACCTGGCCCCTACACGCTGCGCATCCGCGTCTGGGACCACAGCGGGCGCGAGTTCGAGGCGCGTGTCCATCTGTTCGTGGGCGCAGCGCCGGCTACGCCGACCGCGGTGACGACCAGCACACCGACGCCAGAGATTCTGCCGACCGCCACGCCCACGGCGGAACCGCTGGCGACGCCCACGCCCACGCCGGACTTTTTCGCCACACCCACGCCAACGGCTGAAATTCCCACGCCGGCGCTGCCCACGGCCACGCCCACCCCCGAAGTCACCGCCACGCCGCCGCCAGGCGAGTCACTCGTGCTGCGCCTGGATCAGCCGCTGGACGGAGATACGCTCAAGGGCGTGGTTGACATCATGGGCGCGGCCTACGGCGCGGCCTTTGCCAGCTATCGGGTGGAACTGGGGCAGGCGCCTGATCCAGGCGGCGTATGGCTGCCGTTGACGGTGGATGTGACGACGCCGGTTGAACCGGCCGGCGTGCTGGCCTCGTGGGACACGACCACCGTCGCCGACTCCACTTACATCATGCGGCTCATTGCCACACGGCTAGATGGCAGCCAGCTCGAGGTTCGTATCAGGGTCAGCGTCCAGAACGCGCTCTGACCGCGGGCCTCAGCGCCGGCAATGGACGCCGCGCGCGTCCAGGTGCGCCAGCACGCGCGCGAAGCAGGCTGCGTCGGCGCCCACCATTTCCGGTGGGCAGATGCCGACGCGGCTGAAGGTTCCATCTAACAGCAGGCGCGCAACCCCGGTGCAGGTATAGCCGGTGGTGCGCGCCATCGAAGAAACGCCGGTCAGTGGGTCGGTCTCATCGTACAGATGATAGGTGTAGGTCTGCGGCTCGTCATGCACGCGCCCGCTGATGCGAACGCGCATGATCGTAAACTCCGGCTCGTTGGGGGCCAGGCGCCATTGCTCCAGCAGGAGCGCCGCGGTCACATCCAGCGGGCGCACCTCTACGCCGTTGAAGGCGCGCGGCGCAGCGTCGAAGAAGCCGCTGGCGCGCAGCACGCGGATCAGCTCGATGTGCCCAGGGTAGCGCAGCGTCTTCTCGCTCATGTTGGGCGCAGGGATGGTGCGCAGCAGGGTGCGCAGCCCGTCGGTGTTGAAGGCTTCCAGGACGCCGACAGGCTCCAGCGTCACCAGCTCAGCGTCCGAGAGCGCAGGCTTGACGATGATCTCGCCGTTGACCACCAGCCGCGCGGGCCGGGTGTACTCCTCGATCACATCAATCGGTGAAAAGGGCGCTTTGTACGCCCACGGCCACAGCCGGTTGACCGGCAAGCCGCCCACCAGGCACTCGAACGACGCCACCTCCATGTGGGCATGGTGATAACCCAGGATCAGATTCCCCAGGCCCGGCGCCACACCGCAATCTACGACCGCGGTGACGCCTTTTTGCCGGGCCAGGTCATCCAGGACAAAGGGGTCCTCCGGGAAAAAGGAGATGTCCACGACATGTTTGCCGGCCGCAATGACCGTTGCCAATACCTGGAAGCCCAGGAAGCCCGGCGCCGCGCCGATGACCAGATCAGCCGGGGCGACGGCGGCGGCGACGTCCGCCGCCTGGGTCAGGTCGGCCGCGATGAAGGTCACGGGCAGGCGCGCCGCTAAGTCCTCGCCGCGCTGGCGATTGGCGTCCACGACGGTCACCGCGTAATCATGGCACAGGTCGGCGGCCATGGCGCCGCCGACCATGCCTGCGCCCAAAACAACGACGTTTTTCATCTCGATGCGTTTATCCCCGGCGCGTGGATCAGGCTGGCGCGACGGCCATTCCGTGCCCATTTGTTCTTGAGGTTACAGCCGTTGGAAGCGCGGGCGTTCCAACCGGCGCAGCCTCGCCGTTCTGCTCTTCGCGGCGGAATTGGCTCATGTAAAGGTCGTAGTAGACCCCGCCCTGGGCCAGCAGTTCGTCATGCTTGCCGCGCTCGACGATTTCGCCGGCGCTGAGCACGAGCACCTGGTCGGCGTTGCGAATGGTGCTCAGGCGATGGGCAATGACGAAACTGGTGCGGCCGGCCAGCAGTTTGTTCAACGCAGCCTGAATCTGGCGTTCGGTGCGCGTGTCCACGCTGGACGTCGCTTCATCCAGGATCAGGATGTGCGGATCGCTCAACGCCGCGCGGGCGATGGCCAGAAGCTGGCGCTGCCCCTGGCTGAGGCCGCTGCCG
Source organism: Chloroflexota bacterium (assembly GCA_036822415.1). Classification (GTDB taxonomy): domain Bacteria; phylum Chloroflexota; class Anaerolineae; order SSC4; family Amarolineaceae; genus Amarolinea. The sequence continues at coordinate 11,409 of DAISHS010000058.1, forward strand.
CGCTCGCCCAACAGGGTTTGATAGCCATCGGGCAGCCGTTCGATGAACTGGTTGGCCTGCACCAACCTGGCCGCGGCGATCACTTCGTCATCGCTGGCTTCGGGTTTGCCGTAGCGAATGTTGTTCATGACCGTGTCACTGAAGAGGAAGGTGTCTTGCAGGACGATGCCGATCTGTCGGCGCAGGCTGGCTGCGGTGACATCGCGCACATCAATGCCATCAATGCGCACTGCGCCCTCGGTGACGTCGTAGAAGCGCGGCAGCAGGTTGATGATGGTGGTCTTGCCCGCGCCCGTGGGGCCGACGATGGCAATGGTCTGGCCTGGTTCAGCCTGCAGGCTGACATTCTGCAAGACCGGAATGCCCTTCTTGTACGCGGCATGGACATGATCGAACTCCACGCGCCCCTGGATGACCGGGAGCGGCTGCGCGCCGGGCTTGTCCTCCACCTCCGGCGCCTGGTCGAGCAGATTGAAGATGCGCTCACCGCCGGCAATGGCGCTCTGGATGTTGGTCCACAGCACCGACACCTGCTGAATGGGCTGATTGAAACGCTGGACGTAGTTCAAGAAAGCCACGATCAGGCCCAGGGTGACGGTGGTTCCCATCAGGTCGTTGCCGCGCAGCAGGGCCAGGCCGCCGACGCCTGTCACGATGGCAATCGCCACGTAGCCAAGCGCTTCCAGGGTGGGCGCGAGCGCGCTGGTATAAGCCACGGCGCGGACGTTTGCGTCACGATTGGCCGCGTTGGTCACGCGGAACTGGTCAATGTTCTCCTGCTCGCGGTTGAACGCCTGCACCTCGCGCACGTTGGCAATCGTCTCTTGCAGGTCGGCGTTGACATTGCCGATTTCCTGGCGACTGCGGCGGAAGGCCTTGCGCGCCTGGCCGGAGAACCAAAGCGTGGCCACGATCATGAACGGCAAAACGGCCAGCGAGACCAGGGCATAGGCCCAGTTCAGGCTCAGCATCTTATACATCACCCAGGCGATCAGCAAGAGGCCGCTGGTGACATTGACCAGGGCAAAGGTAAATACCTGCTGGATGGTGTCAATGTCGTTGGTGATGCGGCTCATGATCGCCCCCGCCTCATGCTCGGCGTAGTAGTTGAGCGATAGGCGGTGCACCTGGCTAAAAAGGTCATCGCGCATCTTGCGCAGCACATGGTTGCCGGCCCAGGCCATGGCGTAGAATTGCAAGCCGCCGGTGATCGAGCCGCCAATGTACAGCCCTACCACGAGCAAGATCAGGCGCGCCAGCCCGGCCACGGCGTCAGCGGTGCTGCGCGTGGCCGCTGAGGTGGTATCGAACCAGCAGGTGTTCTTGGCGGCCTGGGCTTGCTGGCCGGGGAAGCTGCTGCCTCCCTGCGCGTTGCCCGTCAGGCGCGCGTTGGCCGCCGGGGTCAGGTAGCAGTCCACGGCCTGACCGATCAGCTCGGGCGCGGTGACCTGCGCCCAGGTGCCGGCAATGACGAGGGCCGCGACCAGCAGTAGAAGAGGCCAAAAGGTCTTGAAATAAACAGCAAAGCGTTTCAGCGTGGCGCCGACGCGCTGCGGTTTGAGTGTCTCACGCTCCAGGAGAGCGCGTGGCCCTCCAGGTCCTCCCATCATAGGTGTATCTCCTTATTCAACCTGTCGTCTTTAGCGCGCTGCGGGCGCGGCCAGGGCCAAAGGTTCAGTTTGCTCGCCCAAGGCGACATCGCTGACCAGTTGTGAATGATAGATCTCGGCGTAGATTGGGCTGTTTTCCATCAGGTCTTCGTGCTTGCCGCGGGCGACAATGCGCCCCTTCTCCAGAACCAAAATCTGATCGGCATTGACCACGGTGGTGATGCGTTGGGCGATGACGAAACTGGTGCGCCCGTGCATCAGCCCGGTCAGGGCCTGCTGAATCTGATACTCGGTCTGCAAGTCAACCGAGCTGGTCGAGTCATCCAGGATCAACAGGCGTGGGTTGAGCAGAAGCGCGCGCGCGATGGCGATGCGCTGTTTCTGTCCACCGCTCAGGGTGGCGCCGCGTTCACCGACCGGCGTTTCATAGCCCGCCGCAAAGCCCATGATGAAGTCATGCGCAGAGGCTGCTTTGGCGGCGGCGATCACTTCGGCCAACGTGGCGTCAGGGCGACCGAAGGCGATGTTCTCGCGGATCGTGCCGCTGAAAAGGTTGGTCTCCTGCAGCACAATGCCAATCTGCGAGCGCAAGGAGTCGAGGGTGACGTCGCGCAGATCGTAGCCATCAATGCGCACGTGGCCCTCGTTGACATCATAAAAGCGGGGCAGCAGGTTGATAATCGTCGTCTTGCCGCTGCCGGTGGCGCCCAGCAAGGCGACAGTTTCGCCTGGCATGGCCTCGAAACTAACGTGGGAAAGCACCGGCTCGCCGCTTTCGAAGTAACGGAAGGTGACGTCTTCGAAGGCGACACGACCCTGCACCGGGGGCAGCGTCATGGCGTCGGGTTTGTCGGCCACATCATTCTTGGCGTCGAAGATTTCGAAGATGCGGCTGGCCGATGCGCTGGCCTGCGACATCTGGCTGATGATGAAGCCTAACTGGCCGATGGGAAAGAAGACATAGACCAGATAGAGGCTGAACTTCTGCCATTCGCCGAAGGTCAGCGTGCCGTCAATGATCTGTTTGCCGCCGAAGTAAAGCACGGCCGCCTGCCCCAGGTTGGCGATCAAAAAGACCACCGGAAACAGGAACGAGAAGGTGCGCGAGACCTTGATGCTTTGCGCCATCAGGCTGGCAGCGGCGGCATCGAACTTGCGTTCTTCGTCCGCTTCACGTGCAAACGACTTGACCACCTTGATGCCGGCCAGGTTTTCTTGCAGAATCGTGTTGAGGCGCGACAGGCGCTTTTGCACTTCGGCAAACAACGGCTGACTGATGGCGCCGAACACCATGAACAGCAGCAGCGCGATCGGCAGGACCGGCAGCACGATCAGCGTCAATTTCAGATTGGTGGCTGCCAGGATGATGAGGGTGGCTGTTAGCAGGACGAACGCCTGCAGTGCGAGCAAGAGGCCCTGTCCGATGAAGAGGCGCACCTTTTCCACATCGTCCGTTGCACGAATCATCAGCTGGCCGGTCTGGTTGCGGTCGTGGTAGCTAAATGACAGGCGTTGAATCTTGGCGTAGAGGTCATTACGGTAATCGAAAGCGATGCTCTGCGACACCCGTTCTGACATATAGCTCTGGGCAAAGGCGAAAAGCCCGCGCATCACGGCAAAGGCGACGATGAGCACCAGGGCATTGATGAGAACCTGCTCCCCACTGTCGCGGTAGGTGGTCAATTGCTCGGTCGTCCAGCCCAGGCGCTGCAAGGCGGTGGTCAGGAAAGCGGCCGGGACGCTGGCCAGCTGGCGGGCGATGGCGCCGTTGGTCACGGCGTCGAGGATGTTCTGCACCAGCTGAGGCACCGCCAGCTGTGCGCCCGTCGAGATGAAGAGGAAGAGATAGGCCAGCGCGGTCAGGCGTTTGTAATTCCCCAGGTATTTGATGGCGCGACCCAAGCCGCCTTTGGCCGGCATATCCATCCGTTTTTTGTGTCGTTCGACAAGTCGTGTTTGCACACAAAGCTCCTTCTACTGTTCGGGATGCAATTCACTAGATTGTGTTAGCGGGGATGCGTCGTGAACGATGTCTCCAGCATCGCAGGCGTTGGCATTAGCCTGTTTGAGCAGAGATTGGCGCAGACGCATCAGCAGATCCAACAGGGTTGTCATTTCTTGTTTACTGAGATCAGCGCACAGCTGATTCAGAAAAGCGACATGAGCCGGCGCGTTCTCACGAATTTGCGTGCGCGCCAGGGCGGTCAGGCGAATGGTGAACGAGCGCCGATCCTTCTCATCGAGCTGGCGTTCGATCAGCCCTCGCTCCTCCAATCCCCGCAGCAGCGCGCTGATCGTGTTCTTGCTCACCGCCTGATGCTTGCTTAAAACCGAAGGGGACAAGCCATCCGCATTGCCATTCATCTCTTCGGCATACAGGCGCATGAGCAATCCCCAGCGCGGGCCTGAGAGCTGATCGCTGCGCAGACGTTCAGAAAAAATGATGTCGTATAAATTATTGACCATGCGCACCGCGCGCAGCAGCTGGACACCACCGATCGTCTCGATTCCCTGTTGGTGCATCAATTGCCCAAAGTGTTGGTCGGAATAAGGGAGTGATGGATTGTGGCTCATGGCTGCTTACACGGCGAGAGAATCAAGGATGACCTCGAAATGAAATTTGATAATACATCGAACTATTCCACGGCGGACAATTTTCAGACCGGCGCGTGGCAAAAGATGTGGCTTACCTTCCAATCTATGGTATAATTCCCTGGTAACTATCGGCAGCGCATCCTGGCAAGTTACGCCGGGTGCAGGAAAGGGATTCATGGTCACAGCAATTGTTCTCATCAACGTGGAGCACGGTCGTATCAATGATGTGGCTGCGCAGTTGTTGGCTTTACCTGGCGTCACCGAGGTCTACTCCGTGGGTGGGCGCTTCGATCTCGTCGCGGTCGCGCGGGTCAAGGACAATGACGCCATTGCGGACCTCGTCACCGACCACATGCTCAAGCTAACGTACATTCAGAGCACGGAGACGCTGATTGCGTTTCGGGCCTATTCACAGTATGACCTGGAGCGCATGTTTGCCATCGGCCTGTGAGACGGCAGCGGCGCGCTGCGCGGCCTCAAGCGGGTGCATTTCAGTTTCGGGGTGTAGTCCACGCAGGTGGACTTTGCAATCGCAGT
>DAISHS010000059.1:0-15929 GCA_036822415.1 Chloroflexota bacterium
GTGGACTTTGCAATCGTTGCAGCGACTTGCAGTCGCCCGATCTGCCCCCAGTTTCAAATGCACCCCTCAGCCCTCAGCCTTTTGCGCCATCCCTTGCAGGGTGTTATAATCGCTGCCATGCGGCAACCCAGCGGGGCTGCCTAATCTGTACCGCGACCCCTGGGGTCGCATGCCGAACGAGTGAGTCATGACCCAAGAATTGAATGTGGCCAACCTATTGCAGACCCTGCGCCGCCGCTGGTTGCTGATTGCCCTCGTGCTGATCGCGACCATCGGCGCGACGTTTGTCTACAGCCTGCTGCGGCCCCCCACCTACCAGGCGCGCGCCGTCTTACGGGTACGCGTCCCCCAGTTTCAATGGAACATTGACCCTGCCGTGCAGCGCATCATTGACACCAAGCGCGATTGGCGTCGCGAATTCATGCTGCTCGGTCAGACCAAGACAGTGGCCGAGCGCGCGGTGGCCGGGCTGAATCTGACGGTGGACAGCAACCTGCTGGCGCGGGTCACGCTGCGCGCAGAATCCACCGACAACATTCTGCTGGACGCCTCAGGGCCAACGGCTGCGGACGCCGCGCAGCTCGCCAACGCCTGGGCCGACGCCCTGCAGAAGGTGGTGGGCGAGCAGTACGGCACCGACCTGATGTACAAGGAAATTGCCAGCCTGGGCCAGGATTTCAAAACACGCCTGGACAAGGGCCAGGAAGCCCTGCAGACATTCAAGGCTGAGACGGGGCAGGGCGTAGGCAGCGCCACCGTGCTGGAGGCTGCCGGCCTGGAGCCTGACCAGAAGGAGCTCAACGCCAAGGCGGCCCTGCAGGCTGACTACCAGGTGGCGCTCGATACCGTCAACCGCCTGCTCAGCCAGATTGACGAGGCGCAAGCCGGTCAACGCGCGCCCACGACTATCGCCTGGGAAATGCTGACCAATGACATCCTGCAAGCACGGGCCGCCCTGCAAACCCGCCCCGCCTTCAGCGACCTGACCGCCTGGAAAACCCTTTTGCAAGCGGAGTCCACCTCGCTGCAAGAGTCACTGACCTGGTTCAGCAACGATGTGCTCAAGCTGCAAACCAAGCTGGCAACCGAGGATACGCAGCTCTACTGGCTGACGCAGCAGCGCAACCTGGCGGCTGATCCTTACCTGGCCGTGCAGCGCCAGCTGCATGAAATCGAGTATCAGACGCCGATTGACCCGCTGGCCGTTGAAATCCTGGAGCAGGCCGCGTCAGCGACCGCGTCGCGTTCCTGGTCCGTGCTCCTGCGCCTTGTGATCGCTGGCGTCGCCGGCCTGATTGCGGGCGTGTGGCTGGCCCTGCTGTGGGATTTTGTTTTTGGGCAGCGTTCACAGGCGCTGGCGGCCGGCAGCACACGCTAAGCGGTCGTCCGTTGACCCGCGTTACTCGCCATGTGCGCTGGTTGCTGATTTGGGCCGCTCTGCACGCCCTGGCCTACAGCCTGCTGACGCCGTTGTGGCAGGCGCCCGACGAACCGGCCCATGTCGAAATGGCCTGTTTGCTGGCGGAACGGGGCGCCGACCTGCGCGCCGGTGATGATGACCCGGCCTTGCAGCAGCGTTTGCTGCGCGCCCTGGCCGACGCCGATTTTTGGCGCCTGGTCCAGCAGCCGACGCCAGACCCCTTGCCGAGCCGTTTTGCGGATGATCCGTTCCTGCGTAATGCGGGCCGGCAGGTGGGCGATGAATCCCCCATTTACTATTGGCTACCGGCGCTGATCTGCCGCATGCCCCTGGCCCTGCCTGTCCAGGTTCACCTGATGCGGCTGGTGTCAGGGCTGTTTTTTGTGGCCGGCGTGCTGGCGATGTGGTGGGCAACCGGCCCGCTCTGGCGCCAGACGCCCACAGCCCGCCTGGCCGCCGCGGCCGCGCTGGCCGGCCTGCCCATGCTGGCGTTTCTGGCCGGCGGCGTCAACAACGACAGCCTGGCCGTCCTGGGCGGTGTCTTGACCTTTGGCTGCCTGCTGCGCGTCGTTTTGCCTGACCATCCCGGCTGGCGCGCCGCGCTGGCGCTGCTGGTCAGCGCGCTGGCCGCGGCCTGGCTGAAGAAGACGGCGCTGTTCGTGCTGCCTGTGGCGCTGCTGGCCCTGATCTGGCGTTTTGGCGTCAGGGGCACGCGCCGCCAACGCTTCGCCCTGTTGACGGCTGCGTTGTTACTCGGCGCTCTGGGGCTTCTGCCCAGCCAACAGCCGGCCGCCTGGGGCGGTCGCGGACAACCCTGGGGCGGGGGCCTGACCCCGGCCGCGGCGCACAGTGGGCGTTACGGCATCCGTGTGCGTGATGACAACACCGGGGGCTTTGGCCGCCTGACCCAGGCGCTGCCCGATGCGCTGGTGACCGGCGCCGCAGGCCTGCGCGGACAAACCATCCGCTTCGGCGCTTGGGTGCGCAGCCCCGCAGGCGCGCAGGTCGCGCGTTTGACCATCAAGGATGATGCGGGCCTCGACCGGCTGGTGGCGCCGGTGACGACGGCCTGGACCTGGCTGGCGGTCACGCGCACCCTCAGCGTCACCACAACGCAGGTGCTGCTGGGCATTGCGCCCGGCGTTGGCGCATCGTCGGCGGAAACTGGCGCGCTCTGGGTAGACGATGCCAGCCTGAGCGGGCCGCTGAACCTTGCCAATGGCGATTTCGAGCAGGCCATGACCTGGGGCAGCCTGCTGGCGCAACCGCTGATCCTGCCCTTGCAGCGCAGCTGGGCGGCCAGCGCTGACGCTGGCCCGGCGCACGTTGCGCAGGGGTTGCTTTACCTGGCCCTGCTCTTCCCTGGGTTTTGGGGTAATTTTGGCTGGCTGCAGGCGCCGTTGCCGCTGCCTGTTTACGCCGCCATCGCCCTCTTTTGCCTTTTGGCGCTGCTGGGCATCGGCGGCGAGCTGGGGCAGCGTCGCCGGGGCGATCCGGCCACGACGGCCGTTATTGGCTGGAGCCTGCTGGCGGTTGCGTCGTCATTTGCCCTGGTCACCGCGCCCATGTGGCTGCGCGACTGGCAGCCGCAGGGGCGTTATTTGCTCCCGGCCCTGGCGCCGTGGATGGCGCTTCTGGTGACCGGTTTACGTTTCTGGAGCCGGCGCTGGCAGCTGCGGCGGGCCGGCTGGTGGTTTATAGTCGGTTTTGGCATACTCGATCTTTTTGCGCTCGTCGGCGTGCTGTGGCCCCATTATCGAGTGGGGTAGGCCGGCAGGGACAAGAGGTTTATGACATTTTTACGTTATGAGGTTCTGATCACCCATGGCCGTCATTGATCAACGCCCGCGACGGATGGCGGTCAATTCGGGCTACCTGCTGATCGCCTACATTGTGGAAGCCTTGCTCGGCATTGTCGTCCTCTCGATGGCCGCGCGCTATCTCAGCCAGGCTGGATTTGGCCAATACGGCTACGTCATCTCGTTCATCGAGCTGTTCATCATGCTGACCGAGCTGAGCAACTCGCGCGTGCTCGTGCGCGAGGTGGCTTCTGACCAGGCCCATGCGCGCCAGCACCTGGCCGGCGTGTGGACCTTACGCTGGGTGCTTTCGGTCGTGATGATCCTGGCCGTCATCGTGGCTGCGCAGGGCAGCGCCGCCGGCTCGCCGCTGTGGTGGGCCATTCTCTTTTATGCCGTTGATCAGGTCTTCGCCAACCTGACCGAGGTCTTCACCGCCGTCTTCCGCGCCTACCAGCAGATGCAGTACCAGGCCTTCACGGTGATCTTTGGCCGCGTGCTCATTCTGCTCTTTACCTTTGTCGCCATCCAGCTCGACTTGGGGCTGGTCGGGTTGTTTGGCCTGCGCGTGGTGGCGGACCTCCTGCGCCTGCTGTCAGGTTGGTATCTCAGCCGCAGCCGTTTTCTCAAGGATTCCATCAGCACCGATTGGCGCAGCATGTGGTACCTGCTCAAGGAGTCGTTCCCCCTGGGCTTCAACATGTTCGTGCGCCGCTTCATCTGGCGCGGCGGCATCGTCATGCTCACGACGATCCTCAACGCCAAGTCGCCGGGGCAAGGCGACCTGGCGGCCGGCCTGCTCTACGGCCCCATTCGCTTGGTGGAACAGATGCGCATCGTGCCCTCTGCCCTCATCGGCGCCATTTTGCCCGTTTTTGCCCAGCAGGCGCGCCTGCAGCCGCAGAAGTTCAGGCAAACGCTTGCCCAAAGCCTCAAGCTCTTCATTGCGATCAGCCTCTTGCTGGCGGTGCTGATGACCACCCTGGCCCCCCAGATCACCGACCTGGTGTTGGGACGCGGCCTGGCCGGCGCATCCGCCATTTTGGCCGTCTTCGGCTGGATCATTCTTTTCACCTTCGCCAATCAGTTCTATGAAGCTGCGCTCCTGGCTGTGGGTCGCCAGTGGATTGTCGCGGTCGGTCTGGGCATCGGTTTTGCCATCGGCGCCGCGCTGACCTGGTTCTATCTCGTGCCGGTGTTTGCCGCGGAGGGCGTGGCCTATGGCATCATGCTCTCCGAAGGCATCGTCTTTGTGATCAGCACCGTGGCCCTGCTCCCTTACCTGGACAAACGTGAGATGGGGCTGATCACGGTCAAAATGGCCCTGGCCGGCGCGGTGACGGCTGTTTTTCTCACGCTCCTCAGTCACTGGTCTATGTTCCTGACCGCCCCGCTTGGCCTGCTGGTTTATATCGTGATCCTGCTGTTGCTGCGCACCTTCAGCCCTCACGAACTGGAAGCCGTCGTTGCCATGGTGACCTTTCATAAGCGCTTGCGCTGGATTCGGCGCTGGTTGTTCAAGCTGGACGAGCGCGGTATGCTGCGCGCTCAAACCCCGCCCGCTTCAACCCCAGGCCAAACCAAAGATGAGACCGACCCTGAGGCCTCGCCATCATGACATCCACGCCAGCGTCGCCTGCCAACCCTCAATCTCCGCCCTCGCCGGCCGCCGTCCTCGTGATCGGCCTGGACGGCGCGACCTGGGATTTGCTCAACCCGATGATCGCCGCCGGCTGGATGCCCAACCTGGCGCGGCTGGTAGCCGAAGGAACCAGCGCGCCGCTGCGCTCCACGCTGCCGCCGCTGACCGCGCCGGCCTGGAGCAGCTTCATGACCGGGCTGAATCCGGGCAGGCATGGTGTTTTCGCCTTTCAGCGCGCGCTCAACCGCGACCTGGAACGTACCTACGTCAACGCCACGGCCATTCAGGCGTCGCTGCTCTGGGAGCGCCTGGGCGCCCACGGCCTGCGCGTCGGCGTGCTCAACGTGCCCCTCACCTACCCGGTGCGCCCGGTCAACGGCTGGCTGGTCAGCGGCATGATGACGCCGTCGGAAGAGAGCGATTTCACCTATCCCGCCGAACTGGCGCCCATGCTGCGCGCCCGCCGTTACGTCATTGACCTGCGCGTGCTCAAACAAGAGCGCGACTACCGCGCGCCCGAGCAGCGCCTGGCCCTGGTCCATGATCTGCGGCGCGTGCTGCAGGAACGGCAGGCCGCCTTCGAGGAAGTGCTCTTGCCCCAGGGCGGCGATTTCATCATGGTGGTGTACGAGACGCCCGACCGCTTGCAGCACTGGACGTGGAAATATCTGGACGAGCTGCTGGGGCTGAGCGGCCCACGCCTGGTTGAACGCACGCCGATTCATGACGCCGTGGAAGAGGCCTATCGCGCCGTAGACGCGGCCATCGGCCGCACCCTGGCCCTGGCGGCCGGCCCGCAGACGCGCCTCTTCATGCTGTCGGATCACGGCTTCGGTTTCCGTCACACCCGCGTGCATATAGATCAATGGCTGGCTAACCAGGGCTGGCTGACCTACGCTGCGGGCAAGGCCGATGTGCGCAAACGTCTGAAGCAGTCCATGGGCTGGCTCAAGCGCTTTCTCCCCCGCAGCCTGCTGCTGCGCGGACGGCGGGTCTTTGCCGTCAATCGCATCATTGACTGGGCGCACACGCGGGCCTATTCCGGCGTCGCCTCTGAGTACGCCATCTACATCAACCGCCGCGGCCGCGAGCCGTATGGCATCGTGGCCGACGCCGAGGTGGACGCCTTACGTCGTCAGATCAAGGCGCGGCTGCTCGAACTGACCGATCCGCGCCAGGGGCAGCGTGTGGTGCTTGCGGTTTATGATCGCGAGGAATTCTACCACGGGCCATTTGCCGATCAGGCGCCGGATCTCGTTTACGAACTGGCGCCTGGCTACGAACCGACGTCAGAAGTGTCACCGGGGCGCCTGTTTACCGACGTGACTGCCGAAGGCGAGGGCATGCACCAACCGGACGGCATCTTCCTGGCCTGGGGGCCTGACATCGCGGCGCAACGGCTTGGCCCGGGGCTGGGCCTGGCCGACCTGGCGCCCACCATTTTGTACAGCCTGGGCCTACCGACGCCGCAGGGCCTGGACGGGCGCGTGCTGACGGAGATTTTTACAGCCGATTATCTTGGCGCGCATCCCGTCAACCTGAGCGCAGAGACCGACGCCGCGGTCGCGCCGCGCCAGCAAGTCTACTCGGCCAGCGACGAGGCGCTCATTGTAGAAAAATTGACCGATCTAGGGTACTTGAATTGACCGGGGTGTTTCGTCTCGACGCCGGACGTGTAAAAACAGGACGCCTGGGCCGTTTGGGCCGTCTGGTCAGCCCGCTGACGCGCTATCAGCGCTGGAACTGGGCCTGGCGGATGGAGATTGCCCTGCGTTACCAGCCGATTGCCGATGCCCTGGCCGCGCAGCCGGCCGGACTGCGCATGCTCGATGTCGGCTGCGGGAGCAAGGGCGGCGTCACGTCGTACGTGCCCCGGCCGGCCTTCGGCGTGGATGTCACCTTTGATCGCGAGCGCCTGCAAGACCATCCCTTGTTGACCGCGGTAGCGGCTTCGGGCCTGGCGCTGCCCTTCGCGGACGCTTGCCTGGATGTGGTGCTGTGCATGGACACGTTGGAGCATCTGACGCCTGCCGAGCGGTTGGGCGTAGTCACGGAAATGGCGCGCGTCGTGCGGCCGGACGGCCTCTTGATCGTGGGCGCGCCCTGCGGCGCGGCCGCGCGCGCGGCCGAGGAAGAGATTGCGCGGGCCTTTGCCCGTCAAACGGGCCGCGTACACCCCAAGCTCGGCGAGCATTTGGAGCACGCCATGTGGTCTGCGGCTGACTTGCAGAAATTGGTGGCAGAAGCGGCCGCGGCCCGTTTTGGCGCCTACCGGCTGCGCGTCGTGCCCAATGTCAACATCGGGGTCTGGTTGTTCTGGCGGCGGCTGTTCGATCTGGGGCGCCCGCTGCCAGGCTTGACTCACCTGCAGCGCCTGGCTCTGCAGCCGCTCTATCGCTGGCTGGCGCCGCGCCTGCACCAGGAACCGACCTACCGGCAGATCGTTTTTTGCCGGCCTGGCCGTTGATGGCGCTGTGGCCGCGTTCAGGCGCCGCCGCGATCGCCCGGTTATTTTGATTGTGCATACGATGAATACGTCAACTTTGTCAACACCTGCAACCGGCTCCCGTCGAGTCGTCGTCGTCGGCCTCGATGGGGCCACCTTTGATCTCATTCAACCCTGGGCGGCGCAGGGCAAACTGCCCACGCTGGCCCGTTTGCTGCGCAGCAGCGCCTGGGCGCCGCTGGAATCGGTGCTGCACCCCTTTACCGCGCAGGCCTGGACCTCGATGGTCACCGGCGCCAACCAGGGCAAGCACCGCATCTTTGATTTCTGGGAGCGCGACTTCAGCACCTACGGCTTTCGCCTGACCAATGCCAGCTTCCGCGCCCTGCCCGCGCTGTGGACGCTGCTCAGCCAGGCTGGCCGGCGGGTCATCGTGCTCAACGTACCGATGACCTATCCGCCAGAAAAAGTCAACGGCGTGCTGGTCTCCGGCTGGGATACGCCGGGCCTGGGCGCGGCCTTCACCTACCCGCTGGCGCTCAAAGCCGAGCTTTCTACGCTCTCTGGCGGGCAGCCTTACGTCATCGTGCCGGACGATTGGAAATACAGCACGGCTCAGCGCGGCGACATGGTCATGGCCGAGCTGCTGCGTGAAATTGACGTACGCTTCGCCGTAGCCACCAGCCTGATGGCGCGCGAGCCGTGGGATTTGACCTTTTTTGTCGTCAGCGCGCTCGACGGCGCGGCCCATTTCCTGTGGAAATACCACGACGCCGCGCATCCCCTCTATGACCCGGCCGTCAACGCCGAGATGTTTACGGACGACCCGCTGCTGCAAGTTTACCAGCGCGCGGATCAGCGCCTGGGCGAGTTCCTGGCCACCCTACCGCCCGATGTGCATGTGCTGGTTGTTTCCGACCACGGCGAAGGCGCGCTGGAGGATACGGAGATTCATCTCAACCTGTGGTTGGCTCAACAGGGGCTGCTGACGCTGCGCACACCGGGCAGTCGCCGGCCGCTGCGCGATCGGCTCAAATGGCTGGCTGCCAAACTGGTGGACCGTGGCAAGCGTGCGCTCTATGGCCGCGTCTCCTTCAGCACGCTCTCCCGCCTGCGTCATTGGTGGCCGGACCGGCTGCGCGTCACGCTGGGCGAGGAGTCTTTCTTCCCCGGCGTGGATTGGGCGCATACGCTGGCCTATTCAGAAGAGGTGCGGGGCAACATTTGGATCAACCTCAAGGGGCGTGATCCCCACGGCACGGTGGCGCCCGGCGCGGAGTACGAGGCGCTGCGCCAGCGCATCATCAACGACCTGCAAGACCTGCGCGATCCGCGCAGCGGCAAGCGCCTGGTGCGGCGCGTCTGGCGGCGTGAAGAGCGCTTCACTGGGCCGTTCAGCGAGCGCCTGCCCGACCTGCTGGTCGAGGCCGAGTACCCTGATCTCTTCCGTCCCCGCGGCGCGTACAGCGGCCGCGAGCCGGTGCGTCATCTGACCGTGGACGAGATGCGTCATCGGCGCATCACCGGCTGTCATCGCGCCACCGGTATTTTCTACGCGCACGGGCCGGCCGTGCAGCCCAACCTGGCCCTGGCGCCGGCCAGCATTCTCGATGTGGCGCCCACCGTGCTCTATTTGCTCGGTGAGCCGACGCCAGGCTGGATGGATGGCCGCGTGTTGACCGAAATGTTGACCCCCGAAGCGCTGGCCGCGCAGCCGCTCGAAACGGGGCCACAGACGCCGCCCGCCGTGCTCACGCCGACTGACGGCGTCGGCGTACAGACCTACGATGACGCCGAGGCCCAGGAAGTCACCGATAGACTGGCCGGACTCGGCTATTTATGAACGATGAATGATGAACGATGAATGATGAATTCGACGTTCTGCCTGTTCCACATTCATCGTTCCACATTCATCGTTCAGGATTCTGAGAGGGTAACGTGCAAAGTGCATACCGACCATTGACGTTTCGTTTCTATGCTGGCGGGCTGATCCTGGCCGTGCTGCTGGCGGGACTGCTGCTGGTATCGCCGTTCGCGGCGCTGGCGCTGGTGTTTGCGGCGCTGGTGGTGACCCTGGCCTGGCTGCGGCCGTTCTACCTGCTGCTGCTGCTGATCCTGGGCCTGCCATTTCACGTCTTCGCCACTCGCGCATTGGTCGGTCAATTCAATATGTCCCCAGGGCTGGTTGAGCTGTTTGCCTATTGGAAAGAGGGCGTCATGGCGCTGCTGCTCAGCGTCCTCCTGCTGCGCCGCCTCTTTGGTCAGGATCGCTTCAAGGTCAAGCTTTACCCGTTCGATCTGGGCCTGGCGTGCATTGCCCTGTTGATGGGCGCGTACATCCTGGCCGGGCCGCTCTTGAACGTGGGCATCTACGGCTTTCGCAACTACCTGGAGCCGCTGGTGGTCTTCTATTTGCTGCGCGTCGTGCCTATCAGCAAACGGCAGCTGCGTTTTCTGGTCCTCGCCATGCTCGGCGTATTGGTGGTGATGGCGTTGGTTGGCATTTACCAGGTCGCCTTCTGGAACTTTGGCGATCTCTACAACTGGGGCTTTCGCGAGGCGGACGGCACGATCCCCAACGCGTTTTACACGGCCGAGGTAGAGCGCCAGCCGCACCTGCGCGCCATTGGTACGGTGACCAGCCCCAATGAGCTTGGTTTGATGCTGGTGCTGGCCCTGGCGCTGGGGCTTGTCTTTGCCCTGCAATCGCAGCGCGCCCTCTGGCAGCGTGCGGTCTTGCTGGCGATCACCGCGCTCTGCGGTGTGGCCGTGCTCCTCACCTACTCGCGCAGCTCCCTGGTGGGCCTGCTGAGCATGGTCGCGGCGCTGGCCGTGCTGGAGATTGGCATCCGTAACCTGGGGCAAACCGTGCGCTATATCTTGCGCAGCCCTGGCACCATGCTCGCCTTGATTGGCCTGGTCGCGCTCCTGGTCATCGGCGCGGAACGGGTGGGCCTGGTGGCGCGCATTACGCGCGCCGTCAACCTGAACGACCCCTCGGCCGTGGGGCACCTGGCCTCGTACGAGGAATCGATTCCGTTCATCCTCGCTCACCCCCTCGGCATCGGCACCGGCATGGCCGGCCCGCGCGCGCTCAAGTTTTCTGACAAGATCAAGATCGAGCATGTCGAAAGCTCCTGGCTGCAGATGATGATGGAGATCGGCATCCCGGGCACGCTCTTTGTCATGGCGGTTTACATGATGATGGTTTGGACCTTGCGCGCCGAACGCCGACGCTGGGGGGGCGCGCAGCGCCGCTCGCTGTTGGCGCGCGCCCTGCCGGGCGTGATCGTCCCTGCTGACCGCGGCGCTGGCCTGGTCGAAGCCGGCGCGGCGCCGGCGCTCGATTCCTTCTTCGACGCGGTCAGCCTGGCCGCGCAGGCTACCTGGCTGGGGGCGATGGTGGCCTTCACCTTCTTGCCGCTGATGCAGGAGCTGCAGCTGATGAGCTATTTATGGATTGCCGCCGCCATCCCGCTGGTGGCCTTGCGCGAACAATGACCGCCTCCATGCCAGCCATCGCCACCGTCGTCCTCAACTGGAATGGCCGCGACACCACCCTGGCCTGCGTACAAACCGTGCTCGACTGCGGGCAGCCGCCGGCCGCCGTCATCGTCGTGGATAACGGCTCGACCGATGACTCGGTCGCGGCGCTGCACGCGCGCTTTCCCGCATTGACCGTCTTGGCCGCCGGTGAAAACCTGGGCTTTGCGCGTGGCAACAACCTGGGCGTGCAGCACGCGCTGGCCGCGTTCGCGCCTGACCTGGTCTTTCTCCTCAACAACGATGCCTTCATCAACGCCGACACCCTGCCGCGTCTGCGGGCGGCGCTGGACGGCAATCTCCGCGCGGGCGCGGCCGTGCCCAAAATCTACTTCGGCGACGGTCAACGCCTGTGGTATGCCGGCGGCCACGTGGACTGGAAGATCGGCACAGGCGTGCACGAGCATCAGGGTGCGCTCGATCGCGGCCAGGCGGATGTCAGCCGCGCCGTGGGTTTCGCGCCCGGCTGCGCCCTGCTTCTGCGCCGTGATGTGATCGAACCGGCGGGCCTGTTCGACGCGCGCTACTTTTTCATGGGCGAGGATGTGGACCTCAGCCTGCGGCTGACGCGGGCCGGGCGCCCGCTGCTCTACGCGCCTGGCGCGACCGTCGTGCACCAGGTCAGCGCCAGCTCGGCGCGCCAGGGGCAGCCGTTCATCTGGTATCACATGACCCGCAACCGCCTGCTGACCGTCAGCAAGCACGCCAGCGCCGGGCAGAAGCTGCGTTTTTACAGCTATTGGCCGCTGCTGTGGGCGTTCAAGGCCGCGCAGTTTACCGTGACGGGCCGTCTCGCCCGCGCGCAGGCCATGGCGCGCGGCCTGCGTGACTTCCGCCGCAGGCAGTTTGGGCGCGCGTGAGTGGGTTTTGACGCCTGCTTGTACGGGTGATACAATTTTGCTCGTTCACCCCTGGTGAGCGCTCGTATGTCCTGGCGTTCCTGACGTGACTGTGCAAACACGGGATCGGCCGTCATTGCCCACCGCTGCGCACCAACCCCAACCGCTGCAGCCAGGTCTTCCCCCGCTCAATGCGGGCGACCACCTGGCGCGGGCAGAGTTTGAGCGCTGTTACCAGGCTCATCCTGAGATCAAAAATCGCACAATTTGAGAGAGGTTCGAGATGTACGCTATCGAATTCCAAGCAACGGTTGCGAATGGTATCATTCATATCCCTGCCGAATATCGCAAGAAATTCAGGCATCGAGTCAAGGTGATTCTTTTGGCCGAGGAAACAACAGGCGCAAACAGGAACCTGATTGATCAGTTGTTTGCCAAGCCTCTTCAGCTCGACAATTTTCACCCACTGACTCGCGAAGAAGTGTATGCCCGCTAATACATCCTCAGCTTGTTTCGTAGATACAAATATCTGGCTTTATGCTTTCATCAACGCCCAAGACAGTACCAAATCAAGTATGGCTCGTCAGTTGTTGCAGGCATCGCAACCAGTAGTCAGCATACAGGTGATCAACGGAATCTGCGTCAACCTGCTGAAACGCGCTATTTTCTCAGAAGAGCAAATCCGCTTGCTCATCGAATCGTTTTATGAGAAGTACGAAGTCGTTGAGTTGACGCAAACAGCACAACTGCGGGCATCAGTCCTTCGCGAGCGATACTCCCTGTCGTTTTGGGACAGCATGATTGTGGCCAGCGGATTGGATGCTAGGGTGCCCATACTCTATTCAGAAGACATGCAGCACGGGTTGGTCATTGAGAAGCAACTGCAGATTGTTAACCCGTTTGTGGCAAGCGAGTAACGGCAACGATTTATCCGCGATGACACTGTAACCTTCTCCCCATGCCGGAATTTGGCATTTCGGCCTCTTGCCGAATTCCTCATACCCGATTTGCGAAAGAAAAAAAACCGGCGTATAATTCTCTTATCAGCCAACCAGGCTGTTCCTCTTGATTCGCTTTGACAAGGAGCCACGATCCGTGTCGCAAGCTATTGCCAATCCTGAAGAGCTCGAGCGCTTTGCGCACGACCTTAAGCAGTTCAACGGCCAACTCAAAGAGAGCATGTCTCGTCTGAATGCTGAATTCCGCCAACTGGGCGACACCTGGCGCGACCAGGAGCACCAGAAGTATGGTCAGGAATTTGAGCAGACGATGCGAGTGCTTGCCCAATTCATGCGCTCCTCAGACCAGCAGATTCCCTTCCTGTTGCGCAAAGCCAGTCGGCTGCGCGAATACTTGCAGCAGCGGTAGTTGCCGACCATGAGCGCGTCCGCCCACGTGCAATCCATTCAGGCGCTCGATGACCTGAAGGGAGCGTTGAGCCGCTTCCGCGGGGAGGCGCAAGAGATATTGGGGGCTGCCGCACAGGAGATCCGTCGCACGCTGGATTGGTTACAGGAGCGCCTGAACCACTGGCAGAACGAGGTGCGTCGCCGGCAAGAGGAAGTCCGCCGCGTGGCGGCCGTGTTGGCTCGCTGTCAGGCATCTGGCTATACCGACCGCGACGGCCGCTATCACGCGCCGGATTGTACGGCGTATGAGCACGCGTTGCGTCAGGCTCAAGCGCGCCTGCAAGAAGCCGAGGCTGAGCTGGCGAACGTCCGTCGCTGGCTGGCGCAGGTGCAACAAGCGGTTGGCGCTTATGAACTCCAGGCGCGCCGGTTAACGTCCCAATTGGCTGATGACCTCCCCAAAGCCGACGCCCTGCTCGGACGCAAGAGCGCCGACTTGCAGGCTTATCTGGCGGTGGCGGCGCTCGCGGGAGTGGGCACCGCTGCGGTTGCCGGCGACGCAACGCCGATAGTGGAGGCGTCGCGGCCCACCAGCGCGCCAGCAGCGGCGAGCGCGCATCTTCAGGATGCCCTGGGGCGGCTGGCGGGAACGACGGCCGGCCAACCGGTAGCCGAAGCGATCCGGCGACATGGCACGACGGTGCGTTTCGGCCCGACCGACGATGACGCGATTGCCCATTTCGACCCCGCCCGCAATGAGATTGTGATCAGCGAGACGCTGCAACACACCTCAACCGGTATTCTGGCAGCCCACCTGGCTCACGAGGGTACCCACGTCCAGTGGGATCAACCGGACTCGATTGACCAGGAATATCACGCCTTTAGCACCCAGGCGGCCGTCTGGAATCAGGCGCGCGGGAACGAGACCGATGAGCAGTGTGATTGGGTCAGCGGTATGGTTGCTTTGGGTGAGGCGCAGGCCAAGCGGGAGATCCGCAGTATGTATCCAGAGTTGCCGGAATGAGCACGTGAGGTTTTGATGGGGAGATGTGGATCATGGACAAGAAACCTTACAGCACGTATCGTTTTGAGGACCCCGATGGCTCCTGCGTCTTTCTTTACCCGGCTGATTGGAAAACGCGCGCAATCGCGGAGAATGGCCGAAGAGAGGTCTTCATCACCGGCCCGCGCAATCGAGCCGCTGCCTATTCGACCTCATTGGCTGTGGCAGTGACGCGTTCAACCGCGTCGTCTCCGACCGAGGCCGCTGCTGATCTGCTCGCCAGGTATCGGGCGGCCTTCGACAGCCAAGGGGCCGGGCCATTCGCGACAACGGTTGCAGGGCTGCCGGCGGTCGAGGTGGAGGTGGCCTACGCCATGCCGTTGCCTCCGAATAGCATCCGGCCGCAATGGACTGAAATTCGGCAACGCACTGTTTTCTTTCGGCGCGAGGAACAGCTCTACGAACTGCACTACACCGCTCCGGCTGAGGACTATCCGACCTGGCTGCCGGCCTTGCGTACCCTGGCACAAAGCCTCTCCTTCGAGGTCGAGACCGTGCGGTCGGCGCTGCGCCCCCCGATCGCCATCCCCGCATTCCCGCAGGTGCGCGAAGATGCAGCCGAGTACCGCGCTGACGGGAGTTCACCCGATGAACAGCCTGAATGACACGGCGGCTGAGCTGCGCGACGCCTGGCAGCGTCTGGGCCAGTGGTGGGATGATGTCAAAACGGCCTGGAATGATCCAGTGCGCTGGGACTTCGAAAGGCAATACTGGACGCCGCTGGAGAGCCAGGTTCAGGCGACGCAGCGCGAGCTGGAGCGGCTGGCGCAGGTGATCGCCCAGGCGCAGCGTGTCGTGAAGTGAGCGTATTCCATGCCCGAACTCCTCCATCGCGTATTGACCGGTGATCTGATCGGCGCTTACTACGAGGTCTACAACCATACCCCGCGCACCTATCCCGAGGCGATTTTCGAGTCTGCGCTCGTTGTGGAAATCCGCCAACGCGGCTACGAAGTCACGCGGCAGGACGAGTACCAGATTGTCTACAAGGAACGGATCGTCGGCCGCCAGCGCCTCGACCTGTTCGTTGTTCGGGAGGTCGTCGTCGAGAACAAGGTCGTTGAGCGCCTGACCCCGCTTAACAAGGCGCAGGCCATGTCGTATCTGAAAACCGTCGGCAAGCAGGTGGGGCTGGTTTTCAACTTCGGCAGCGATGAGCCGGAGTTCGACCGCCTCTTCTTCGACCGAGCCTCCAAGACCCCGGCGGCGGACGAAAAGCCGCCGCCCGAAAGCGCGGTTCCCGCGGCCGATTGGCTCTACCCTGGCCTGACATATACCATCTTGGGCGGGCTGTTCGAGGTACATTCTCTTCTCGGTCCGGGGTTCATACATCGCATCTATGCCAACGCCTGCCATCACGAGTTGCGGTTGCGCGGGCTGGCGCTCAAGCCGCTCAAACGCATGGTGGTGAGGTACAAAGGCGTCAACATCGGCGATGTCGCCTTCGGTCATCTGATCGTCGCGGGCCAGGTGATGGTGTTTCCGGTCGCGTTGCGCAGTATCCGGCAGATACAGCCGGAGGGCCTGAAGGACTGGATGCGCGCGTGTGACATTCACCTGGGCATCATCGCCAACTTCAATGCCGTGCGCATGGATCCTGTGTTCGTGCGTGCGTAGGGGGCGGGAGAGGACGGATCGCGGGATGGACGGATCGGTCACGCGGTGATGTGAGTTCGCCCGTCATAGGCAAGAGAAGAAGACGGATCGCGGGATGGACGGATTGGTCATGCGGTGATGTGAGTTTGCACGTCATAGGCAAGAAAAGGAGACGGACCCGTCTGTGTTTATTCGAGTCCAATCCATCAATCAACCATTCCGTCAATCCAGC
>DAISHS010000060.1:0-8140 GCA_036822415.1 Chloroflexota bacterium
CAGCAACGGCACCTGGCAGTTCTGCGCGGCCGACAACGCCGCCATAGACACCGGCACCGTCGCCTCCGTCACGCTCAACCTGACCTGCGCCACGGCCCCGACCGCAACGCCGACCAACACCCCCGTGCCGCCGACCGCCACCCCGACCGACACGCCGGCGCCGCCGACCGCGACCGCAACGCCCACGCCCACGCCTGGCTCACCCACCGGTGTTGAGCTGAGCAGCCTGGACAGCGGCTCGACGCCTGCCCCGCTCAGCGGCTGGCTGATCGTGGCGCTGGCGCTGGTTGCCCTGGCCGGCTCGGCCGCTATCCTGCGCCGCCGCAGCACCCACTAACGTCACGCCCGTGGGCGTAACGCAACCTCCGAGCACTTGAAACTAAAAACCAGGCTTCTCCCGGGAAGCCTGGTTTTTTAGAAGTCTGGCTTTTTTAGAAGTCTGGTTTTCAATGGAGATACGATGCGACTCTTGCGGTGGTGGCTGGCGATTGTGTGCAGCCTCAGCCTGAGCGCCAATGTGCAGGCGCAAAGCGCACTGACGCTCACGTCGTGGCACATCGAGCTTTGGCCCGAATATGACCAACCGGCGGTGCTTGTCATCTTGGCCGGCGTCCTGCCGCCCACGGTCATTCTGCCGGCGGAGCTGACGCTGACGATTCCAGGGACGGCCACCGTCTTTGCCGCGGCCGTGAAGGACGCCAACGACGGGCTGCTCAACGCCGCCTTCAGCACGACGCCGGTCGGCGCGCAGACGCAGGTCAAGCTGACGGCAACCGCCAGCGCCTTCCAGCTCGAATACTACGACAACAACCTGGCGATCAACAACAGCACGCGCAGCTTTACCTGGCAGTGGCAGGCCGATTACGCCGCGCAACAGGTCACGGTACGGGTGCAGGAACCGGCCGGCGCCAGCCAGGTGCGCACCACACCGGCGCTGCAAACGACCGGCGCCGGCGACCTGGGGCTGATCTATCAGGAAGGCAACCTGGGCGCGGTGGCGGCGGGTCAGCCGCTCACGTTGGCGCTCAGCTACACCAAATCGAGCTCGCAGCTTTCGGCGGATGCCATCGGCGCGGCGCGCCCGGCCGCGACGCCTGCGCCAGCTAACTCCAGCGCCGCAGGGCTGTTGGCAACACCGGTGACTATCGTGGCTATCCTCGCTGCGGCTGTGGTCGTGGCAGCCCTGGGATGGTGGGGAGTGCGCCAGCGCGCCGCGACCTCCCGCCGCCGCCGTCGCAGCTCACGTCCGCCCTCGAAGCCGCGCCCGCCATCGCCCCAGACGGCGCCGCCGGGCCAACAAGCGGTCGCGCCGCCGCCGCGCGCAGCGCCAGCCCCGCCGCGTTTTTGTACGCAGTGCGGCCAGCCGCTGCAGCCAGGGGATCGCTTCTGTCGCGCCTGCGGTGCGCCCACAAAGGCATAAGCCCGGCAGGTAGGCCGCGCGGCTATGCCGGGCGGCGCATCGTCCCCTGCACATCCCTGTATAGGTCCAGGATGTGGTCGGCGATGATCGGCCAGCTGAATTCGCGCGCGACGCGCGCGGCATTGGCTTCCAGCTTCCAGCGCAGGTCATCACGTTTGATGACACGATGAATGGCGATCGCCAACGCCTGCGGGTCACGATCCGGCACGAGCAGGCCAGTCTCCTCATCGCGCACGGTGTAGGTCAGCCCGCCCACGCGGCTGGCAATGACCGGCGTGCCACAGGCCATTGCTTCCAGGGCCACCATGCCAAACGATTCGTAATGCGAGGGCATGACCAGGACATCGGCCGCGGCGTAGTAGTCAGGCAGCGCATCCTGATCGCGCTTCCCCAGAAAGGCCACCAAATCCTCGATGCCCAGGGCGCTGCGCATCAAGTGCAGGCGCTGCATCTCAGCCGTCATTTGCTCCATCGGCACACTGGCGTCGCCGCCAATGATCGCCACCGAAAGGCAGTCGCAGCCCAAGTCGCTGTCGGCGTCGCGCTCCAGGTAAGCAATGGCCTGCAGCAGGGTGTCAATGCCTTTGAGCGGCTCGATGCGCCCCACAAAGAGGATCAAGCGCCGCTCCAAATCAAGCCCCAGACGCTGCCGCGCCTCCGCCTTGTCGCGCGGATAGAAACGTGTGGTGTCCACACCAGGCGGAATGACCTCGATGCGGTTCAGATCGGCTCCATAGAGCCACGCCATCTGCGCCTTGTCCAGCGGACTGCCGGCCACAATGCGATCGGCGTGCTGCATCAACTTCCATTCGCTGTGGATGCGCAGGTCAGAGGCAAACTCATGGCTGGCGCGCGCGACCTGGTTCTTCATGTGCCCCAGGGTGTGAAACATCTGCAGCAAGGGAAGGTTGCCCCAGCCATCCTGCAGCCGCCAGCCCGCAAGGCCGGAGAGCCAGTAATGGCTGTAAATCAGATCGTAATGGCGTCCCTGCGCCGCGGCAAAGCGGCGCACGTTGCTGACGAATTCGCCGAGGTTGTCGAAAATTTCCTCTTTGCTCACCGGCGCCTCAGGACCGGCCGGGATATGCACCACCTGCGCGGTGGGGCCAAGCTCGTGCGAGACGCGCGGCACGCAGGCATCCTGCGAGCGCGTGAAAACGTCCACGATGATGTCACGGCGCGCCAGCTCACGCGTGAGATCGCGCACGTAGACATTCATGCCGCCCGTTTCTTTGCCGCCCAACGTAGCCAGCGGACAGGTATGCACGCTCAACATGCACACGCTCAACGGGCGCGATTCAGCAGGTTTTTGCACGATGCGTTTCTCCGTGTTGATTGGGTGCGCGCCTAAAAATGAGCGGGGTTGAGAAGCGCGTTCAGGTCGGCCATCACCTGGGCGGTGTTAGAGAAAAGCACCCCCGTCAATCCGGCGGCCACAGCCCCGTTGACATTATCAACAAAATCATCCACCATGATGGCCGCGGCCGCAGGCACGCCCAGCCGCTGCACCGCCGCCGCATACAAACGCGCATCGGGCTTGGCCACGCCCTCATCGGCCGACACGATGATTTCATCCACCGCGTCGCCCAGGCCATAATCCTGGGCGATGACGCGACGGCCGTTGGACCAGGCGTTGCTCAAGATGGCCGTTTTGTAGGTTGGCCGCAAACGCCGTAGATAGTCCACCAATTCGGTATCCAGCCGATCGCCCGCCCAGAAATCGTGACGAAACTGCTGCAGCTGCGCCGCGTCCAGGCCCAGGGTCTGCGCCACGTGTTCCCAGATGGCGGACGCCGGCGCGCCGCCGGCCGTGGCCTGCCGGGCTTGCATCGAGGCGAACACCAGCTGCTCGGCGCCGCCGGGCGGCAGCCCCAGCCGCTGCTCCCAGCGCCGGCGCCCGCTGTGGTCAAAAGTGCGCACCAGCACACCGCCAAAATCAAAGATGACCGCCTGATAGGTCATGGGTTGTCTCCGTTGAGGGCAACGATCGGCGCTTGCGCGTCATTGGCCGGCGCCGGTGTGAAATAGACGTCGGCCAGACGCCGCGCGGCCAGCGCCACATAGGAGGGGTTGATCTCATAGCCGACGAAATGGCGCCCGCTCTTGCGGGCCGCAATGGCCGTCTGCCCGCTGCCCATGAACGGGTCGAGCACTACCTCATCGGCCAGGGTGTAAAGTTGAATCAGGCGCCGCGGCAGTTCCACCGGAAATGGCGCGGGATGACCGATTTTGCTCGCCGCCTCCGCCGCAAAATTCCAGACGCTCTTGGTATACTCCAGGAATTCCTCACGCGTGATCGTGTTCTGGCGGCCGGGGTTGTGACGGGCATAGGCGCCTTTGGAAAAAACCAGGATATACTCGTGGGCGTCGCGCAGCGTGGGGTTGGTGGCCGACATCCAGCTGCCCCAGGCGGTGGAAGGGCTGCCGCCAGCGGCCTTGTTCCAGATGATTTCGCCGCGCATCAAAAAGCCCAGGTCGAGCATGGATTCAAGGATGAAGGCATGGAGTGGAATATAGGGCTTGCGTCCCAGATTGGCGACGTTGATGCAGGCGCGGCCGCCCGGCACCAGCACCCGCTTGACTTCACGCCAGACACGCGTCAGAAAAGCCAGGTACTCCGGCAGGGAGAGGTCATCATCGTACTGTTTGCCCACGTTGTACGGCGGCGAAGTGACCATCAGGTGCACACTGGCATCGGGCAAGTCATCCATCGCCTCGCAGCTCTTACAGAAAACGGCGTCCAGCGCTGACGCGGGCAGGGGGTTTTCCGCATAAGGCGTCGCATCCTGCGCTTCCAGCAGCGGCAGCTCTTCGTACAGCCGGCTGGCATAGAACGGCGTGGCGTCATGATTGACACGCCCTGGCGAGCCAAAGCTGGTGGTCGTCGTCCCGGGTTTGCGGCGTGATGGCGGCACCTGTCATCGCTCCTTTCTCGTCTTCGTCAATGCGCGTCTCTTCAGGCCACGGGCGCTTGTCAGGAGTCCAAACTTATGGTACAGTCCAACCCATGCGAGCTTCACGCTTGACGGCAATCATTTTTTATGTCACCCACGTGGCGCGCAGCGCGGCGTTCTACCGGGACAGCCTGGGCGCGGCGCCGCTCTTCGACTACGGCGACACGGATAGCTTCCTGGCCCTGCGCCTGGGCGATGTCGAAATTCACCTGCACGCCCGGCAGCAGGTTGACCCGCGTCTCGCCTCAACCTGGCCGCCAGAGGCCGCCTTCCACGGCGCGGGAATCGCGCTGCAAATTCATGCCAGCGACCTGGCGCGGCGCCGACAGCTGATCGAGCGCGCCGGCGGGCAGGTCCTGCAGGAAGCCAGCAGGCAGCCCTGGGGCGCCATCGAAATGCTCGTGGCCGACCCGGATGGCTATTGTATTCTGCTGTGGGAAGGGCAGAAAGACCTGGACATTCAGACCTGGTAAAGTCGGCAGGCGTCACTTAGAAGCGGGCCGCGTTGTCCGGGACCGGCCTCTAAGTGACGTTGGCGTCAATTTTGGGGCGCCAATTCATCCAGCTTGCGCCAGATCAGCTGCATCAGATCGCCCACGGTGCGGCGGTCGAAGGCGAAGCGGGCATTGGCCGCCTGGAAGAGCGCGGGGAGGGGACGCGTCCCCCCCAGGGCCAGCGCGGCCCGGTAATCGGCCACGGCCTGGGCCTGATTGTGCAGCGCATTACGCCACACCTGCAGCGCGCCCATCTCAGCCAGCCCATACTCCACGTAATAGAACGGCGCGCCGAAGATATGCCCCTTGCGATGCCAGCCGGTTGCCTTTTGCGCCTGCAGGTTGCGATAGTCAATGCCCGGCATGAAGCGATCCCACAATTCGACCCACTTGGCGTCCAGATCGGCCGCGGTGACCTGCTCTGGCGCCTCGGCATAGACCCAATGTTGGAAACGATCTACCACGGCCATGTAGGGTAGGAAGGTAACAATGCTGCGCAGCTTTTCGGCATAGGCGCGGCGCGCATCAGCCTCGGCGTAGAAACCGCCCTGACCGCGCGCCAGGTACGGCGCCGCCAGCAGTTCCATCCCCATGGAAGCCACTTCGCAGAACTCGATGGGGCCGTTGACATTCCAGTACAACGGTTGGCGCGCCGATTCCATGAAGTGGAAGGCGTGGCCCCCCTCGTGCAAGAGGGTTTGCACGTCATCATGCGTCCCCACCGCGTTCATGAAGATGTACGCACGCCCACTGACCGGGAAGCTGGCGCAGTAGCCGCCAGGGGCCTTGTTCGGCCGCGAAGCCAGGTCCAAAAAGCCATCACGCAGCGCGGCAAAATGCTGGCCCAACGCCGGGTCCACCTGGTCGAACATGCGCTGCGTCCCGGCTTCCAGCTCGGCCACATCGCTGAAGGGTTGCAGCGGCGCGCCGGCGGTGTCAACCTCGGTATCCCACGGCCACAGGGTCGGCTGCCCCAACTGCGCGGCCTTGCGCTGATACAGCGCGGTGGCTAACGGAACCACCTCGTGCTCGATGGCATCATGAAACGCGAAGCAGTCCTGGGGTGTGTAATCGAAGCGGCCATAAGCCTGCCAAATGTAGTCCCGAAACGTGGCAAAGCCGGCGTTGCGCGCCATCTGCCGACGTTTGGGCAACATGGTCAGGTAAAGCTCGTTCAGCTGCTCGCGATCGGCCAGAAAACGATCCATCAGGAGGCGCCAGGCGCGCTCACGCTCGGCCGCGTCCTGGGCGCGCAGGTGCAAGCCAACCTGGGGCAGGGTTTCGGTTCGACCTTCCCACTCGATGGTCATCGCGCCTACGGCTTTGTCGTAGGCATTGCTCAGCTTGGTCAGGTCGGTCTCCAGGGGAATGTTTTCAGCGCGGAAGATGCTGGCCTCGCTGCGGAAGTGCTTGAGCAGCATTTCCGTATCGGCCGTGGGCGCGAAATCGGTCAACGCCAGGAACTTCTGCTTCAAGGTCTGATTGGCCGTGGATACTTTGGGCATGATCTCCTCAGCCAGGCGATTGAAACGGGCCTCGACTTCGGCGTCGGCTGTGTTTTCGGACATAGCGCGATAAATTTGCCCGCTGGCTTCGTACAGGGCAGAGGTCAGATCGCTCCACGCCTGCAGCCAGGCCGCGGCCGTGGCCGCAGTCAATTCAGCGGCCTGCAGATGATCTACGAAGGGCTGGATGGTGTCCCAGTCCAGGATATCAATTTTTGGATATGGCATGGTTAGGTCTTTCGTTGTAAAAAGTTTCGTCATCATTTTCTGGGTTCGGCTGGCCCTGTGTTAGAATATGAAACCTATGCAAGCCAAGCTAACACCCAATCCCAATGCGCTCAAGTTTCAGCTCGAGCGCGTGCGTTGGTCAGACCAACATTCGTTTCGCACGGCCGCCGCGGCCGCGGCTGAGCCATTGGCGGCCGCGCTGTTTGCCCTGCCCGGCGTGACCAATGTGTTCTGGACACGCGACTTTGTTACTGTCAACAAACAGCCCGAGGCGACGTGGGACGCTTTGCAGCCGCAGATCGAGCAAGTTCTGCATCAATTTCTGGATGCTGCTTAGGCGGCCAGAGCGCGTCATGACCCGATCGCGGCGTCGCGGCGCTGCAAGCGCGGCGCGCTGGCCGCGGCGCGTTCAGCGTGATAGGATGAACGCACCAACGGCCCACATTCCACCCAGGGAAAGCCACGCACCTCGGCCGCGGCCCGCAGCTGCGCAAACTCCTCCGGCGTGTAGTAGCGCTCGATAGGCAGGTGAAAACGGCTCGGCTGCAAGTATTGGCCGATGGTGATGATGTCCACATCGTGGGCGCGCAAGTCGTCCATCACCTGCAGGACTTCCTCCCAGCGCTCGCCCAGGCCCACCATCATGCCAGACTTGGTCAGCGCGCCCGGATCCATCACTTTGGCCTGGCGCAGCACGTCCAGCGAGCGTGGGTATTTGGCCTGCGGCCGCACGCGTGGATAGAGCCGCGGCACGGTCTCAACGTTGTGGTTCAGAATTTCGGGCCGTTGCTGCATCACCATGTCCAGCGCGTCCCTGTTGCCCATGAAATCAGGAATAAGCACTTCGATGGTCGTCTGCGGCATCTGCTCGCGGATGCGACGGATGGTCTCGGCAAAGATGCCGGCGCCGCCGTCGGGCAGTTCATCGCGGTTGACCGATGTCAGCACGATATGCCGCAGGCCCATGGCCTCGACCGAATCGGCCACCCGCTGTGGTTCCTGCAAGTCCAAAAACGTGGGGCGCCCCGTTTTGATCTTGCAAAAGCCGCACGAGCGCGTGCAGGTATCGCCCAGCAGGAGAAACGTGGCCGTGCCTGCATTCCAACATTCGCCGATATTGGGGCAGCCGGCCTCTTCGCACACGGTGTGCAGGGTCTTGCCGCGGAATAAACCCTTCAACTCGTAGTATTTCGTACTGTCGGGCGCGCGTACGCGCAGCCAGTCTGGCCGCCGGCCGGAGGTCAGGTGTTCATGGCGCCAGTCATGGCGGGGTGGTTCCGGGTTCAGTTCAATGGGCACAGATGGTGATTGAGTCATGGTCTATCCAGGTCGTCATTTTCGCAAACATGGGTCGTCGCGCGCCAACGGGCTGCCGCTGTCCGGGTGACATTGTACAATCCAGAGCGCGGGATGTCAATCAAAAAGAAGCCGGAGGCCAGGTTTTGCCCCGGTTGGCCTCCGACTTTCATTGGTTTACCCTGGTCGCGCCGCGTCTCAGGTCGGACGGAACTCGCCCTCGATGAAGTCATCATCGCTGCG
>DAISHS010000060.1:8240-15884 GCA_036822415.1 Chloroflexota bacterium
TCCACCTCATCCTTGCGGCGCTGGTCTTCACTGCGATGAAGCTCGGCTTCCTTGACCATGCGGTCAATCTCATCCTTGCTCAAACCGCTGGAGGCCGTGATGCGGATTTGCTGCTCGCGTCCGGTCGCCTTGTCCTTCGCCGTCACGTGCAGAATCCCATCGGCGTCAATGTCGAACGACACTTCGACCTGGGGCATTCCACGCGGGGCCGGCGGAATGCCGTCCAGGATGAAGTTGCCCAACATCTTGTTGTCCGCAGCCATCGGGCGCTCGCCCTGGAAAACCTTGATCTCCACGCTCGTCTGCATGTCTGACGCGGTCGAGAAGATCTGGCTCTTCTTGGTCGGGATGGTGGAATTGCGCTCGATCAGGGCTGTCATCACACCGCCCAGCGTCTCGATGCCGAACGTCAAGGGGGTGACATCGAGCAAGAGAACATCCTTGACCTCGCCCTTGAGCACGCCGGCCTGAATGGCTGCGCCCACCGCCACCACTTCATCGGGGTTGACGCCCTTATGCGGGTCCTTGCCAAACAAGCGGCGCACGGCATCCTGAACGGCCGGCATACGCGTCATGCCGCCGACCAGGACGATCTCATCAATGTCTTTGACCGTCAGCTTGGCATCTTCCAGGGCGCGACGCGCCGGCACAATCGTGCGCTCGATCAGGTCGCCGGTCAGCTGCTCCAGCTTCGCCCGCGTGAGGGTCATCGTCAGGTGCTTCGGCCCGCTGGCATCGGCCGTGATGAACGGCAGGTTGATCTCGGTCTGCATCACGGTCGAAAGCTCGATCTTGGCCTTCTCGCCCGCTTCCTTGAGACGCTGCAGCGCCATGCGGTCCTGGCGCAGGTCAATGCCCTGCTCTTTCTTGTACTCGTCGGCGATCCAGTCCATCACGCGCTGATCGAAGTCATCGCCGCCCAGGAAGGTATCGCCATTGGTGGAGAGCACCTCGAAGACGCCGTCGCCCACATCCAGAATCGAGATGTCGAACGTACCGCCGCCCAGGTCATAGACCACAATCTTCTCGTCCTTCTTCTTGTCCAGGCCATAGGCAAGGGAGGAGGCGGTCGGTTCATTGATGATGCGCAGGACATTGAGGCCGGCGATCTTGCCCGCATCTTTGGTGGCCTGGCGCTGGCTATCGTTGAAATAGGCCGGCACCGTAATGACCGCCTCGGTCACCGGCTCGCCCAGATAAGCCTCGGCATCGGCCTTGAGCTTCTGCAGGATCATGGCCGAAATCTCTGGCGGTGAATACTCCTTGCTTCCCATGACTACCCAGGCGTCGCCGTTTTGCTTATCGGCCACTTTGTAGGGAAGCACCTGACGTGCGCGCTGCACCAGCGGGTCGGCAAACTTGCGCCCCATCAGGCGCTTGACCGAAAAGATGGTGTTGTCTGGATTGGTAATGGCCTGGCGCCGGGCGACCTGGCCCACCAGCCGTTCACCTGTTTTGGGGTTGACGGCCACAACGGACGGCACCAGGCGTGCGCCTTCACTGCTCGGAATGACAACCGGCTCGCCGCCTTCCATCACAGCTACCACCGAATTCGTTGTCCCCAGGTCAATGCCGATAATTTTTCCCATGTGCTAAATTCTCCTTGTCTCTTTCTTGCGCTACTGCGCCACACGCACCAACGCTGGCCGCAAAACCCGCTCACCTAGTTTGTAGCCCTTACGCACTTCGCCAATAATCTGATTGGTTTGATACCTCTCTGCTGCCTCATGCGTGATCGCTTCATGCAAGGTCGGGTCGAAATTTTGACCTTCGGTCTCGATGAGGCTCAGGCCTTCGCTGAGCAGGGTGTTGTTCAACTTGCGCTGAATCAGGGCAAAGCCGCTGACCCACTTCTGATCCTGTTCGTTCAAATCGGCCGGGATATTGACAAACGCCAGGTCTGTATCGTCGAGCACCGGCAAGATGCGCAGCAGCAGCCGTTCATTGGCGTTGCTGATGAGGTCGGCGCGCTCGCGTTCGAAACGCCGGCGCATATTTTGCGCCTCAGCCGTGGCGCGCAACCAACGGTCCTTGTAATCGGCCGCTTCGGCCTGCGCAGCCTGCAGGGCAGCTTCCAGCGCCGCCAGAGCGTCGGCGGCCTCTGCCGCCGGCTCGACCAGGGGCGGCGTCTCGCTGGCCTCTGGCGTGAGGCCATCGTTTGCTTTCAACTCGTCTGTCATCATGTCTCCCACGTTCCTATTTTTCAGCGTTGTCAACTTTTCCGAAAGTTGGCGACCTGATTAACCGTAAAACTCGCGCAGCAATTCGCTCATCAGGGCGGCCACATAGCGCACCGCGCTGATGGTGCGGCCATACGGCATGCGTAAAGGCCCCAGCACCCCCAGCACGCCGGTCGTGTCATCATCCACGCCGTAGCGCGACAGCACCAGGCTGACGTTGCTCAGCTCGCGCCAGCGCCCCTCGCCGCCGATGATGACCTGAACGCCGTCGCTCTCGCGTGTCTTGGCTACGATGCTTTCCAGCAGCGGCTGCGCTTCGATGATCTCCACCACACGCCGGATCATATCGCCTTCGGCAAACTCCGGCTCGGCCAGGGCATGGCTCAAACCCTCGCGGTAAATGTCGCTCACGCGTGAATCAAGCCGGACCATGATGGGAATCAACAGATTGGCGACATCGGCCGCCCATTGGCTCAAGAAAAGGGTTTGCGCGCGGATCTCGGTCGCCGTGCGGCCGGTCAACTGTTCGTTTAGCTCGTTGGTAACGCGGTGCAGATCGTCTTGCAGCAGCGGCAAGTTGAGCATTTGCTGCTTGACGCTGCCTTCCATCGTCACCAGCACCAGGAGCACGATGCCGTCGCGAATTTCGATCAGCTCCACGCGCTTGAAACGGCTGTAGGCCGCTTTGGGAGGCGTCGCCAGGGCCACGTTGCGCACCGTATGCGCCAACACCGCCGCAGCGAGTTTCACCCAATGATCCATCTCGGCCCGCGCCTGACCGAACTGATGGCGGATGAGCAGCCGCTCTTCCGACGGCAGGGTCATGTCGCCCAGGAGATGTTCGACAAAGAAACGGTACCCTTCTTCGGTGGGCACCCGTCCGGCCGAGGTGTGCGGATGGGTCAAAAAGCCCAATTCCTCCAGCGCGGCCATTTCATTGCGAATAGTCGCCGGGCTGACGCCTAACTCATAGCGGTCCAGGATGGCGCGCGAACCGACGGGAACACCCGACGCAATGTATTCCCGAATCACCAATCCCATGATCGTGCGCCGACGGGCGCTTAGCTCATCTGCCATACATCCCTGTGCTATACCATTCAATTCTTAGCACTCTTACCAACAGAGTGCTAAAGAGATCGGTCACAATGATACCATGAAGGCCAGCGGATGTCAAAAGAATTTCAGGAGAGACGCCAAAACCGTTTGCCACGGCAGAGAGCCTCGCGCCCTTCCCCGCCGCGCAGCCAGCCCCCGGGTTGCTGCTGCACGGCAAACCGTGAGCAAATACGGTCGTTTTACTTCTGAATCAAGGTGTAGTATACTTGTCTGGCCCTAACCCACAGCTGCCGAGGAGGAAATGACCGAAGTCGCCGTTGAACTGCGCCATATTACTCGACGCTTCATCAGTCCAACAGGCAAGGGTAACGAGGTCGTTGCCGTTGATGACGTTTCCATCCAAATCCAGGACGGTGAGTTTTTCTCACTGTTAGGCCCCAGTGGTTGCGGCAAGACAACGACGCTGCGCATGATTGCCGGGTTGGACAAACCGACGCGTGGAGAAATTTTCATCCACGGCCAGGAAATGGGGCAGCGGCCGCCGTTCGAGCGGCCGGTGAACACTGTGTTTCAGAATTATGCGCTTTTCCCGCATATGACGGTTGCGCAGAATATCGCCTTCGGCCTGGAAATGCGACGCCTGCCGCATGCCGAAATCGAACGCCGTGTGCACGCGGTGCTGGAGCTGGTGCGCCTGCCCGGCATGGAGGCGCGACGCCCCAAGCAGCTCTCCGGCGGTCAACAGCAGCGTGTGGCCCTGGCCCGCGCGCTGGTCAACGAACCGGAAGTACTCTTGCTCGATGAGCCGTTGGGCGCGCTCGATCAAAAGCTGCGCAAAGAAATGCAGCTTGAGCTTAAAGCCCTGCAGCAGCGGGTTGGCATCACCTTCGTGTTCGTCACTCACGACCAGGAGGAAGCCCTGACCATGTCCAACCGTATCGCCGTCATGAACCTGGGGCAGGTGTTACAAGTGGGGTCGCCGCTGGAGATTTACGAGCGCCCCAACTGCCGCTTTGTGGCCGATTTCATTGGCGAAACCAATTTCCTGACCGGCGTTGTCACCGAGATGGATGGCGATTTCTGCACGATGGAGGCCGAAGGCTACGGCGCTATCGTCGGACAGCATGGCCCTGGCGTGCAGGCCGGCGACACGGTCAGTATTTCTATCCGCCCAGAAAAAATTCGCCTGGACGACCAGCGGCCGAATCGCACGGTCAATGTATTTCCTGTCACCGTCGAAATGATCGCCTACGTCGGTTCGGACACCCGCATCATCGTGCGCGATGGCAGCGGGCGACGGCTCGATGTCTGGGAGCAGAACACGATCTCCACGCTGGACGCCCAGGCCTACTACGCGCCGGGCGACAGCGCCTTCATGAGCTGGCGCCCTGAAAACGCCCTGGGGTTGAAGGGCTAAGCGGCGATGACTGACCTGACAAACCGTCTCCGTCAAAGCCGCCTGCTGCCTGTGTTAGGACTCGTGGCGCCCGCGCTGCTCTGGCTGACCCTCTTTTTTGCCATCCCGCTGGTGATCGTCTTCATCTACAGCTTTCTGACGCGCGGCGTCTATGGCCAGGTGATCTGGGATTTCAACCTGGGCAACTACGCCCGCGTCTTCGATTCGCTCTACGTGCGTATTTTTATACGCTCGCTGCGCATCGCCGCCCTGACCACCATTCTTTGCCTGGCCCTGGGCTACCCTTTGGGCTATTTCATTGCGCGGCGCGGACCGCAGCGGCGCGGCATCCTCTTGCTGCTGCTGGTGATTCCCTTCTGGACTAACTTCCTGGTGCGCACCTATGCCTGGCGCGTGATCTTGAGCAACGAAGGCCCGATCAACTCGCTGCTCATGAGCCTGGGGTTGACCAATCAGCCCGTCCCGCTGCTCTTCAATGAGTTTGCCGTCCTGGTCGGGCTTGTCTATTCGTATTTGCCGGAGATGGTGCTGCCCATCTATGCAGCCGTCGAGCGCCTCGATTTCAACCTGGTGCAGGCCGCCAATGATCTCTATGCCAATGATTTTCAGGCTTTTCGCCGTATCATCCTGCCCTTGACGATGCCTGGCATCCTGGCTGGTTCACTCCTGGTTTTCATCCCTTGCCTGGGCGCCTTCGTCACCCCCGACATCCTCGGCGGCGCGCGCACGGTGATGCTCGGCAACCTGATTCAGCAGCAATTCCTGACTGCACGCGACTGGCCGTTTGGTTCTGCGGTCTCTTTCGTGCTCATGGCCCTCATGCTCATCGGCACCTTGATTTACTTCCGACAAGGAGGACGCACGAGCGTATGACCACCCTTTGGACAGCATCCGTATGACGGCCCCGGTCACCACAGCGCCCATGGCCCTGCGCATGCGCGGGAATTGGTTCGGCCGTCTGCTCGAACCGTCCCTGCAGCTCAACGCCTGGCTGATGTACTTGTTCATGTACGCGCCGATTGTCATCCTGATCCTGTTTTCGTTCAACGCCTCGCGCTACGCCTCATCCTGGGAAGGTTTCTCCCTGCGCTGGTATCAGGTGCTCTTCAACGATCGCGCCATTGGGCTGGCGCTGCGCAACAGCTTACTCGTGGCCTTTCTCGCCACCGTTATCTCCACCGTCATCGGCACGATGGCCGCCCTCGCGCTCGAACGCTACGACTTTTGGGGCAAACTCTCGTTCGACGCCTTGCTCTACCTGCCCATCATCATTCCAGAGATTGCCATGGCCGTCATGCTCCTGCTCTTCTTCATCCTGACGCATGTTCAGCTTGGCCTCGGCACCGTCATCCTCGCGCATGTCGCCTTCTGCGTCTCCTACGTGGCTGTCGTCGTGCGCGCACGGGTGGCCGGCCTCGATCGCACCCTGGAAGAGGCGGCGCAGGACCTGTACGCCAACGAATGGCAGACCTTTCGCCGGGTGACACTGCCGCTCATCATGCCAGGCATTATCGGCGGCGCTTTGCTGGCCTTCACCCTGTCGCTGGACGATTTTGTCATTACGTTTTTCACCACCGGCCCCGGCACCACCACGCTGCCCATCCAGGTTTACGGTATGATCAAAACCGGCGTGACCCCAGAGATCAACGCGCTTTCGGCGCTGATGCTCATGGCGTCGGTGGCGCTTGTCGTGGGGTCGTTGCTGTTGCAGCGGCGCGCTTGACGCTGCGGCAAGATCAAAGGAGGATTATCATGCGTTACTTGCCATCTATCAATCGGCTGTGGAGACGAGGCCTGCTGGGCTTGATCTTGCTGAGCCTGATCCTGACCGCTTGTCAGGCCGGCGCCAACCCACCGACCGCAACGCCTGCGGCGGCGACCTCGCCAACGGCGCTGAACCAGCCGGGAGACGCGGCCGCGACCTGCGGCGACAAGAGCAAACTGGCCAAGACCCTGCACTTCTATAATTGGGCCAACTACATGGATGACGCCATTCTGGCCGAGTTCGAACAGACCTGTGGGGTCAAGGTGGTGCAGGATACCTTTGCCAGCAATGAAGATTTGCTGGCCAAACTGCAGGCCGGCGCCAGCGGCTACGATCTGATCATACCCTCCGATTACATGGTCGCGATCATGCGTGAATTGAATTTATTAGCCGAGCTCGATTTTAGCCACATTCCCAACGCCGCCAACATCATGCCCATCTTCCACAATCCGCCTTATGACCCGGAGCAAAAGATGTCGCTGCCGTACCAGTGGGGGACGACCGGCCTGGCTTACAATACCAAACGGGTGAAGGAGCCGATTGACGGCTGGGAAGACATCTTCGACGCCAAGAAGGCGTGCGGCTTTGGCGGGCTGAGTATGCTCAACGATGCGCGCGAGGTGCTGGGCGCGGCGCTCAAGCTCAAGGGCTACTCGATGAACGACACCGATCCGGCGCATTGGTCAGAAGCCAAAGAGATCGTAAGCGCCATCAAGCCGTGCATCACCACCTTCGACAACGCCAGTTTTGCCGATGTTCTACAAGCGGGCGAGGTGGCCGTGAGTCACGGCTTCAGCGGCGAATTTGCCAAAGCCATCGAAGCCAATCCTGATCTGACCTACATTGTGCCCAAAGAAGGCACCACAATCTGGGTTGACAACATGGCCGTGCCGAACGACGCGCCCAATCAGTACACGGCCGAAATTTTCATCAATTTCATCCTGCGCCCAGACATCGGCGCGCGGCTGACAAACTACACCTACTATGCCAGCCCCAATGAGGCGTCCAAAGCGTTGATCAATCCAGACATCATCAACAATGCCAGTATTTACCCGCCGGCCGACGTGATGGGGAAACTGGAGTTTCTGCGCGACCTGGGCGCAACCACACCCTTGATCGAAAAGCTGTGGACTGAGCTTAAATCGCAATAGGCTTGTCTCACTGGCCTGCTGCGGGTGCATTTCAGTTTCGGGGTGTAGTCCACGCAGGTGGACTTTGCAATCGTT
>DAISHS010000061.1:0-15838 GCA_036822415.1 Chloroflexota bacterium
CGAAACCGGTGGCAATGACGGTGATCCGAATCTCGTCGCTCATGCTTGGGTCAATCACCGCGCCAAAGATGATGTTGGCTTCAGGATGCACGCCGGCGCGAACGATCTCAGCAGCCTCGTTAACCTCGAACAGCGTCAGGTCGGCGCCGCCGGTGACGTTGAACAGGATGCCCTGGGCGCCATCAATGGAGACATCAAGCAGCGCGCTGTGAATTGCCTGCTCGGCCGCATCTTTGGCCCGATTCTCACCCTTCGCGCGGCCAATCGCCATCAACGCAGAGCCGCCTTCGCTCATGATCGTGCGCACATCAGCAAAGTCCAGATTGATCAGCCCCGGCACCGTAATCAACTCCGAAATCCCCTGAATGCCCTGGCGCAAAACATCATCGGCCGTACGGAACGCGGTCTCGATGGAGGCCTTCTTATCCACAACCTGCAGCAGCCGGTCATTCGGGATCACAATCAAGGTGTCTACATGTTCCTTGAGGCGGGCAATCCCCTCGTCGGCTGAGCGCATGCGGCGCGAGCCTTCGAACGAGAAGGGCTTGGTTACCACACCAATGGTCAGTGAGCCCATTTCACGGGCCACGCGTGCGATCACGGGCGCAGCGCCGGTGCCGGTGCCGCCGCCGATGCCCGCGGTGACGAATACCATGTCCGCGCCCTTGACCAGGGCCTGGAGATCTTCCACCGACTCCTCGGCGGCCTTCATGCCGATTTCAGGGTTGCCGCCTGAACCAAGCCCCTTGGTGAGCTTGTCGCCAATCCGTAGACGCTGCGGAGCCTGCGAAAGCATGAGCGCCTGCGCGTCTGTGTTGATAGCAATGAATTCAACGCCTTGAATTCCAGCATCAATCATGCGGTTGACGGCATTTGAGCCGCCGCCACCAATGCCCAGGACCTTGATCTGGGCTACATTTTCAACATAACCTTGCTGCTGTGTCTTACGTGCGACTGAAGCGGACATCGAATTGCCTCCTTGTATAAAGCGCCGGTTACGAGCTGTAACCAAGCATTCACCTGTTTTTTTATCAACGATCCGGGCGCCGGTCATCCGCGATCCACGAACCGCGACAGCCGGAGCTAATCCCAATTCTCAAACCACACCGCCGGGCTGTTGTGCGCCCTTGTGGTGCGACGACACTCGTCTGCAACCTGGGGGCCATGCCATCAACCCCCATTGGCCTGCAAAGTTGGCTATCCAGGCATCAGATTGCGCAGCCATTGCCATACTCGCTCCAACCAGGGCAATGCGGCGGTGCGAGGGCGATTCCCGCCATGCTGCCTGGCTCCCCACAACAGTAAGCCCACGCTCGTAGCATACATCGGGTTGCGTAGTTCTTCCCGCAAGCCACTGATATTGCTGCGCGGGGCGCCGATCCGCACCGGCAGTTGCAGATACTGGCGGCTGATCTCTATCCAGCCGGGCATCTGCGCCGCGCCCCCGGTCAGCACGATGCCGGCCGGCAACAACCCGTCATAACCACTGCGCTTGACTTCACGCAGCAGTGATTCCAAAATCTCTTCCGCGCGCGCTTCCAGCACTTCAGCCAAAAAAGCGCGTGGCACGCTCGTCTGACCCTGATCGCCAAAGGCGCTGACCTGCACGATGTCATCTGGCCCTAATGACGCGGGCTGCAAATGCCCATGGCGCACCTTGAGCGCTTCGGCGATCTTGAAAGGCGCGTGCAGCATCACCGCCACGTCCTGCGTCAAATTGTTGCCGCCTACGTCCAGGACAACGGCATGATAAAGCGCGTTTTCCAAGAATAAGGCGACATCGGTCGTGCCGCCGCCAATGTCAGCCACGACCACGCCCATTTCACGCTCGGCGGCCGTCAGCACCGCTTCCCCGGCTGCCAGCGGGCCGAGGACGAGTTCATCCACTTCGATGTCGTGCGCCGTAACGCAGCTGACCAGGTTGGCGATGGATGAAGCCGCGCCGGTGATCAGATGGGCGTCAACTTCCAGACGGAAGCCGTGCATACCGATAGGATCACGAATACCCTGCTGCTCATCCACCGTCCACGAACGAGCAAGGGTATGGATGATTTCACGGTTATGCGGGATGGGCACCGCGCGCGCGGCGTCGAGCGCCCGGCTGATGTCCTCGGGGCCAATGCCCCGCTGCCCCCGACTGACGGGCGCAACGCCGCGACTGCTGAGGGAGGCAATGTGACTGCCGGCGACGCTGACGAACGCGCTGCCGATGGACTGCCCCGCGGCCGCTTCAGCCTGCTCCACCGCCTGCCCAATCGCGGCCGTCGCTTCACTTATGTTAACCACAACCCCGCGCCGCAATCCACGCGAAGGCGCCTGACCGACAGCAACGATGTGAACCATATCGTCGCTGGTCAGCTCGCCCATCAAAACGCAGATCTTGGTGGTGCCGACATCAATGCCGGCGATCAAATTACTCAACAAAACTCCTTATCGAACCTGCGGTCAGCGCACGAAGGGCCGCTCGGCCACGCGCAGGTCAATTTGAGTTGGCGTGCGCTCGAAATCTTTCCATTGGCGCTGAATGCCCTGTAAGATAGCCACTTTGCGATTGAGATCGCCATTCATGCCGAAAATGACATTCACGCCGTCCACGGTGCGAAAATTCAGGCCATTCTGCGCATCGAAATAAAAGGTCTGCGTGCCCGGCAACAGGGTTTGCAATGTCAATAGCGCCTGCAGCACCGCCGGCTGCATCTGTACCACCGGTATGCCGCCGGGGCCAATGACTTGCGCTTCGCCGTCAGGGCGTGGAATCATGGCCGCCTGCTGTAAATCCACCAGGCGCAGCAGCGGCTGCGCGGGCGCCTTCGACAGCGGCGGCAGCGCAATCCCCTGATCGTCCACCCAGGCCTGGCCCTGATTGGTCTCCCAGGCAATGCGCGGACGACGCTCGCTGATGGATAACTGCACCAAATTCGGCAGCTGCAGGCGAGCACGGACGCTCGTCACGTAGGGTGTGCGCTCAAGTACGTGAGCCGCAATCGTCTGCTCGTTGAGCCAAAAAACGTTGTAGCCCTCGATGCCGGCCGCCTGGTAAATCTCGTCCGCGCTTAGCAGCGACACGCCCTGGATGTCGGCGCTGTAGACGTAGAACGTGTCAAACGTCATCACCACATACAGCAAACCGGCCAAAAGTCCCACCAGCAGGAACGCCGGCCATTTGCGCAATTGCCAGCCCGTGCCGCGCAAGGCCTCGCGCTGCACCCGAATCGGGCCAACAACGATGCTCGCACGATAGCTGCGCTGTCGCCGTGAGCGAGCCGCGGGGGCGGCCGGCGGGCGGCGCCGGGTGGTCTTTTTGCCAGGCATAATTCCTCTACCCAAATCCCCTAGCGTGTCGTGAGATTGCGCTGCCTGTCCGCATGACGCGCCAGCGCCAGGTCAAGCAAGCGTTCGATCAATTCACGATAGGTCAGGCCGCTGGCTTCCCACAACTTTGGGTACATACTGATGCTGGTAAACCCAGGCATCGTATTGATCTCGTTAATGAACAAACGATCGCTGCCCCGCTCCAGGAGCAGATCGACGCGCGCCAGGCCGGCGCCATCCACAGCCAGGTACGCCGCGCGCGCCAGCGCCTGCGCCTCTTGCAGCAACGCCGGCGCCAATGGGGCCGGGATGAGCAGCTGCGAATTGTTCAGCAGATACTTGGCGTCGTAGTCATAAAATTCGTTGCCGGGCGCCACTTCGCCCGGCACACTGACCAGCGGCTGGTCATTGCCGAGCACGCTCAGCTCAATTTCGCGCGCATCCAGGCCCTGCTCTACCACCAACTTACGATCGTAACGGGCGGCCAGGGTCAAACCAGCCGCCAGGGCGACGCGATCATGCACCTTGCTGATGCCGACGCTGGAACCCATGTTGGCCGGCTTCACAAACATGGGATAGGGCAGCTGCGCTTCCAGCCAGGCAAGCACGCTCTCTGGCTCCGTCTCCCAGCGCTGGCGCAGGACGCCCACGTAGGGCGCCTGGGGCAGCTGGTGGGCCGCCAGGACCGCCTTGCAGATCAGCTTGTCCATCCCAACGGCCGAAGCCAGCACGCCGCAGCCTACATAAGGAACGTTGACCAGATCGAGCAAGCCCTGGACGGTGCCGTCTTCGCCCATGGGGCCGTGCAATACCGGGAAGATAATGTCAACCGCCGGCGCAATGGGCGACGGCGCGTCCCCGGTTGATTCGAGCGCGGCGTCGCTCGTCAAAAAAGCAAAGTCAACCCGCGGCGTTGCGGCGACCAGGGCCAGTTGTTCGTCAGGCACAGGGCTGCTGTACGCGCCGGCCGTTAATTGCCGCATGGGATCGCCGCCCAAAAGCCAATGCCCCTCGCGGTCAATGCCAATCGGCACCACATCGTAGCGGGATTTATCAATGGCAGCCATCACCGAACGCGCTGAAACGAGCGAGACATCGTGCTCGCTCGATTTGCCGCCAAACAACACCCCAATCCGCAGCTTGCGCTTATTCATGGCTTCCCATCCGGCAACCGCAACGGTTCGCCGCTACGCATAAACACTTCTCTGCTCTTTTTGATCGGCGCTCTCTTGCCCAACGTCGTTGGTTTCCGTATCGCTAAACTCACCGACGAATAAAATCTCTGGCTGCAAAGTCAGTCCAAATTGCGCCTGTACACGACGCTGCGCCAACTCAATGGCCGCCCTGACATCGGCCGCCCGCCCTGCTTTGAGATTGACGATGAAATTGGCATGCAGCGGGCTGAACTGCACGCCTCCCACCTGCACCCCTTTCAACCCGACCGCCTCGATCAAACGTCCGGCGTAGTCTCCCGGCGGATTCTGAAAAATCGAGCCGGCGCTGGCTTCGATCGGCTGCGTGGCCCGCCGATGGGCCAGAAAACGCGCAGCCCGGGTTTCCAGTTCTTCACGGTCGGCGGCCTGTAGACGAAAGGTGGCTGACAAAACCACCGCGCCCCGCGTGCGGCTGTCAGTCGGACGCTTCAGCCGGCTAAACCGATAAGTGTAGGCAAAGTCCGGCGCCCGCCACTCGGTCAGCAGCCCCTCGCCGTCGAGCACCTGCGCCGAAACCAGGTTGTCGGCGATACAGCCTCCATGGGCGCCCGCATTACCGACCACGGCTCCGCCAATCGTTCCGGGCACGCTGACTGCCCATTCCAGACCCGCCAGCCCCTGCTGAATGGTGCGACGAGCCAGGCCAGCGAGCGATGCCCCACTCTCCGCGGTCACCAGCCCCGTCTCGGCGAAGGTGATCTGGCGACAGTGGTTGAGAATGACCAGGCCGCGAACACCGGCATCGCCGATCAGGACATTACTTCCGCCGCCTAAAAGAAAATTTGGGATGCCAGCCTCACGCGCCAGGTTGACCAGCTGCATCAGATCAGGAACCCGTAAAGCGATCACGAGCAAATCAGCCGGCCCACCGATCTTGAATGTCGTATAGCCGGCAAGCGAGGCGTCAAAGGAAATTGCGAAGCCGGCCGCCTGAGCTAG
This sequence comes from Chloroflexota bacterium, assembly GCA_036822415.1. GTDB lineage: Bacteria > Chloroflexota > Anaerolineae > SSC4 > Amarolineaceae > Amarolinea. The sequence continues at coordinate 5,466 of DAISHS010000061.1, forward strand.
GGCAACGAAGCGCTGCTGCGCGGTAGTTTCGTTTTTTGCTTGTAGTTCAAAAATCATTTTACACCAAGATCGCAAAAAAGCCAACTTATCCGTTCGTCAAAATGGCCGCTGTTTCTTGAATTTGGGGCGCTCGGCGCTCTTTGACTATGCGCAAAACCATCTCTCCAACCCGGTAGCCATCGCCAGCGCCCAGGGTCAAAAGCAAATCGCCCGGCTGCAGCGCCTGCGCCAGCAGCTCGGCCGCGCTTTCCAGGCTGGTCACGTAACGCACGGCCGGATGCGCAATGGCCGCGGCCAGCGCGGCGCCGCTGACGCCCAGGGTGTCCGTTTCTCTGGCCGCAAAAATATCGGTGACGAGCACCTGATCGGCGGCAGCAAAAGCCTGGCAAAACTCGCTCCACAGAGCCAGCGTGCGGCTGTAGGTATGCGGTTGAAAAACGGCCCAAACGCGGCCTTTATCCACCAAATGGCGCGCCGCCGCCAACGTGGCGCGGATCTCCGTGGGGTGATGAGCGTAGTCATCGAAGACGCGAATGTGCGCCGCCTCGCCTTTCAGCTCGAAGCGGCGGCCGGCGCCGCGATAAGTAGCCAGTGCAGTCAGCGCCGTCTCAGGAGCAACGCCAACGCATTGGCAGGCGGCCAGCGCGGCCAGGGCATTGCGCACATTGTGCTCGCCGGGAACCTGTAACCGCAGCGCGCCGATGTCGCGCTCCCCCTGCCAAACCTCGGCCTGGCTGCCGCCATGCGCAGTAAATTCCACCCGCTTTGCGTATAGTAAAGCGCCTGGCGTCAAGCCATAGCGCGCCACGGCCGCGCCGGCCGCTTCCCGGGCCGCGGCCAGGCGCTGGGCGCCAGGGTCATCGGCGCACGCCACCAGCCAGCCAGCAGGCCGCACCTGGCTGACAAAGCGCACAAAAGCCGCGTCGAAGTCGGCGGCTGTGGGATAACAATCGGGGTGATCCCATTCCACATTGGTGACCACAGCGACCGTCGGATGCAAGCCCCAGAACATGTGGTCATACTCATCGGCCTCGATGACAAAGAGATCTCCCGCGCCGGCGGCCGCATTGACGCCGAGGTTGCGCACCAATCCCCCCACAATGAAGCCCGGCTGCATGCCCGCCCCCGCAAGAACGGTCGCGATCATGCCGGTGGTGGTGGTTTTGCCATGCGTGCCAGCGACGGCGATCAAGGTCCGTGTTTGCAGCAAAGCGGCCAGGAAGGCTTCACGCTTGACCACAGGAATAGCGGCGGCCAGGGCGGCGGCCACTTCCGGGTTGTCAGCCGGTACAGCGGAAGAAATGAGCACCAGGTCAGCCCCGGCCACCTGAAGCGCCGCATGCCCCACAAATATCGTTGCGCCCAGGGTGCGCAGCTCGGCCAGCGTCGCGCTATCCTGGCGGTCTGAGCCGGAGACCTGAAACCCCATTTGCAAAAGGACGCGCGCAATCGCCGAAAGGCCGCTGCCGCCAATTCCCACCAGGTGTATATGCCGCGGCGGGCGTCCCGGCAAGGGATGTTGCAACCAGGTCTGCCAGGCTGAAGTATCCATGATTATTTGCGCACCCGCAGGATCAGCAGAAAAATAAGCAAAGCCACCAGCGACTGCGTTGGCAGCTTGGGGGGTAGATATTGGATCGCATCGTTGGCAAACTTGGACAGCTGCGAGGCGTCGAACAGGTTCTTGGGCAGGGGGTAACCATTGATCGCCAGGTAATACCACAGCGTGCCAGCCACCAAAATGCCGTTGAGCAGACCAAACACGATATTGAAGAACAGCGCCGAGGAGCCGCGACGCGGTTGGCCTTTGAAAATCAGGGTTTCGCCTGAGTAACCGGCAAAAACAATTGCAATAAAGATCACTTGAAACAGGATCATCGAAGCCAGCTTTTGCGTATCACCCGGAAAAACAAACTTGATCGCCGCGGAGAGCGAAGAATCTAGCAGCTTCAGAGCCGCTAACGCCACCAAAATCACAACCGTGGAACCAAGCTCTTTGTGATAGCCGCGCGCAATGCTGATCAAGACAAAAATGGCAATGACGATGCCCCAGAGTACTTCGATGCGTCCCATGTCATCCCACCTTCATCGCAGCTCGCTCACGGCCCAATACATCAAGCCGGCGACCAGGAGGATGATAGCCGTCATGAGGGTACTGGTGCTGAACGTCACGCCGATACTTCTAGCCACGAGACGAAAGGTTTCGGCCGCCTGCGCGGTCATTTGCTGGCTATTGAGCAAGGCTTGCGGCGCTGGCACGGCGTCCGGCAAGTCGGGCAGCAGGATCAGCGCCAAAATGTAGGCATTGAGCAGTCCCAGCAGCGCGCCGCCGGCCGATGGGTGACTCATTTTCTTCAAGCCAGGAAACTCGCCCACACGGTAGGCAATGTAAACCCCCAGCAAGAAAAGCACGAAGAGAACGACCTCCTGCTGATTTTTGGGCACCAGCTGGAAGTCTTTTAGCGCGTCTGCGCCTGGCTGCGCCCCACCCGTGCGCTGGACAGCGGCCAGCAGGCGCGTCCCAAACAGGATAACGTTCTGCCCAAGCTGATTCAGTCCAGTGATAAAAGCATAGCCGGTTGATGTTGAGAGCAACGAAGTAAACAGAACCAAAAACAGCGTGGTGACGCCTTCGCGCGCCGCGCCGCGACGGTAGCCAGCCGCCATCGCAATGATGATTAAAAAGATCGTGACCAGGGCAATGCGCACACCCTGAATATCATTCATGCGCTGCTCCCAATCTTAGCAACTCATCTACAATCGCCTCGGCGGCCTGTGGGCGGGCCAGGGCCGCGGCCTGCCGCGCCATCTCGCCTAAGCGCGGGCGATCGTGCAGCAGGTTGAATACCAGCGGCGCCAGGCCGGCGCTCAGCTCGCTGTCGCTCAACTTGACGGCCGCGCCGCGCTGCGCCAGGTAGGCCACATTCGCATCCTGATGCTGACCGGCGTAGGGGTAAGGAACCAGGATGGACGGCAGCCCGAACAGGGGAAACTCCCCCAGCGTCGAGGCGCCAGCGCGCGCCACCACCAAGTCGGCCGCAGCCAGCGCCAGCGCCATGTCATCATGCAAATAGGCAAAGGCATGATAGCGGCCGCGGCGTTCAACCGGCAGGGTGACCGCCGCGGCTTCCACCTGCGGCCAATCCAACGCGCCGCTGATGTGAATGATCTGCATTTGCTCAAGCAGCGCGGGCAGCGCAGCCAACAAAGCCTGGTTGATGCTGTGCGCCCCCCGACTGCCCCCAAACACGAGCAGCGTAGGCGTCGTTGATTCCAGATTGAAATGAGCGCGCGCCGCAGCCCGCTGGGTCGTCGCAGCGCGAAATTCCTGGCGCACCGGATAGCCGGTGACAACCGCTTTGCCCGCAAACCAGGGCGCCACCTCCGGGAATGAAACCGCCACCCGTGTCGCCAAGCGGCTCAAGGCTCGAATGGCCAGGCCGGGCGTCACGTCCGGCAGGTAAATTAAAATCGGCACGCCCATGCGGTAAGCGGCCCAGGCTACCGGCGTGCAAACATAGCCGCCGGTGACAAAACAAACCTGCGGCTGAAACTCACGCAGGAGGGCGCGGCTTTGCCCTGCCCCATGCGCCATACGCAGTAAATTGCGCGCGGCTGTCCAGGGCGCGCGGCCGCGCAGCTGGCCGGTAGCAATCGCCCGAAACGGCAGGCCGGCGCGCCTCGCCAGGTCCACCTCAACGCCATCCTCACTGCCGACGTACAGGACGGCGGCTGCGCCCAAAGAAGCGGCTGCGGGCTGAGCTGGCGAGCTGGCGGCGGGGAGCCGCGGCCCGCCCACGGCGGGGCGCGCTGCGCTGGCCGATGGCGGCGCTGCGGGGGCTGGGGCGAGGGATGTGACGTCCGCCGGCGCGACGCCGAGCCGTGCTTGCAATGCCTGGCAAACGGCGAGGGCTGGATAGACGTGACCGCCTGTACCCCCGCCAGAAATCAAAACGCGCATTAACCGGTACTCCATGAGCGGGGGAAAGTCCTGTATCATGAGCAATAGACATCAGGATGCCAATGGCCGCCATGTTGATCACCAGCGATGAGCCGCCATAGCTGACAAAAGGCAGCGTCACCCCGGTGAGTGGGCCAAGTCCGGTGGCCGCGGCCACATGGACGATCGCCTGAAAAACCAGCCAAATGGTAATACCGAAGGCCAACAGAAAGCCAAAGCCGTCCCTGGCCTGGGAGGCAATCCGCAGCCCGCGGAAGGTCAATCCCAGGTAGAGCGCCACGACGAACAGCGTGCCGGGCAGGCCAAACTCTTCACCGATGACCGAAACAATGCCGTCAGTCCAGGGCAGGGGCATGTTGGTTTTCTGGCCGCTGTTGCCGAGACCAACCCCAAACAGGCCGCCATTCTTGAACGCAACACCAAACTGCTGGATTTGTTCATTCGTGGCCTGGGTCGGATCGCCGCCGGCGCTGATCATTTGCCCGATGCGTTCGCGCGCATGAGGGTAGCGGGTAAAGAGCAGGCCGCAGGTGAGCAAAAACACCCCGACGCAAACGGCTACCTGACGCGGCGTCGCGCCCGCGATGAAAAACATCGTCATGGCCGTAATCGTCACCAGGACAGCCGTGCTCAAGTTTGGCTCCAGGACAATCAGTCCGGCAACGACGCCCAGGATGACGCTGAAGGGAAGCAAGCCGTAGGAAATTAGCTTGATTTTTTCGCCCTTGCTGGTGAGCCAGGCCGAAGCGTAAATGATCATAATGAGCTTGGCCGCCTCGCCAGGCTGGATGGAGCCGCCGGCCAGGGTGCGCTTGGCGCCGTAAATTTCTTCGCCAATCAGCAGCACCGCCATCAGCAGGATCAAAATCATGCCGAGCAAGGGGGTTGCATAGCGTTCGAGCAGACGGTAATTGAGCAAGGCGCAGGCCAGCATGGCCACCGTGCCAGCGACGATCCATTGCAGCTGGCGCTGGGCAAAATAGGTGGGCGACAATTCGAAGCGCATCACAGCCTGTTGATAGCTGGAGCTGAAAATCATAATAAAGCCAATGCCAATCAGGGTTGCGACGAGTACCAGCAACCCGTAATCGAGCCAGGCGACATTCTTGGCTGTCTTCATGCTGTTCTACTCCGTCTGCTACAACGCATGGACCAACGCTCGAAAATGTTCACCGCGCACGGCAAAATCGCGATAGGCATCATAGCTGGTGCCGCCCGGCGACAACAGAACGGCATCCCCTGGCTGCGCCAGGGTTGCGGCCAGGGCCACGGCCGCGGCCAGGCTCTCTGTATGATGAACAACAGGCGGCGCGCCAGGCGCAGCGGGGTGCGCCGCGGCGAAATCGGCCAGCGCGCGCTCGATCAAAGCAGCCGCTTCGCCAAACGTGACGACATGACGCACGCGGCCACGCACGGCCAGGGCCAATGGCTCCCAGGGCAAATGCTTGTCGCGGCCGCCCGCTAACAAAACGATCGGTTCGTCGAAAGAATGAAGCGCCGCAATGGCGCGTTCGGGCGCGGTGGCAATGGAGTCGTTATACCAGGCCGCCCCGTCACGGATGCGCACCAGCTCGAGGCGATGAGCCACGCCGGTGAATGTCGTTGCCACCGCCGCCATGGCCTCCGCGCGGGCGCCGGCCGCCCCGCTGAGACAGAAGGCCGCCAACAGATTGGCGACGTTGTGCATGCCGCGCAGGCGCACATCGGCCAGGCGGCAAATCACCCGGTCGGCCTGCCCGGGCAAGCGCAGGATCAAAGCGTCGCCGCGCAAGAAGGCGCCGGCCGCAGGCTCAGTCAGCAGGCTGAATCCCAGCACCGGCATCTCGGCGCGGCCTGTCTGCGCCGAAGCCAGGGCCTCGGCATACCACGAGCCAGTGATGTCATTGTCCATCCCCAGGACGGCCACATCACCGGGGCGCTGATGGCGCAGCAGGTTGTACTTGGCGGCTGCGTAGGCCGCCATCGAAGGATGGCGATCGAGATGGTTGGGCGTGACGTTGAGAATGGCAGCCACGCGCGTGCTGACGGGCGCGCCCAGGCAGAGCGCCGGGTCGAAAAGCTCCAGTTGAAAACTTGATAACTCTAACACGATGCGATCGTCCGCGCCGATGGCGTCCAAGCGGTCAATCAACGGGACGCCGATGTTGCCGCCAACCCAGGTCGTCAGCCCGCTGGCCTTGAGCATCTCGCCCGTCAGGGTCGTGGTGGTGGTCTTGCCGCTGGAGCCGGTGATGCCCACGCTGAAGGCCGCGCCCAGCTGCAAGGTCAACAGCGAGTCATTGCTGAGCGGAATCCCGCGTGCCCGCGCCGCCTGGACGATCGGCATTTCAGGCGGGACGCCGCCGCTCAAACAGAGCACATCGGCGTCAGCAAGCAGCGCGAGCGGATGGCCGCCCAGGGCCAGCGTCACCGGCAACTCAGCGACCGCGGCCAGGGCTGCGGCCAGGGCCGGCGCGTCGGCGGCCTGCAGATCGCTGAGGGTGACCCGCGCGCCCGCGGCGCACAGGAAGCGCGCCAGGGCGACGCCCTGACGGGCCAGGCCCAAAATTACGATGTGCTTATGTCTAAACCACGACGAATCCATCATGTTATTCCATCATGCCAACGGCGCCCAGACGCTGGTCTCCCAATGTCCGGTGAAGTTCACGCGCTGGCTGCAGGCGACGTCAGCGCAGACATTCCAGCGCTGCACTGCCTGATCGGCCAGGCGGCGTCCCTGCGCGGGGCTGACGCGCCAGGCGCGATGCTCAACCCAAACCTCCAGGGCTTCTTGCAGCGTGCCATCGGCCAGGCAGATCAACGGGCTGACTGCAATTTCGATCGCCAGCAGATGCAAGCAGCCTTCCCTGCCGTCGCTGGCGTTGCCCAGCAATGACGAACCAACCTGCGCCAGCGTGGTTCGGGCCAGGCGCCAGGCTCGCTCTGGCTGCGCTTGCTCCAGCGCGGTCTGAATTTCATGGCTCACCGGGCGCAAGGCCAGCGCGATGGCACGGCCGACCGTATCGGCCAGCGGCTGCGCGGTCTTGACGTGCAGGGCAATAGAGGCCATGATTACCTGCTCAGAGCAATGCCAGGGCAATGCCCAACATGCCGCAAAGAATGCCAATCAACCAAAAACGCTGCGTAACTTGCGTTTCTGACCAGCCGGTCAGCTCGAAATGATGGTGCAGCGGCGCCATCTTGAACAAGCGCCGCGGCTGACCATAGAGGCGCCGCGAGAGCTTGAACCAGAGCACCTGCAGCGTGACCGAAACCGTCTCTGCCGTGTAAACGCCCGCCACCACCGGCAACAAGAGCCATTGGCCGGTCATCAGCGCCACCACCGCGAGGGTTGCCCCCAACGCCAGGGAGCCGGTGTCGCCCATGAACAGTTCAGCCGGATGCGCGTTGAACCACAAAAAGGCCATGATCGCGCCCACCAGCGTGAAGCAGAAAGCGACGAGCCACACCTGCTGCTGTAAAAAAGCGATGATGCCATAGCAAGTAAAGGCAATGGCGGCCAGACTGCCCGCCAAGGCGTCGAGTCCGTCAGTCAGGTTGACGGCGTTGGAAAAGGCCACCACGATGAAAACGGCCACCGGAATGTACCACAGACCGATGTCAATCTTCTCGCGCAGACCTGGCAGCGCCAGGCTGCGCAGATCAAGCACAAAATGCAAAAAGAGCACGACCAGCGTCGCCAGGATGACTTGCGCCAGCGCCTTCCAACGGCCGAGGATGCCCTCGCCTTTGGTGCGTCGCCCTCGCACCCCTTCCAGGTCATCAATGGCGCCCAGCAGGCCAAACAGGAAAAGCACCGTCATGGGCACCAGGACAGAGCGGCCGATGATGTTCCAACCGAGCAGGTTGACAATGTTCAAGGCGCTGGTAATGACGATGACTGGAATCAAAATCATCAGGCCGCCCATCGTCGGCGTACCGGTCTTCACCTGGTGTGACGTTGGCCCTTCGATGCGAATCTGCTTGCCAATCCGATTACGGATGAGCAGGCTGATCAACGGGCGGCCCCAGATGACGGCCAGAAAAAACGCAATCGCCCCCAGGGTCAATGAATAAGCCATAGGCTATGCGCTCTCGCTATCCGGTCGGCTGATAGCGGCCACGACCTCTTCCAGATGCAAGGCGCGTGAACCTTTGACCAGGATCAGGTCTCCGCGCTGCACCATGCCGCGCAAGACAGCCACAGCCCCGGCATTGTCATCCACCTGCGCCACGTTGCCCGGCGTCATGCCTGCGTTCAGCGCCTCATCGGCAATCAGGCGGGCCAATGGCCCCACGGTTACCAGCTTGGCAACGACATCGGCCGCGCGCTGGCCCACCTTGCGGTGTCCAATCTCCGTATGATCGCCCAGCTCGAGCATGTCGCCGAGGACGGCGATGCGGCGCGCCTCTGGAGCGACCGGCAGATCGGCCAGGAGATTGAGCGCGGCCAGGGTGGCCGCGGGGCTGGCGCTGTAGGTGTCATCTATGATCGTGATTCCACGCAGGCCAGGCGCCACCACGAGGCGTAACTGCCCCTGCACATCTTGCAGCCCTTCGATGATTTCCTGCCAGTTCAGGCCCTCGACCAGGCCCACGGCCACGGCGCGCAGCGCGGTGTGTACGCTGTGACGCCCCAGCATCGGCGCCTTGATGTGCAAATGCTCGCCCGCGTAGTGCAAAATGAAGCGAATACCGTCCTGGCCCTCGCTGGTGACCTCATCCGCCCAGAGATCCGCGCGGCTGTCAAGCCCATAGGTGAAAACACGCGCTGCGCTGCGGGCGGCCATTTCCATCACCAGGGGATCATCGCGATTGAGAATAGCCACCCCGTTGGCGGGCAACGCCTCGATCAATTCGGCCTTGGCCTGGGCAATGCGCTCGATGCTGCCCGCGCGCTCCAGGTGCACCGGCCCCACATTGGTGATGACGCCAATCTGCGGCTGGGCCAGGCGTGCAAGCAGCGCGATATCGCCCGGATAATACATCCCCATCTCGATGACGGCTCGCTGGTCCGTTGCCGTCAGGCGCAGAAGCGTCAACGGCACGCCAATTTCATTGTTCTGATTACCGACGCTTTTCAGCGTTGCAAAACGCTGCCCCAACACGGCCGCCACCGACTCTTTGGTGCTGGTTTTGCCCACACTGCCGGTGATGCCGATCACGCGCAGGCCGCTGGCTGCGGCCACCGTAGCCCGCCAGCTCGCCGCCCAGGTTTGCAGCGCCTGCAATGAGTTTTCGACCCGTAACACGAGCGGCCGGCCGGCCGGCGGTAAAGTCAAAGGTGAGGCTGAGCGTTGGAACGTAAATGCTCGGGTATCTACGGGCCAACACTCAGCCTCTGAAACCACGTCCTGCTCGACGATGGCCGCCACGGCTCCTCGGCGCAAGGCGTCGGTTACAAAGGAATGACCGTCGGTGCGTTCACCGCGCAGGGCTACAAACACCGCGCCAGGCACAACCTGCCGCGAATCAACCACCACGGTTGAAATCGCCGGCCCCGGTTCAGCGATAGCCGCGCTCGACGCCTGGTTGGTCAAGGCAGCCAAGAGGTGTGACAAAGTCAATGACATCATCGGTTCATCCATCACTGGGCGGGATGTTCATCAACGTAAACAGGCGGCGCGCCAGGCGCTGGAAGGTCGGTGCGCTCGTGTGCCCGGCCCAGACCGAAAGCCGCGTCTTATCCAGTTTGACCAGAACGGCAAAACGAGGGTCGTCCGCGGGCGCATAGCCGACATAGGTCGAAATGGTCAGGTCAGAGTCATAGGCGGTGCGCCCAGGAATCTCAGCGGTGCCGGTTTTGCCGGCGATGCGATAGCCAGGCACAGCGGCTAGATTGGTGCCGCCGTTTTCCACCACACTGACCAGCACATCGGTCATCAGGCGTGCGGTCTGCGCTGAAATGGCGACGCGCATGGGTGATGGTTGAATCTCGAACCAACGCCCATGATCCACGATGGCCTTGACCACATGCGGCCGCATCATGACGCCGTTGTTGGCGACAGCCGACACCGCGCAGATCATCTGCAGGGGCGTCACGCTGATGCCCTGACCAAAAGCATTGGTCGCCAGATCGGAAGGACTCCATTCCGTGCTGGCTTTGGGCTTCTTGACGATGCCGCGCACCTCACCCGACAAATCAACCCCGGTGACATTGCCAAAGCCGAAGCGCTCGACATAGGAATAGAAAGTGTCGGCGCCCATGGCCAGGGCAACCTGTGCGGAGCCAATGTTGAGCGAGCGCTGCAAAATGGTCGGAATGGTAACGGCGCCGTGGGCCTCACGATCAGAATTGCGAATCTGGCGCTCGCCAACCTCCAGGACGCCTTCATCGTTGAACTTCTGGGTCAGCGTCACCTTGCCAGAATCGAGGCCAGAGGCCATGGTGACGATCTTGAAAACGGAACCTGGCTCATACAGCAGCCCCAGC
>DAISHS010000062.1:0-1951 GCA_036822415.1 Chloroflexota bacterium
AGCAGCTCCGCCCTACTCGTAGCGCAGCGCGTCCGCCGGATAGATGCGCGCGGCCTGGAGCGCGGGCAGGATCGTGGTCAGCAGCGAGAAAAGGTACGCGCCCAGGACGATGACGGCGACGGCGCGCGCCGGCGTGGGATGGGTTGCTGCTGCGCGTCACCGCCGAGTGTTCTGGCGGGGAATCATCACGCCAGGTGAACCAGACCCATTCCGCTTCGATGCGGTAGCTGGCGGCCATCGCCACGGCCCGCATGGCGTGGTTGTCGCTGCTAGTCCCCAAGCCCGCGCGCCCGCAGCAGCGCCATCCCCAGCAGCGGGCCGACAGACGGGCGAGGATGGATGTGCGCAGCAGGAAGGCCGCTGCCAGGCAGCGCGGGTCGAGGTATTTCATGATGCAAGGTCCCTGCCAAATTGAGTTTGACAGCGAGGCCAGGCCAGGCTACAATGGACACATGGTGCCAGGAGTCGAAGTAACGCGATGAGTGAATCAACCATTGGATCTTCCACCCCCCAGGACAGCGCCAGGGTCAGTCCGCTGGTCTATCTTGACTACAATTGCTTTCAACGCGGCTTCGATGATCCAGCGCAGGTGAGAATCCAGATGGAGGCTTTGGCGTGCCAGGAGGTCTTCGCACGGGCAGCGAGAAGCGAGATCACTCTGGCCTGGTCTTTCATGCATGAGGACGAGACAATTCTTTGCCCATTTCCCGCCCGCCGGCAAGAGGCCTTCCGGCTGGCGACGCTGTGCCAGGTGCGCGTAGCTCCGCTTGAAGCGATTCGTACGCTGGCCCGGGCGTTTCAGGCGCAGTCAGGGTTAGCGGCCAAAGACGCGCTTCACCTGGCATGCGCGGCTCAAATCGAAGCGGCCTGTTTTGTGACATGTGATGATGGCCTGATCCGCCAGGCGAAGCGGTTACGGTTGCTGATGGCGATTCTGAACCCGGTGGACTATGTCAGGCAGGTGGGGAAATGATGGACGCGACGATGACGGTGAGCGATACTGAATTGAGGATCAAGGGCATCGAGGCTCTGAACCGCGAGATGGGGCCGGTGCTTGCATTGCGGTTCTTGAGCCTGCTCCACCGCGAGCCAACGGATTACGTTGACGTTTCTCGTCGGCTTTACGCGGGGCAAGGCATTGACGAGATTTTTGATCGGGCGGAGAACCAGTGGCGCGGGTAACCTCGTCGTGGACCGACGAGGTCAAGCCAACGCGCTGACTGCGCTGCGCCGCACACGCAAGTGGCGTGAGGACTATCCGCTCTTCTGGCAAGTTAGGGCCCGACCGCATCTGGTCGGGCTTTTTTGCCCGTGGTGTCCATTTGACTAACGTCACCGATACACCGGCGCCTGGCGCATGCTTATCGGCTGCGCGGGCGCCGGTCTGTGGATCATCTATCGTGCGTCACCTCAGCGTCCTCTGCGGTAGCCCGACCGTTCAAAATCGCTTCCCGGCGGGCGCGCTCCTGATAGAGCAAGCTCCGTGAGTTCGCTGTCCATTCTGTGTTATACCATTTGGTTACTTTACCAAATGGTATAACGAAAGCCAGACCAAATGCGTTGACCAAGTAGCATCTCCGCCCTACTCGTAGCGCAGCGCGTCCGCCGGGTAGATGCGCGCGGCCTGCAGCGCGGGCAGGATGGTGGTCAGCAGCGAGAAAAGGTACGCGCCCAGGACGATGACGCCGATCTGGCCCCACGGCACGGGCAGGGTGCGGCCGGCCGTGATGACGCTGAAGAGCTGGCCGATGACCGCCTGGCCCAGCAGGATGCCCGCGCCGACGCCCAGGCCGATGCCCACCAGGGCGATGAAGCTGGCTTCGAGCACAAAGGAGAGCGCGACCATTTCCGGCTGGTAGCCGATGGCCCGCAGCATGCCCACCTGCTGCCGGCGCTCCACCACGGTGCGGGCGCTGATCACGCCCAGGGCGGCGATGCCCACCAGCAGCCC
>DAISHS010000062.1:2051-7150 GCA_036822415.1 Chloroflexota bacterium
CCACCACGGTGCGGGCGCTGATCACGCCCAGGGCGGCGATGCCCACCAGCAGCCCCAGGGCCAGGAAGCCCTGAAACAGTTGCAGGATGCCGCGGGTCAAGGCCTGGCCCTGAGCGGCGCTGTCTGCGATCACCGTGGCGTCCAGCGCGGAACTGAGGAAGGCCCGCTCCACGGCCTGGGCCACTTCCCGCACATTCGCGCCCTCGCTCACCTTGATGAAAAACGCGTCCGGCGGCACGGCCTGGCCGGCGAGGGCGGCCAGCGCTTTGCTGTTGACGTGGACCGAGTTCATGCTGACCGTCGTGATGTCCGACAGCACGCCGATCACCTGCACCCGGTGGCTGCGCACCTGGCCGCCCGACTCGTTCCGCAGCTCCAGCCACACCTCCGGCAGAGCATCGGCGCGGGTGAAGCCGGCCAGCCGAAAGCTAAGCTCGCCCTCTGTGGCCGGCGCAGCATCCTGCGAGCCGGCTTCCTCAGCCAGCCCGCTGAGGGTGGCGGCCAGGCCGTCGCTGCCGCCGCCAGGCCCGCCAGACCTGACAGGTTTCGCAAACCTGTCAGGTCTTTCGTCGGGATTGGCTACCAGGAACGGGGTGACGATGGCGACGTCGTCCCGCTCCTGCAGCGCCTGCCAGACCGCGGCGTCGTCCGCGAACCCCGCCGCCCGCTGACCGAAGGTGTAGATCCCCCGGGCCTGGGCCATGAAGCCGGCGTCCATGCCCGTCAGCGCCAGCGAGTGCCACGATCCGGCCGGGCCGGGGCCGGCCTGGCGCACGTCCAGCGAGCGGTTGACGATGCCCCCCACGGCCGCAATATCTGCATGGGGAAAGTCCTGCACCCGGGCCAACTCCCCTTCCAGATCGGTCACCCGGTCGAAGAAGCTGAGCAGGCCGAAGGATGTGCGGATGTCGAAGCCGGCGCTGCTCCTGGCGTCCGGCGTGACGACGCTCTCCGTAGCCTGGATGACCACGGCCATCAGCACCACCGTGGTGATGATCATGGCGAACATGACCATGGCCAGGCCCGTGCGGAAGCGACTGGTGAGGGGATAGGCGATGGCGGTCTTGAGCACGGGCGTCAGCGCGCCGATGCCGCCCAGCAGCCGGCTCACCGTTTGCAGCACGATGTCGGCGCTGAACATGATGACCAGGATCCCGCCCAGGATCAGCGCCGGCCCCTTGACCGCCAGGGCGAGGACTGTCCAGCGGGGATCCCCTTGCAGCAAGTCGAAGCCCCGGCCAGGCAGCAAGGTCGCCCAGGGCAGCCCCCAGATGAGCACCAGGCCCAGGCCGATGGCTGAATAGACCAGCCGTCGCCGGCGTTCGGTGCGCATGGCTGTGGCCGAAAGCGCCCAGCTCACGCTCAACAGCCCGCCCACCAGCAGCATGGAGAGCGCGATCAGCAGCAGGACGCCCGAGGCTCCGCCCGTCCCGCCGAAGCAGAGCCACGCGCCCGCGGCCACAGTCAGCGGGCCGGTGATCAGCCGGCCGACCAGCTTGCCCGCGCCCCGCTCGCCCCCGTCCGGCACCGGCGTGTCCTGGATCGCCGAGACGATGTTCAGACGGCTGACCCGCCACGAGGAGACGGTGACCACGGCGAAGGTCAAGAGCACGCCCAGGGCGTAGGCGATCACCACCGACGTGGGGGCGACATCGAAGCGGAAGGTGAAGAGACTGCCGGACAGTCCGCTGCTGACCTTCTGGGCCGCGGCGTTGAAAATGCCGCCCAGGAAGCCGATCATGGCGTAGGAGATCGCCAGCCCCAGGACGACGCCCAGGGCCGCGGCCACCAGGTCGTAGATCATGCCCTCGGAGACGAACATCTGCACCAGGTGACCCCGCTGCATCCCGATGGCGCGGGCCATCCCCAGCTCGCTGCGTCGCTCGGCCGCCAGCATGACGAAGATCAGGAAGATCAGCAGCACGCCGGCGAAGATGGAGAAGATGCCGAAGATGCTGAAGACCGTGGTGAACACCCCGCCGCCGATGCCGGCCGCCGCGACCACCGTGTTCTTGCTCAGCACATCCAGCACTTCCAGATCGCTGATCCGGCCCAGGATCTCAGCCAGCCGCGCGCCGGTCTCGCCCGGCAGGGGCAATCGGCGCAGCCAGTTCTGCATGTCCGGCTGGGCCACGAGCACCCGCAGCTCCGGGGAGACGCCGGCGCCGCCCAGTTCCGCGACCAGGCGGGGCGTGCGTTCGGCCAGCGCCACGTTGTTCAGCCTCCCGCCCAGGAAAGCCAGGAAGTCGGCCATGTCGTCTTCATCTGAACTCCCGGTCGAGGAGCGCGGGGCGGAGCCGTTCGCGCCGGCCGTGATGGCCGCCAGCACGTCCGGTTGGCGCAGCAGGGCGACCAACTCGGTGAGCGCGGCCTCGTTCAGGGCCAGCGCCCGCAGTTGCCGGGCCGCGGCCGCCGTGTTCGCCATGCCGGTGTCGGCGTCTCCGGCGTTGGAGACGAGCACATTGTTCACCCGCCCCGGCATGAAGAGCAGTTCCTGGGCCTCGTCCAGCCGCAGCATGACCACCGGCTTGAGCGCGCCCAGAGGGCCGGCCTGCTCGACAATCGCCCGCACGCGGAAGGGCACGGGGAGCGGGCCGACGAAGATGTCCAGCACGTCGCCCGGCTGGGCGTTGAGCTGCTCCGCGCCCAGCCGGTTGAGATAGACATCCCCCTGGCGCAGTTCCAGCCCCACCTGTTCCAGCACGCGATCAATCTCCACGCCCAGGGTGTTCAGGTTCACCGCGCTGAGGATGGCGTTCGCGTCAATGCCCAACGCCGCGCCCGCTGCGGTCAGGTCGAGGTTGCCCCCCGACAAGGCCCTGCCCAGCGCCGGGATGTCCAGCGTGCCCGTCATGGGCCGCGTGGGGTCGCCCAACCCTCCCTGACCCTGGGTCAACAGCGCGCCGGCCCCGGCCACGACGGCGGCCACGCTGTCCACGTTGACGCCGATGCTGTCTGCCCAACGAAAGAGGTTGCTGGCCTGGGCAAAGATGTTCCCCGCGCCCGTGCGCAGATCCTCCATCTGCACCGGCTTGCCATCAATCGTCGTGAGGCCGAACTGCTCGTCGTATTCGTTGTTGACGGCCACGATGAAACCCAGGGGGACCCCCTGGCCGCTCGTCCGGTCACGGATGATGGTCGGGAAGGCGATGGAGGGCGCCAGCCCATCCACCACGGCGGCGGTGGCCGGGTCGGCCTGGGCCTGGTCGCGGAGCTGGGCGTAGCGCGCTTCGCTGATGCCCGGCAGCCCCTTCTGGAGCAAGCCCAGGATGCTGAGCAGATCCCCGTTCAGCACGCCGGACAGCTCGGAACCGGCCAGGGCGTCGGCTGGATTGCCCCCATCTTCGGCGCTCGTAACGAGTCCGGCCAGCGTCGAGAGCAAGGGCGGCGAGATCACCTGGTCAATGGCGCCGTAGGCGTTGATGGCGTGGCGGCGCACCGAGTAGCTGAGCGTGTCGCCGATGCTGAGCGCGCTGACGATGATGATGGTGCTCAGCGTCAGCCCCAGGATGATGAGGGCGGACTGGGAGCGGCGCCGCGGGATGTTGCGCACCCCCAGTTTGGCGATGGTGCGGTTGCGCAGCCCCATCACGACCAGGGAGAGCAGAACCAGCGCCACGGCGGCCAGGAGTACGATGGCCGCTGTTTGAGTTGGGCCGAAGCCAGGTTGAGTCGTCATGGCTGCCTCTCCTCTCCTATCGCCGCATCGCGCACATCGGCCACAATCGCCCCATCCTGCATGCGGATGACGCGGTCGCACAGGTCGCCGATGTGGGGGTCATGGGTGACAATCACGAAGGTTTGGCCTTGTTCCCGGTTCAGGTCGCGCATCAGCGTGAGCACATCGGCGGCGGACCGGGTGTCCAGGTTGCCGGTCGGCTCATCGGCCCAGATGATCGCGGGGTGGCTGGCCAGGGCGCGCGCAATGGTCACCCGTTGGCGCTCGCCGCCGGAGAGCTCCGCCGGGCGATGCTCGGCGCGCTCGGCCAGCCCCACCTGGGTCAGGCCGCGCAAGGCGCGCTGCCGGGCTTCGCGCGGGCGCACGCCGCTGAGCAGGAGGGGCAGTTCGACGTTCTCCACGGCCGTGATGACGGGCAGCAGGTTGAAGGTCTGGAACACGAAGCCCATGCGCCTGGCCCGGTAGCTGGTGCGCGCCCGGTCGCTCATCGCCCGCAGGGAGGCGCCTTCGATCTCGACCTCGCCCGTATCGAAGCTGTCCAGGCCGGACAGGCAGTTGATCAGGGTCGT
Source organism: Chloroflexota bacterium (assembly GCA_036822415.1). GTDB lineage: Bacteria > Chloroflexota > Anaerolineae > SSC4 > Amarolineaceae > Amarolinea. The sequence continues at coordinate 6,300 of DAISHS010000062.1, forward strand.
CTTGCCGCAGCCCGACGGCCCCATCACGGCCACCATCTCGCCGGCCATGATGGACAGATCCACGCCGGCCAGGGCATGCACCTCGATCTTGCCGTTGCGGAAGGTTTTGTGTATGTTGCGAGCCAGAATGATTGGTTTTTCCATGGGACACCTCCTTAATAGATCAGCGGGATCAGGCGTTTTGTCCGTTTACGATAGCTCAGGTAGCTCGCTCCCATGTGTTCGATCATGAAGTCCTCTTCGACTCTGATTCGGTAGCCATACCCTATCGCAATCGGAACCATCATCAGGAGAACGGCTAACCAGTTCGACAAAGAAACCGAGATCCCGGCGAATACCATCAATTGCCCCAGATACCCGGGATGCCTGATGATTCTGTACGGCCCCGTTTCGATCAGCGGGTGATTCTCGGTCTGGGCAACAGAATACGTGAAGACCTGTTTGAGGGTCAGTATGGAACGCACTCGGATCGTCAACCCTGCCAGAACGGTTACGACGCCAACCGCAAAGAAGACATTCCAGTGCGCCATCCTACCGATTCGTGTTGCGCCTATCGCAAACGACAGGGCATAGCCCAGGGTTATGAGAGCATACAACAACCGCAGACTCCCTTTGTCACCAGAAGTCGTTACGGCGCCCTTGCCTCTCTGTCTCAGATTCATGACGACCTCAAAGAGTCCGTACAAGTACGAGAATCCGATGATGATGATCAATTTCGCGTCCATGGTTATTCCTTAGCCATGTCTACGTGCACAACTGAGACGCCCATCTGCTGCGCCAGCAGCGCAGGCCGCCTACGGTTGAAACCGTAGTCTGGCACGCCCAAACCCGCTGAAGCGGGTTATCATGAT
>DAISHS010000062.1:7250-14479 GCA_036822415.1 Chloroflexota bacterium
GCAGCGCAGTGCGTTTCAACGCACTTTTTGTGCCAGACGGTGATTTCAATCACCGCCTACGGTTGAAACCGTAGGCTGGCACGCCCAAACCCGCTGAAGCGGGTTATCATGATGCAGCGCAGTGCGTTTCAACGCACTTTTTGTGCCAGACGGTGATTTCAATCACCGGCCCTCCACCGTGATGACAACCTTCCCACGGGCGTGTCCTGCGCCGAGATAGCGGAGCGCTTCAGCCGTCTCGCTCAGCGCGTAGCGTCTGTCAATCACCGGCGCGACCTTCCGGGCTTCCAGAAGCTCTTTGAGGAACACCAGATCTTTCTGGTTCGCATGCGCCGTGAAGCCGCCCAGCTTCCTACCTCCCTTTTCCGACAGCCACCTGCCCAGGAGCATGGCCTGGAAAATCTGTCCTGGCTTGCCGCCCGCCATCGCGTAAATGCCCTGGGGCGTCAGGGCGCGCTTGTAGGCTGCCAGCGGATGGTAGCCGTTGGCGGCGAAGATCAGGTCATACGTTTGCCCGGAGCGGGTGAAATCTTCTTGGGTGTAGTCAATGACGCGGTCAGCCCCCAACGAACGCGCCAGATCCAGGTTGCGTGTGCTGCACACGGCCGTGACCTCAGCGCCGAACGCTTTGGCGATCTGCACCGCAAACGTCCCCACCCCGCCCGACGCCCCGTTGATCAGCACCTTTTGCCCCGCTTGAATCTTCCCGTAATCCCGCAGCCCCTGCAGGGCCGTGATGGCCGCCATGGGTACGGCCGCAGCTTCCTCGAACGAGAGTGTGGTCGGTTTCAGCGCCAGCGCGCGCTCAGGCAGCGCGACATACTCGGCAAAACCGCCGCTGCCATAGGCGGCGAGGTCCCCGAACACCTCGTCGCCTGGCCGAAACTGCTTGACGTGGCCGCCAGTCGCTTCGATCCGCCCGGCGATGTCCTCGCCGGGGATCGTCACCTTCGGCCGGCGCAGCCCTCCGCCCATCAGGCGCACCATTGGGATGTCAGCGGTCAGCAGGTGCCAGTCGAACATATTGATGGAGGCCGCATGAATCTTGACCAGCACTTCATCCGCTGTGGGCGCAGGTTTTGCCACCTCTTGGAACTGAAGTGCGTCAGGGGGGCCGTATTTGGTGCAGATAATCGCTTTCATCTTGTGTATCCTTCCTTTTGGGGATGGGTGTTTCCCACCGTAATCACGACGTTGCCCGTCTTGTGCCCCTGCTCGACATACCGGTGCGCCTCGACGATCTGTTCCAGAGGATAGATCCGGTCAATGACCGGTCTGAACTGGCCCGCCTCGATCAGGCCCTTGAGCAGGAGCAGGGTTTCGAGCTTCTCGTCGCCGCCTGAGTTGGTGTGGACGTTGAGGTAGACGCCGGCCGGCTTGAGCGTTCGCTTGCCCTGCGCAGGCGTCAGCTTGCCGACGGCGTCGAAAACCACGTCGTAGGTCGCGCCGCCCTGGGTGAAGTCCTGCCGGGTGTAATCCATGACCTGGCTCGCCCCCAGCGAACGCACCAGCGCCAGGTTCGGGCCGCTGCACACCCCGGTCACATCGGCGCCGAAATGGCGGCTGGCAAGCTGCACCGCGTTCGTGCCGACCGCGCCAGATGCGCCGTAGATCAGGATCTTCTGCCCGGGTTGCAGGCGCCCCTTCTGCAGACAGCGCCAGGCCGTCTGCGCTGCGCCGGGGACCGCTGCGGCCTCCTCGAAGGTGAGGTTGGCCGGTTTGAGCGCCAGCACCCCGTCCTCGGGCAGGCATTTGTATTCGGCATGGCCGCCGAAATTGACGGCGAAGGTGGAGGCGAAAATCGGATCGCCAGGCTTGAAGCGGGTCACCCTCTTGCCGACCGCTTCGATCTCCCCGGCCAGTTCCATCCCCAGGATGGGACGCCTGGGCCGGCGCCAACCCAGGATCAGCCGCGCCATGATCTTCTGCCAGCCAGATATGTTCGGCAGTTTGAAACTGCGCATGATGGTGTCGCCGATGGTGACGGTGGTGGCATGGACTTTGACCAGCACTTCGCGGTCGCGCGGCGTCGGCTTGGGAACATCCGCCAGTTGCAACACTTCCGGCGGACCATAACGGGTGTAGACGATAGCTTTCATCTTGATCTCCTGATTACAACTGGCTGGCAGCTTCGGAGGCGATCGCCGATGGATTGAATCCCGTCACGATCAGCCAGACCCTCATGGCCATTTCCTGTGGCATCATCACCATTTGCAAATGAAAATTAAAGGATCATGTTGAAATAAACCAATCCAGTATGCCCAATATGAAATATCAGAAAGATGGAGGCGCTCGATAAATAAATGGCGCGATGCCAAGGAATCGGGAGCCAGCTCCGCATACAGACCAACCCAATACCTGCAAACCAAAACAAGGTTGACCAGGCAGGCGCAGTAAAACCAATGATGCCTTGACTCCATGCGCTGTCAGGAAAAACGATCTGCATCAAGTAACTTGCAAGATAAACCACCAGTCCCCCGAGATATAAATACCAGCCTAAAGATTGACCCTTCTCTTTTCTTCCAAAATAAAGGATTCCGGGAAGGCTAAAAACCAAAATTCGAAATATGTTTTCAAATAAGCCCAACCACTTTGGTATGTCCTTCCAGAATATGTCAGGGCTATAGGCAGCAGGCAATGCTCCCCAAAGCCCGAATGTAATGAGCATTGGGGGAATGATCAAAAGCGCGCCATTTCTGAGTAACATCTGTTTCGGATTTATTTTATTTGTGGTCTTGCCGTTTGTCTTCATTTTATCTCTCCTTTTTGAACGATAGTGACGAGTTTGATTCGTTTGAGACCGCTTCCCTGAAAGTACAGGGAAAGTCCCGTACTTTCAGGAGCAGGCGGTGTTAGCCCGTTTTTTGCCTGTGGAGTCAAGCCCGCCCTGAACAAATCGGATAGCGACGAGTGATGGCGATGGAGCAGCCAAACGATCAAGTATCCGAAAATGAAATTGGACGAGGCCGTTTCGACCAAGTGTGTCATGCGTACTGCTTCAGGCATCAGCGGCGTAGGGAGCAACAGCTGGCTGTTCATCAGCACGGCAAACAACAAGCCAACAGCGATGGCAGCCTCTTGCCAGCGTCCTTTCATCATGCGAATGACGGGCAGCGCCACCAATGCCCAGAGCACGCCGCGTAAGGCTTGAAAAGGCTCTAACCATGGCGCGGTTGTAAATACTGCTTTCATGTGTGCCAGGAAGCTGCCCTCGTCAATCCCGCCATAATAGGCTTGCACCGCCGGATTTCTCCAGGCGATAAAGTAGCCGAAGGTCGAGTACAAGAGCATATAGGCCACTGCAATCACCGCCAATTTCCAAGCCCATTCGTTTGCGGGCATAAGCAAACGCGAGTTCGGCTCCTTGATGGTTGCGGGTTCCGCTTTTCCCTTGCCCAGAACAAGAACGGCCAGCAGCGAGAAAGGAGCGGCAACGAGGACGCCCATCAGAAAGAGACGCGGCAACACACCCGCTGGCAGGATGTGAAAGACCACCGATTCAATTTGCGACATGAATGTCATCACGCCGTAGAAGACAAAAAAGACGGTGGCCATGAGCCGCCAGCCCGTCCAACGCGAGCGGAGGATGATGTAAGTCAAAACAAGGGTGTCTAAAAAGCACACCGCCAGTAGAGCCACGAGCATTTTCGAAGTTTGGAAGTCCATTTCAGGTTCCTTTTTCTATGTGAATAGGCGCACCGTCAGCAGAGCCTTGAGTCCCGCACAGGCCTGTGCGGGCGTTTGGCTTGTCCTGTCCTATAGCCCCACCACGCCGCCTGCCACAGACCAGCAAATGAACAGGATGATGGTCAGGGCTATGATCTTCAAACAGATGAAGAGAGCAGTTTTGAGTTTCATTTTAGCCTCCATTTGCGATGTTTGATCATCGTCTGATTGGGCAGGCGCAAGGCCGTGCCCCTACCTCTCAACACATGGGCAGTATACCCGCGTCGTGGTGTTATTGGGTAGACACTTTGGTGTTGGGGGGAGGTGTTGTCTTTGGAGCTAGCTGCGCTTTCTGGAGACGGCGATCCGCGGCGAGGAGCGTTCGGGCGAGGGGCCGGTCACGCTGCACGCCGAGGTGGTGGCCGTGACCAAGGCGTTGAGCGGGGATCCATCCGATCGTTTCAGCCTGGCCTGGCCCGACATCCTGCACGATCTGGCGCCGTTAGATGCCACGTCCGAACAAGTTCGGGAGTCCAGGCACGCGCGGACACCCGAACTCGTTCGGGAAGTGCAGCCGGCGATTGACTTCGTGCGCGCCGGCGCGCAGATCCAGGCGCGCCGCCGTGTGCAGGCCGAGCGCCAGCATTACGTCGAGATCGTGCGCGACTACCTGACCCGATCCTTCGAGGCGCGCATCCGCGCTACCGAGAACCGGGTCATGAGCCTGCGGGCGCGTGAATTGGCCGGCGACAGCGACGTGACCCTGGCCCGGCAGCGCGGCCAGCCGGTGCGCCTGAGCATCAACGAGTGGCTCAAGGCCCGGCAGTTGGGCGAGAGCTACTGACTGTACGTCGTTTGGGACCCGCAGACGCTAAACCGGGAGCTGGTCCCTGTCCAGGATCCCGGCAACCGGCTGGAACACCTGGCGCGCGAGGTGCGTTCGATCAGCCACTTCGAGCTGCCGGCTCACGCCATTGTCCCCGACTGATTCAGCGGGGCTGGCGCATGATCCTTGCGACAACTTTCACTTTGCGATACAATACGGCCGCTGTGCAGACACGAAAGCCGATCAGCGATGGCAGTCAAGCTGTCTGCGCCGATAGCGGTAGCTTCGCAAGGTTGAGCAGCACGTGAGTGAAAAATGCCAACTGTCTTACGCCTACGTTCGTTTCGCTTTCACTTCTACTCCGACGAACGCAATGAGCCGCCTCATATCCATGTGGCTGTACCGGACGGCGAGTGCAAGTTCTGGTTGGAGCCGGTGCGGCTCGCCCGAAATAAGAACGTGGCGCCGCATGTGGTGCGAGAGATGGAGCGGTTGGTGTACGAGAACTACGACCTGTTGTTGAGGGCTTACCATGAGTACCATAATCAGTGATCAACTCCCCTCATCGGTGGAACCAACCGCGATTCGCGCCTGGGCCGAAGACCGCTACATCTTCATGGAGTTGACCGACGGACGCATCGTCGGTTTTCCGGCCGATCGCTTCCGTATTTTGCGCGGCGCCAGCAACGAACAGCTCAAGGAAGTCTCGTTGCGTCTCAACGGCTACGCTTTGCGCTGGGAGTCGCTTGACGAGGATCTCACCGTTCCTGGTGTGGTGTCAGGGCGCTTTCAGCTGCCGCTCAGTCCTGAAATAGGGGCCAGAGTTGCAGGTTGACACCAGCTTCCCGGTAGCTGCATGCTGGGAAAGCCAAGAATGGCCTCTATCTGTCGCGTTCGCCGCTTGAGACCTGCCCGGAATTGAGGGACATGACCACCGACCAACGTCTGATCGAAGACTACATCCCCATCGAAGCCATCTCGGCCGAAGCGCGGCGCGAGAAGTCGATCCGCAAGGGGCACATCTCCACGCTGCACCTGGCCAGCAGACCGTCGTGCGCCTGCCTATGCGGATGAACCGGCAGCAGCTCTACGCCAGCTTCAACGCCATCGCCAACCTGGCCGAGAAGGCCGGTCGCATCAAAGTCACCGTCGAAGCCGAAAAACCCGACGGCTTCGATCCTGGATGGTTACGCAACGCTGTGTTCGAGCCGCTCGAAGAAGCAGATGTTGAGGTTGAATCAAACTAGACCACTGTACTGCGCCCTTAATCATGGGCAATGGTCTATTGTACCACAACCCGCTTGCCTTCATACTGCGGCGATTCTACTTCGTCCAGCATGAAGCGGGCCAGGTCGGCGCGAGAGATGCTCGACAGCGCGCCCACTTTCAGGCTCTCGCCGCTGTGGACGCGCCCGCGCGCAACCCCATTCGTCAAGCGTGGCGGCTTGACCACTGTCCAATCCAGCCCGCTGGCCGCGACGAGTCGCTCTTGCTCGGCGCGGTCGGCGGCGAGCGCGGGCTGCTGCCTCTGATAGGAGTTCCGCATCATGCGCATGAACCACGAGAGATGCGGATAGTCGCCGATCAGCGCGCCGGTCTGGCAGATCAGCCGGCGCACGCCCCCCGCTTTCATCGCCTCGATGATGTTAGCCGTGGCCGCAGCGCAGAACGGCTCCGGCGAGGATGGCCGCGGCCCGATGGCGCAGATCACCGCGTCGCAGCCGGCGACGGCGGCGGCTACGTCGCCGCGGTCGAGCAGACTGCCGACGACGACGGTCACGCCCGATGGCAGCTTCGCCTGCGCCGTCTCGCTGCGCACGAAGGCGTTCACCGCGTATCCACGCGCCAACGCCTGTTGCGTCAGCGCCAGACCCGTCGCGCCGCTGGCGCCGAAGATACAGATTCTGTGAGTCATTTTGATCCTCCAGACGCGCCTGGCGCGTCCCTGCCCGTTCCTATGGCAGCGTCTGCTTCTGCTGGAAGCGAAAGCCCCACGGCTTCTCGACGTTGGCGACGATCAGCGCCCAGACGATCACCCCTGCGCTGGTGGCGATAGGGATGAAATCGCGGCCCGCGGCCGAGGCGGTCAGCAGATCGAACAGCGCGTGCCAGATGGCAACCATCAGCACGCTGCCGCCGGCGCCGTTGTAGAGCCAGGTGAAGAGCACCGCGCCGCACAGCACGCCGATCACGAAGCCCGGCAGCATGATCCAGCCCATCCCCACGTAAGTCTCGTGATAAAAGAAGCTCGGCACGTGCCACAGCGTCCACAGCAGGCCGAGGACGAGCGTGGCCCTGGAGACGCTCATCGTCCGCTGCAAGCGCGGCAGGGCGAAGCCGCGCCAGCCGATCTCCTCGCCGAAGCCGAAGGTCAGCAGCCACAGCGGCAGCACAGCCCAGCCGAGATAGGGCAGGTAGTTGGCCTGGCCGAGCAGGCGCAGGTCGGGCCACGTCCCCTGGATCACACGCATCGCCAGGCCCGCCAGGATGAACAAGGCCAGCGGCGACAGGAGCGCGAAGGCCGCGTAGGCCGGTTTTACCCGCCAGCGGATGATCCGTCCCCACAGCTCGGCCAGGCCGGCTCGACCGGCGGTCAGCGCAGTCACGATGACCGCGGCGAGCGCAGGGCCGAACGAGGCCAGGTAGTGGATCGCGTAGGGGATGGCCGCGGTCGTCCAGCCCTGCCGCACGAAGACAAGCGGGATGTAGATGGCCCACGAGAAGGCGATCGCAAGCA
>DAISHS010000062.1:14579-15796 GCA_036822415.1 Chloroflexota bacterium
GGGCACATCTTGACGCAGGCGCCGCAGTCGTTGCACTTCGCCGCGTCGCCGCCGATCTTCAGCAGCGAGAAGCGGCTGGTGATCTTGAGCGGCACGCTGACCGGGCAGAGGTATTTGCAAAAGGCGCGGTTGTCCTTCAGCGCGTAGGCCAGGCCGATGCCGATGGCGTAGTAGGCCAGGTTGCCGACGATGAACCAGGTCACGGCAGTCGTCCCCGCCGCGCCGACGCGAAAGCCGACGAGGTAGACCAGCGCCAGCACGAGCGCCAGGCTCAGCCCGAAGTGCAGATAGCGCAGCCAGCCCCACTTGCCCGGCAGCCGACCCGCCGGCCGCTTGAACGGCAGCAGGTCGAGCACCATCACGGTCCAGCAGGCCCAGCCGCACCACAGCCGGCCGAAGAGCAGCGGGCCGCAGAGCTTGGCGATCAGGTAGTGGATGACCCCCATCTGCACGACGCCGGTCAGCAGGCCGAAGAAGAAGCCTTCGAGCTGGGAGTTCTCGTGGCCCAGGAAGATGGCGAAGCCGAGCAGGAACAGGCCGACCAGGAAGAGGGTCAGCCGGCGGCCGAGCGGCTTCTGGCGCTTGGGTAGGATGCCATACAGCCCCAGGCCAATGCCGAGCGATGTTCCAATGTAGCCGAACATGATGAGCGGCTTGGTGTAGCCCGAGGCCAGGTAGCCCCAGAGCGCAATGCCCCAGAAGGCCAGCAGCATCACGCCGGGGACGATGAGTTTCTTGAAGTCGAGTGTGGTTTTCATTGTACTTCCTCCGTCGTGTTGACCGAGAGCAGCCGCAAGCCGAGGTCGCGGATGCGGTTCAAGACGCCGAACAGCGCGGCCTGATCGGCCAGCGCGCCGGCGAGGAGAGTGAGGGCGCCGCCCTCCGGCGTGACCTGCACGGTCAGCGCCATGCCGTCGAACCAGTCGGCGCGCTCGGCCGCGATGCGACCGGCGACCTCGATCTGGTAGACGGCTGTGGATGTCTTGGGTGCGTCGGAAACCATGCGCATACTCCTTGCTCTGATCTGCCAGGAGTATCGCGCCGGCGTAGGGGGTGTCGCTACCCCTACCGTAGGGGGTTTGCGTGGGGGGATTTGGCTACAGCCATCCGAGCTGGCGCGCTCGCGCCAGCGCTTCCGCGCGGCTGTGCGCAGGGAGCTTGTCGTAGAGGCTCTGGCTGCGCGAGCGGGCTGTGCTGACCGAAATGGTCAGCGCCGC
>DAISHS010000063.1:0-15691 GCA_036822415.1 Chloroflexota bacterium
GGCAGCCGCTGAACCTGGCTGCGGTCGTGACCCAGGCCGCCGACGGAGCGCCGGGCGATCTGACGTTGGCCGCGGTCCGCTTTGATCTGGACCTTGCGGCCCACCCGACGCTGTCCTACATCGCGCCCGTTGACGCCAACGGCGCGGCCAGCATCATCATCACCGCGCCGGCAGGGGGAACTTACCAGGTTACGACCCAGGTGATTGGCGGCTACTTCGCCTCCCCGCGCACGGCCGGGCCGGCGATCACCATCAATGCCGTGCCAACCGCCATCGAACTGAGCAGCCTGCACGCGCAGGGCCTTCAGCCCTCGCGGCTGCTGCAAGTAGTGGCTGCGGCTGTCATCTTGTTCGGCGGGGGCTGGCTGTGGCGCCGGCGGCGCTGGTCGCCTGGTCATTACCCCCGCTAGAATTTTCAGTTGGGACTGTTGGATGCAGACACCGATCGAGCTTCAAGCTGTTTATATCCCGAAAGATCGGCGCCACGCCATGGTGGCTGGCGTCACCTTGCCGGAACGGACAAGCGGGGCAGCGTTATTCGCTGACATCTCTGGCTTCACCCCGTTGACCGAAGCCCTCGCCCAGCTCCTCGGCCCCCAGCGCGGGGCTGAGGAGCTGACGCGCCACTTGAACCAGGTCTACGACGCGCTGATTGCCGAACTGGATCGTTTTGGGGGCAGCGTCATCGGTTTTAGCGGCGACGCCATCACCTGTTGGCTTGACGGCGACAACGGACAACGGGCCACGGCTTGCGCGCTGGCGATGCAAGAAGCGATGCGCCCGTTCCTCTCTGTGCCCCTGCCCAATGCCGGCGCGATTTCTCTGGCGGTCAAAGCCGCCGTGGCCGTTGGCCCGGCGCGCCGCTTTCTGGTTGGCGATCCCGATGTGCAGCTGATTGATGTTTTATCGGGCACGACCCTTTATCACCTGGCGGAGGCCGAGCACCACGCCGAAAAAGGGGAGGTTCTGCTCGACGCCGCGGCCGTCGCCGCGGTGGGCGACGCAGTGATCTTCAAGGGGTGGCGGGAGGCGCTGCACGCCGACGCCTCAGATGAGGAAGCGCCGGCCCGCTTTGGGGTTGTCGCCGGCCTGCGCCAACCGATCGAGCCGCACCCCTGGCCGAGCTTGCCCGCCGATGCGTTGAGCGAGGCGCAGGTGCGTCCCTGGTTGTTGCCGGCTGTCTGCGAGCGTCTGCGCACCGGCGGCGGCGAGTTCCTGGCCGAGCTGCGGCCCGCGGTGTCGCTTTTCATACGTTTTGGCGGCCTTGATTACGATAACGATGAAGCGGTGCGCGCCAAGCTCGACACCTTCATCCGTGGGGTGCAGCAGTTGTTGGTTCGTTATGCCGCCACCCTGCTTCAGATCGTCGTTGGTGATAAGGGAAGTTACCTGTATATCGCCTTTGGCGCGCCGCACGCGCATGAAGACGACGCCGCGCGCGCGCTGTCGGCCGCGCTCGACCTGCGCGCGTTGGCCGCGTCGTTGGACTATCTAACGCCTGTGCAGATTGGCATCGCGCTTGGGCGCATGCGCACGGGCGCCTACGGCGGGGTGACGCGCCGCACCTACGGCGTGATGGGCGATGCCGCCAATGTGGCCGCGCGCCTGATGCAGGCCGCCAAACCAGGGCAAATCCTGGTCACCGATGCCGTACAGACTGCCGCCGGGGCCGGCTTTGCCTGGCAAGACTTGCCGGCCATCCGCGTCAAAGGCAAGTCGCTGCCCATTCCCATTGCCAACCTGATGGGGCGGCGGCGCAAGCCGGCCGCAGGCGCGCATGAGTCAGGCTACGCGCTGCCCATGGTGGGGCGCGCGGCCGAAATGGCCCTGATCGAGGCGCGGCTGGCGCTCGCCAGCCGCGGGCAGGGCCAGATCATCAGCGTGGTGGGCGAAGCGGGCATGGGCAAATCACGCCTGGCGGCCGAGGTTATCCGTCGCGCCAGCGCGCTTGGATTCGCCAGTTTTGTGGGCGAGGCTGAATCGTACGGCACCAACAGCAGCTATCTCGTCTGGCAGGCCATTTGGCGCGGCCTCTTGGGGGTGGACGTCGGCGCAACGGAGGAGGCGGCAGGGGATGAGGGTAATGACGGCGCCGACCTTGCGCCCCACGCGACGCCGCGCCAGATTGAACAGCTGGAAACGACGTTGCGTCAGATTGACCCGACCCTGCTCCTGCGCTTGCCCTTGCTGGGGCGGCTGCTCAATCTGCCCATCCCTGACAATGAGCTAACGCGCACGTTCGATGCCAAACTGCGTAAAACCTCACTCGAAGCGCTGCTGGTGGACTGCTTGCGCGGGCTGGCGGCCAGCGCGCCGCTGCTGATCATCCTGGAAAATGCGCACTGGATGGACGCCCTCTCCCAAGATTTGCTGGAGGCGCTGGGACAGGCGTTGTTCGATTTACCGGTGCTGTTGGCGCTGGCCTATCGCCCGCCCAATCTCGCCCAAGAACAGGCGCCGCGACTCAGCCGATTGCCGGCCGTGACGCAGATTACCCTGGGCGAATTGACGCGCGAAGAAGCAACCCGGTTGATTGCGCAGCGAATTGACTACCGTACGCGCGCAGAAGCCGCGTCCTACGCGGGCGGCCTTCCCAGTGCTTTGGTCGAGCGTATTCTGGAACGCGCGGAGGGCAATCCGTTCTATATCGAGGAACTGCTCAACTATATTGAGGCGCAGGGGATTGCCCTGGATAACGCCGAATCTCTCACCCAGCTCGATCTACCGGTCAGTCTCCACAGCCTTATCTTGAGCCGCATTGACCAGCTGAGCGAAAGCCAGCAGATCACCCTCAAGGCCGCCAGCGTCATCGGTCGTCTGTTTGGGACGCGCTTGTTGTGGGGGGTTCATCCTTACCTGGGAGATCAGGCGCGCGTGCTGCACGATCTGGAGACGCTGGCCAGCCTCGACCTGATGGCCCTGGATCGTTCAGAGCCAGACACGGTCTATTTCTTCAAACACGTGGTTACGCAGGAAGTCGCTTACGAAAGCCTGCCCTATGCCACCCGCGCCACGCTTCACGGCCAGCTGGGGCGCTTTGTGGAGGAAACCTACTTCGAGGCGTTGGACACACACCTTGATCTCCTGGCCTTTCACTACGCGCGCAGCAACAACCTCACGAAACAGCGCGAGTACCTGTTGAAGGCCGGTCAGGCCGCGCAGGCGCGCTATGCCAACAGCGCGGCCATTGATTACTACCAGCATGCCTTGCCGCTCCTCAATCGCACGGAAAGAATCGGCGTTTTGCTCAGCCTGGGCCAGGTGTTCGAGCTGGTAGGCAACTGGCGCGGGGCCAATGATCTCTACAGGGAAGCCCTGACCCTGGCCGTCGAACTGGACGACCCGCTGACTCAAGCCTGGTGTCAGGTGCGGCTGGGTGAGAACTGTCGCAAGCAGGCCCGTTTTGGCGAGGCGCTGGATTGGTTGACCGCGGCGCAGCGCGGGTTCGATGCCTTAGGAGATAAAAACGGACTGGGGCAGGCGCTGCATTACCTGGGCACCCTGGCCGATCAACAGGGCGACTACAGCGGCGCGCAGGCCCGTTATTTGGAAAGCCTCGTCTTGCGGCGTGAGCTGGGCGATCAGCCGCGCGTGGCCAGCCTGCTCAGCAACCTGGCGATCGTCGCCCGGCGCCAGGGCAACCTGACCGAGGCGCGGCGCCTGCACGAAGAAAGCCTGAGCATCCGCCGAGGTTTCGGTGATCGCTGGGCCATCGGGGTTTCGCTCAACAACCTGGGCAATGTTTTGTTGGACCTGGGCAACTACGATGAGGCTGCGCCATGCTTCGAGGAGGCGCTGACGCTCATGCGCCAGGTGGGCGACCGCTGGACGATTGCCAATTTCCTCAACAACCTGGGCAACGCCGCGCGCGCGCAGCGCGATGATGCCCGTGCGCACGCGCTCTATCGCGAGAGTTTGCTCATTTATCGCGGGTTTGGAGACAAATGGGCTTTGGCCTATCTGTTGGAGGACATCGGCAGCCTGTTGGCGCAGGAAGGAAAGTCATACCCTGCCCTGCGCCTGGTCGGCGCGGCCGCGGCCTTGCGCACGGCCATCGGCGTCCCGCTTTCCAGTGCAGAGCACGCGCGCTTGAACGGCTTGCTGACGCCCGCCTTGCAGCAGCTCGACGCGCAGGCTCAAGCCTCGGCGCTGGCAGAGGGGCAGGCGCTGCCCCAGGCAGACGCCATCAGCGAGGCGCTCGAACAGCTGTAAACGCGCCAGGAGCAACCACCGCTACGCGCGGCGGCCACGCAGGCGGACCACTTTTTCTTGCAAGCGACGGAAATAATCGGTCTCTGTAATTTCAGCGACCTGCCGTTCCTTCTTGGCCTGGTCAATCTCGATGATGAGCGCCTCGACCTGTTGGCGCAGAGCCGCCTCACGCGTCATGACCTCAGCCGCCATGTGCTGAAAAGCTCGCGCCAGCTGTCCCAATGGATCATAACGTTCGGTCAGGTCAGCAATCGAAGCCGCATCATAGCGATTGTTTTCCAGCTCTACCGCGGCCGTGGTCATGCGACCGATGTGCTGCAAATAGACAAAATCTTGGGCCATGTCGCGCAGGCGCGAACGCACATACTGGCACAGGATGTTGATGATAGCAAAACCGATCTTTGGCTCCATCGCCATCAGCGCCTGGAAAGGCGCCTCATCGAGCCGCAGTAACTCTGTTGGCTCCACGGCCGTGACCGAGGCGACGCGTGTGCTGTGGTCCAGGATCGCCATTTCACCAACGACCGCGCCGGCCCATAGATCGTTCAACACACGCTGACCATCGTGCACGCGCACGCGGCCCTTCACCAGGATGTACATACAATCGCCAGGGTCGCCGCGGGCAAAAAGCTGCTCGCCAACGGCCAGGCTTTGGAAACGCACAAGTTTGGCCACTTCTTCCAGGGCTTCGTCGCTCAGCGCCATGAAAATGGTGGTTGTGCGTAAAGCCGCCACGATGTCGGCCCTGGCAAGCGACGCGGCGCCGGCCTTCGTCTGTTCAGTCATGGCTTGTATTTCCGGGCGTGGACTGGGAGGCTTGCGGCGGCTGCAAGGTCGCGATCATCTGGGCGAGCCTGGCAATGTTGGCCTCTTTTCCGGTCTGGCGCAAGGCGCGTGCCGCGGGCGTCTGATAATCATGGTGACGCAAAAACTGCAGCTGCGCTTGATACCACTGTTCGTCGCTCTGAGGAGAGTCGAAAGTCGCCGTCTCGGCGCGCAGCGCGGCGTTGCGCTCTAAAAAATCGTCGCGCCCCAGAACATCGAGATCGGCATCGGCTAGAATTTTTTCCAACAGGGTGCGCGGGCTTTGCGGCAGGCGCGTCGCCATAATCATGCCGCAGATGGCGTCAATCTGTGCGGGCTGATAACCCATGCCGGGCAGGACCGTGCGCGCAATGTCTGCCCCGATGACTTCGTGGTTGGCGCGGTTGACCACAAAGCCGATGTCATGAAAATAGGCGGCCGTGCGCAGAAGCAGCAAATCTTCCCCTTCGATGCCCGCGCGCGCGGCCAGGCTCTCGGCGGCCGGCACGACATCATCAACGGTGTGGTGGACGGAATGATAGGTGTGCTGCGCCGTCAGCTCGCTGTTCAGGCGTTTTATGACATACTGGCGCGCTTGAGCCAGGTCAGGCTGCGCTGGGGATGCCGCGGGCGGAGGCTCGCGGCGTTCCGCTTGAACCTCCGCGTGGGCAGGCGTTGTGCGCGGCGCAGAGAGGGGCGGCGTCGGTTTTGGACGCCGGCGTAGACGCTTTGCCTGCTGCTGTAAGTTCTGGAAGTACGCGCTCTCGGTCAACTCAGCCACCTGGCGCATCTTCTTGACTTCGTCAACCTCGATTTTCAGGTGGGCCAGCTGCTCATGCAATTGCTGGTTACGGCGGGCCAACTCACGAATTGTTTGTTGAAAAACTCGGCCCAGCTGCCCCAATTCATCGGGACGCGCGGCGACGTCATCCAAACTTTCGGGGGCATAGACCTCATTTTCGATCGCCACGGCGGCCGCGGTCAGCTGAGCAAACTGCTGCATGTAGGCAAATTCAACCGACATGTTGTGGATCAGGCGACGCAGGCGGTTGGATAACATGCGGATGACGCCGCGCGTGATTTCTGGTTGCTGCACCATCAAATCATGCAGCGTCTCCTGCTTGAGGCGCAAGAGAACCCCTTCTGCCTGCGCCGTGACCGAAGCGCTGCGCGGTTCCGGGTCAAGCACCGCCATTTCCCCAAAGACATCGCCCGGCCCTAAGTCGTTGAGTTTGCGCTCGCCGTCATGGACCATCATGCGCCCGCGCACAATGATGTACATGGAGTCGCCCATTTCTCCCCGCTCGATCACTCTTGCGCCCGCGGCCACCTCGATTTCTTCAAGCAAGGCGGAGATGATCTCCAACGACGAACGCGGCGTTTCGGAAAAAATGCTAACCGAACTCAGGCTGGCGATGCGATCCACAGATAAGCTCATGATCGGTTCTGTGCCTCACAAGTCCAACGGGATATTATGGCCCCGCATACGTGCAAAGTAGACCTTGTACACCACACTTCCATCGTTATGTCGTTCTTCCATCAGAAGATAGCCCTTTTCAACCAGAACGTCGGCAATTTGCTTGGCCTCATTTTCTGGCAGATTGAGCACCGCGGCCATTTCGGCCACGCCCATGGGGCCGCGCCGTAGAATTTTCTGCACGGCCGAGTCCACCGGGTCAGGCAGAGCAAGGATGTCAACCGGTGTGATGCCGGGAAAGATGCTAACGGCTTGCAGTTGTTTCATCAGTTCATCGAAATTCACCATTTATCTACCCACCCTTTCGTCTACCAGACATTTTTAGCATAATCACTTGACAGGCACGGACTTATGTCTATTCAGGCCGCGAACGCAAAGGCGCGCCTCTACTCAGAAGCAGACCGACGCTGGCGCATGGCGCGGGCCTTGGCTTGCAGGGTATGAAAGAAGTCTGTGTCTACAATCTGGCTCACTTCATGTTGGCGCCGCGTTTCATCAATTTCGATCCGCAGCTGCTGAATCTCCTGGCGCAAGCCCTGCTCACGCACATAGGCTTCGAGCGCGGCCACAGCCAATGATGAGAAGGATTCCATCAACGGTTGCAGGGCTTCATCGAACGCCGTCATCTCACCGGTGGCGGCGTCTTTGGCGTTGATCAACTGCATGACGCCCAACACACGATCCTCAGCCGTCTTCAGCGGAATGGTCAACAGGGAGTGTGAGCGATAACCGGTCTGAGCCTCGAAGGCGCGCGGGCCAGAAAAATCAAACCTGGATGCGTTGGTTAGATCGGAGATGTTGACGCTTTTGCCTTCCAGGGCGACATACGACGAGACATTGGCATGGTTTGGTTCGTGGGTCTCTTTGTCGTAAAGGGGAATCAGCGGCAGGGTCACGGGAACATCGGAGGTGCCGCCCATCACGAAATTCAGTGTATCGTTGCGCACAATCATCGGGCTGAGATGATCGCTGTCGGTGCGCAAATAGAGCGTGCCGGCGTCGGCGTGACAGAAGGTCTTGGCCTCCACCAGCATCGTCTCTAGCAAATGGTTGAAATCCTTTTCCGACGCCAGCGACACCCCGATAGGGATTACGACATTGAGCAGATCATCGGCGCGTTTCTTTTCACTGCGCACCTGGCTGAGCGTTTGGCGCAGCTTCGTGGTCATGCTGTTGAAAGTTTCGCCCAGGCGGCCAATTTCATCACGCGAGCGCACGCGGGCCTGGGCATCCAGGTCGCCGCCGCGCACGCGTTCGGCCACCCCGGTCAAGCGACGGACTGGCCCGGCAATGTTTTCACGGAAGATCCAGGCCAGGGCGATGCCGAGGATCAGCGCGACCACGCCGCCCGCCAACACCACACGATTAGCATCTACCAGGTCTTGGCGACCTCGATGCAGCTCCGCGCGCAGGACATTTTGCTGATTCTTGGTCAGTTGATCCAACAGGTCAATCATCTCGACGGAGCGCGGCAAGACTTCGGTGCGAAACAGGTAGAGGTCTTCGCGCCAGTGGTCGCCTTCGAGAATGGGGAAAATCTCAGCCGGCAGCTGCAGAAAAGCAGTACGGTTCGTCGCAATGCCATCCAGCAGGTCCCGCTGTTTCGAGTTGAGGCGGGGACGGCTGGCTTGCAGCTGGTCCCAGGCCTGTTGGTTTAGATCGCGATTGGCCTCATACTCGCCGCGAAAGGAGCGATTGCGGGTGGTGGTGTAACCGCGCAGGCCAGAGAGCATGGCGCTAAATGATCCCTGAAAGCGCGCCATTTCGGCCAGTTGCGCGATGCCTTCGGTCTCATTGCTAAATTCGAGCGCGCGCCGCCGCCCCTGCTCGTCAATCAGCTTGCCGACGTCAATCAACACCTGGCCGCCCAGGCGCAGCCCTTTGGTCGCTACGATCGCATAGGCCGGTTCACGTTCCAGCTGGTCATCATGCAGCGCGAAGAGCCGTGGAAAGTCGGCTGACAACTGATCATAGAGTTCGCCCACGCGTTTCAGACGCTGCTGATCTTGGGGAGAAAGCTGCGCGGACAGGACGGTTAAATCTTGCAGGTCGCTTTGGAAGGCCTGGGCATCGCGCTGCAGGTCTTGCAGGTATTCCTGACTGCTCAAGGCTAGATAGCCGCGCACATCCGCTTGCAGGCGTAAGAGGTTCGTCTCGGCGCGCACGGCTGTCAACGCGGTGGGCACGCGCACCTCATCGGTCGAGTTGATGCCAGCCATCGCGTTGGTGCTGGAGACATAATTCCAGATGGCGCCCGCAATGGTGAGCAGGACCAGGATACCAAAGCCCAGGCTCAGTTTGCTCCCAATCGCCATGCGGTTGAGCAAGGGCGCGCCCATCCGGTAAGCCAGGGGTTCCCTTTCGACGACGGTGTGGCTAACCGGCGCCTGGTTGGTTGGGGTGGTGCTGGACAAATTGGTCATGGCGTACTCCGCTTCCAATCTTTGATATTCCACAAGTCCGCATCCCAGGGCGTCGGATCAACACCGACCAGGGTATTGCTCACGCCCGCAATGTCGGCCTGGCGCACCAGGGGAATCACGACCACATCATTTACTAACTTGTCATTCATCTCGACGAAGAGCTGGCGTCGGCGCACCGGGTCAATCTCGGTGGTCGAGGCCTGGTAAAGCGCGTCGTAAGCCGGGTCACACCAACGCTCTTTATTCAACCCTTTCCAGCTGTTGGCTTTTTGCGCAATTTCGCTGCAAATCCAGTTGCGCATGTAGGCCCCAGGATCAGGGCTGCGATTACCGGTGCTGTACATTTCCAGGTCGGCGTAGAAATGATGACGCGTGTTGATGACGGCCGGATCGCTGCTGAAGAAAGTGATCGAATCAAAGAAAGTAAGCTGAACATCAACCTGGATGGAGTTCAATGTACGCTTGATGATCTCTTGCGTTTGCTGACGAATGGGGCTGGCCGCGGTTTGCAACAGCACGCGCATGGTGATCAGCGGTTCGCCTGGTTTGCGTATCTTGCCATTGTCGCGAATCCTATCGCCATCGGTGTCTGTCCAGCCGGCTTCATCCAGCAGGCGCGCCGCTTTGGTCAGGTCGAAGGGATATAGATTTTGCGTGTTGGGCGACTCGAAGGGGGGTGGGGATACCAGCACGTTGGTCGTGGCCTGACCGGTCGGCCCATACAGGTCAGCAATGGCCGCGCGATCAATCGCGTAAGCAAAAGCCTGCCGCACCCGCAGGTCGTTGAAGAAAGGATGGGGGAACTGGACGCTGGAGCGCTCGCCATCGTCGGTTTCACGATTAGGATCGGTGCGATTGAGCAAGATGCGTTCAACGAACGCGCCAAACGGCGCTAAGAGCTGGCCTTTGCTGCCCTGGGCCAGGTCTGGTTGTTCCTGGAAGTTGATCTGTAAATTGGTTGCGTAATCAACGTCGCCGGCCTGCAGCACGGCGCGCGCGGCCTCGTTGACCGTGCCGCCGCCCTTTAGCTCGATGCGACTGAAGTACGGTTTGTCCGGTTCACGGAAATAGGGGTTCGGTTCATAGATGATCTTGTTTGTCTCGACCAGGGTATTGCCCAGGAACAGCACCTCTTCTGGCTTGAAGCGCACCACACGATAGGGGCCGGTGCCCACCGGCAGTAAATTGGCCGGCGCATTGACGGCATTGGCGCTGTTGTAAGGCTCGAAAACGTGGCGCGGGATGATCATGCCCTGCACGCCGACGAAGGGCACGGCCCAGGCCGGGTTCACATCCTGAAAATCAATTCGTACGGTGAGATCATCCTCGGCCTGGACATCTTTGATGCCCTGGTAGTTGGTGAATGTGGTCGCGCCGTTGACGTCGTGATTGGCGATGAAATCATAGGTAAACTTCACGTCGGCCGCGCTGAAGGGCACGCCATCCGACCACTGCACCTGGGGGCGTAATTTCCAGATGACCGATTTGCCGTCGGGCGTGACGCCGCCATTTTCCAGGGAGGGAATTTCGGCGGCCAGGATTGGCACTAAATTGCCGTCTTTGTCGAAACTTGCCAGCGGTTCGTAGGTAATGCGCGCCGCCGCCCAGTCTTTCTGGCTGGACGCCAGGTGCGGATTGAGAATGGTGGGCGCCTGCCAAAAGAGGATACGCAGGGTGTCGCCGGCGCCTCGCCCTTTGGGCACGATGGGGGTTGGGGTGGGCACCAACGTAGGCGCGGCGGGCAGCGGTTGACCCGCGCAGGCTGTCAGCCCCCCCAGTAACGCGCCGATGATAACGCACATGTGCAAGAAGCGGTTGGTTTTAAGCATCATGATTATCCAAACAGAACCGGGAGATAACCGGCTTGAATCAAGGTTGGCAAAGCCGCAGTACGCCAGGCGCGACGCCAGCGTTCTAAATTGTGCCCAGCCGCGGCCTGGAGCTGGACATTCAGGTGCTGCGCCAGGGGCGCATGGGAAACCCACAAAAAGCAGTGACGATCCCAACTATGCGCGCCATCCACAAGCGGAGCAATATCTGGCCCGTTGTAGGGATCATGGTTGACGACGTGCCAACCCGGGCGCGGCTTGGCGTCGGCGTTCTCGCCAATCATACTGCTGACATAAGGGATGGCGTCCCAGGCGACGGTATGCCAGCCGAGGCGCGCTAAGACGGGCGATCCGCCCCGCCCCACGGTAACGCTGACAAAGAGGCGCTGCGGCGACAGGGTTTCCGCGCGAAATTGGGCGAGCAGCTGCTGGCGCAAACGCAAACTGATATTGCGCTTACGCCACTCCGGGTGCGTCCAACCGGTCAGCAGCTCGAACATCTCGATGCCTGGCCAGGGCGCGGTGCGCAGAGGTTGACCTGCGTTGAGGGCGCGTGCGACGCGATGGCGTGTGGCCTCGTGTAAAATGGGCATGCAACTGATGTGACCGACAATGGCGCCGTCATGGACGGCTACGGCGGCCAATCCCTGCTGCCAGCGCCGCTGCAGCACCGGGGCTGAAAATGGCGTCAGGCCTTTTTCGTGAGCGACGGAGGCGGCAAAATGCTGCCAGTCTGTCAGGCTCAGCGGAATGTCGGGCGCGGGTTGCAGCAGGCAATCCCCGCTCAAGGCAGAAATAGCAACAGAAAAAGTCAATGGGTGCATGATGGATGGTGTCGGTGGCTTGGGCCAGGATGCACGGGGACGCTCGAAGGGCAGCCGCCGGTTATTGGCTAAATTGATCATACAGTTTATGTAACTCCCGTGGCCGGCTGCGCGTCAGATCAGCAATTTTCTCGCTGGTTTCACGCAAACGACTGCTCAGCGCGTTGATAATCACCAGGGCCAGATCAGGGTGGCGGCGCATGAGCGCCATGAGCGGCTCACGTCGTAAGCGCAGGACCAGGGTGTTTTCTTGCAAGGCAATGGCCGATGCGGTGTGGGGGCTGTTATCGAAAAAGGTTATCTCGCCAAAGTAGGCATGGGCGCCGAGCGTCGTCAGGCGCACGGATGAACCGCGGCGGCGGGTCTGCTCAATGCCCACCTGTCCATTGACAATCACCACCAGAACGCCGCCCGGGTCTCCCTGATAGAAAATGACCTCGTCCGCGCGCAGGCGCTGCTCTTCGCACGCCGGCGCCAGGACTTTCAACTGATTGATGGTCATCTCACGAAAGAAGGGCGCTTCTTTAAGAAAAATAATACGCTCGATGAGTGAAAGCATGGTTGCCTCCGACGGCTGGGGGACGATTGCGGGTTCGGTTCGTTCGAGGGCTGATGAGGCGCCGCCCAACAGCGACGCCGCGGCCGGCGTTAGCTGGTTCATGGTAAAACAGGCCAATGAATCTAGCCAGGGGTGATAGCTCAGCGACGCGCGATCGCGCAAGGCCAGCATCGCCTGGGGCGCCGTGGGCGGTTCTAGCTCCCGCGCCTCGGCCATCAGGCGGACGATGCGGTCAGGCGCCGCGCTGGGGTCGCACATGGCGGCCACGATGGCAGCGAGCGTCGGTGTTGTCAGGGATTCCAGGGCCTCAGCCGCGTTGGCCCGTGTATGTTCATCTTCGGCGCGCAGAGACATTTCTACGACTTGAGTGCCCTGCGCATGGTACTGCGCGTCCAGGAGTTCGAACACCTCGTGCAGACGTTCGTCAACTTGTTCACGCAGGGCTGCCTGCAGCAGGGCCATTCCGCTGGTTTGCAGGGCGTCCTGCGCGGCTGCGGCGTTGACGAAGGCATACCAACAACCGTAGACGCGACAGGCCTGCGCCAGGCTGTCGTTCATCTCCGCGATCAAGGCTGGTACCCACGACTGCGGCATGATGCGCCCGGCCACGATCGTGGCCAGTTTACGCTGCCGCGAGTCGCTGGCTTTGAGCAGCGGTTGCAGCGCCGGCAAGGCCGGTTCCCCGATGCGCACGAGGGTTTCGACCGCCGTTTGCTGGACATTGGCGCTGTCATCGTGTAAACCGAGCAGAAGGATAGCAAAGGCTTGGGCCTCCATGCTTCCGTCGCCAAACTGCCGTCCCAGGGTGTTGAGCGCAACCTGCCGAACCTGCTCGATGGGGTCGCGCGTGCGCTTTTCCAGGGCGCCAAAGAGCAGGAGAGCCTGGTCAGCAGGCACAGGTCGGGGAAGCATGGCTTCGATGGCCAGGATTGCCTGCAAGCGCACTTCATCCACGGCATCGTCCAGTTTGCTCATTACCGCCGATAGCCAGGAAAGCGTCGTCATTTGCCCGATTACCTGCACACCTCGCACGCGGTGGGCGCTATCAGGATCGTCGAGCATCTCCTGCAGGATGGTGGTTGCGGCCGTGTGCAGGGCAGGATCAGGCGCGGCCAGCACAGCCGGCAGCACCTGGGTGCGCACCTCAAGGTCATCATCACTGAGCCGGGTGCTGGCCAGGCTGAGATACTGGCTGTCGCGCGCGCCCAGCATGTTTTCCAGGCCTGCCAGCGCAGCCTGGCGCACCAGGCCGCTGGCATCGGTCAGGCACTCCGTGAAAACCTGGCGTACGCTTTCGTGATGCAAATCGGCCGCGGTCAACAGATTCAGCAGCGCGGCGCGCTGCGCGGCGTCGGGCGCGTGGCGAATGACCTCGTTCACGGTGGAGATCGCGTTGACGCCGCCAATTTCGATCAAAAGCTGAGTCAGAAAAAGGACCAGCGCAGGGTCTTCGGTGGCTGCCAATTTATCGCGCAGGCGCGCCAGCGTGGGCGGATCCGCGCTGTTCAAGGTGGCGGCGTGTTGCAGCAGGAGGCTGGTATAGTCTTCTTGCTCTAGCAAACGCAGGAGCGCCTGGCTGTATTGACGGCGAATGACGACGGCCACCGCGACAAAGGCCAGGGCCAGGATGCCCATGGCCCCGACCAGGACGCGATCGGCGGCGCCTGAGGCGCGCAGGAGCGGGGTCAGCAGCAAAATGGCGCTGCCCAGGATGGCGCCGATGGGGACGATCAGCCCGCTGATGAAGGCCCGCGCCCGCCCTTTGACGCGCAAGGGCACGGCGTTGTAGAGCAGGTTTTCGGTGGAGTTGCGGAACGACGTGCGAAAGGTGGTGCGGTTGAAGTAGCCCAGGGCCGCGGACGCCAGGCCAGGAAAGAACATCAGGCTCCCGCTAATCAACAGGGTGCCGGTGGGAAAAATCAAGTTTGCGTTGCCAAGCCCAAACCAGCCGATGACGCGCCCGACCAGGAACAACTGGATAGGCAGCGCGATCAGGTTGGTGACGCCGCTGACCAGGCCCACAAAATCGGCCATGGCCGTGGTGGTTTTGAGCTGGCTCAAAAGGATGCTGCTCGTGCGGTAGTTAATCAAGGCTAACAGCACGGTAAACAGCAGCGTGGAGACCGCCATCCAGCGCAGAAAGACGGACTGGCGGATGTACGCGCTGCCCTCGCGCAGGTTCTCGCGCGCGGATGGGCGAGGCTGTGCGGGGATAGGATTCAGGGCAGACGGCGCGGTCTTTTCGTGCAGCAGGCGCGGCATGAACCAGGCCAGTAAGGCCATGACCACCAGCGCGCCTATCCACAGCCCAATGATGCCAGTTGGCGCCAAATGCTGATTGAGCAGCGGCATAGTAAGCCCGGCGACGATGCCAGCCAGGCGCGCCGAAGTCCCCAGAATGGGGATGACGCGCTTGGCTGCACGGGTATCATAAAAACTGCTGATATAGGTAGCCCAATGCACGTTGTAGATATCGAGCAAAGGCACGTTGAGAATCAGATAGAAGAGGGGGAAGGCAACCAGCACCGCGCCGGCGGCTAACAGCAGCAGCCCGATCACAATGCCGATGATGCTGATCGCCAGGAGGGCGATCAGGATGCGGTCATTACTGACGCGATCGGCAAAGGCCGAGTAGATGAAAATAGCCATGATGGAGCAGGTGGCGTTGATGATGAACGCCCACGGCAGGTACTGCACGCCAATTTGGCGCAGGAAATCAGCCTCGACGATGGTCTCGCCCCAGTTGATGCCGGTCAAAACAATGAACGACATCAAATAGAGGATCAGCAGCCGCGGCCATTCATGCGGTCGGATATTCAGCAGTCTGCCCAGGACAACAATCACAGCAGAAAATTCCAAACTCGGTAATGGTGATCAGAGATCAAGGATCGTACAGACAAAAACGCTGGTCAGGTCCCCCGCACGATGCAGATGACTAGCCAGCGTTCAGGATTTGCACGACAACCGGTCGCGCAAATGGTCAAACGGTCAACATACCCGCAATTTGCTGGAAGAGGACCGTCATGGGATGGTTGGGGTAACGGATAACGAAGATACCTTCACTGGCTAGGGTCATCATCTCGTCTGAATGGGGGAGTACCGCGGCCACAGTGCAATTGAAGGTGCGTTCGACGCGTGCTTTGACATCGCTCACATTCCAGACCGGCGGCGTCTTGTTGACCACCAGCAGCATGTTCGGAACATCGAGCTTGCGCGCCACTTCGACAGTAACGGCGGTGCCCTGGTAGTCTTGTGAGTCAGGGCGCATGATGAGCACGAGCGCATCGGAGATGGCGATCGAGAGCAGCGTTTCTTCGTTGAGGCCAGGATGGGTGTCAATCATGAGGATGTCCAAGTTCAATTCCTCAACCAGGCGCTGATAGCCATCATTGAGCAAACCGACATCATAGCCCTCGCGCAGAACGCGGGCAATATCACCGGCCTTCATGCTGGACGGGATCAGGAAAATTTGCCCGGCGATTTTCTTCCCTAAGCGGGAACTCACATCGAGGGCCGCGTCTTCGATGTTGCACTTGCCCCACAAGTAATCATTGAGTGAGTGC
>DAISHS010000064.1:0-2725 GCA_036822415.1 Chloroflexota bacterium
CTTTGCAATCGTTGCAGCGACTTGCAGTCGCCCGATCTGCCCCCAGTTTGAAATGCACCCCCAGCTCACCACTTCTTGACGCCCCCGGCCCCTTATGGTACTATTCCATAGGTTTACTTAGATTTCAGTATAAATCTTATTTTTTGGAGTGGATCAAGCCGCGCATGTCTTCGCCTTCTCAAGCCAAAGTGCCCTTGTGGCGCACGTTGAAACTAGGTCTTTTTCACATCGGTTCGGCCATGATTGATTTGTTGGCCTTCAGCGTCTGGAATCGCGTCATGATCGTCGAGCTGGGCATGCCTGCGACGCCGGTGGGGCTGGTGCTAACGCTGCACAATTTCCTTTCGCCCCTGTTAGTTTGGGGCGGCTATTTGTCAGATGTGCGCCCGCTGGCCGGGCTGCGCCGCCTGCCGTATGCGCTGGGCGGCCGCCTGCTGATGCTGGCGCCTTTCCCACTGCTGCCGTTGATCGCGTGGGCTATTGCCCGCGGCGAGCCGTGGGGATGGGGCGTGGCGTTTGGCGCGTTTGTCCTGTATGGCATCGGCCGCGCCATCTCCGGCACCGCGTTCCTGGCGCTCATTCATGACGTAGCGCCGCCTGAACAGCGTGGCCGCACGGTTGGCATCATTTGGACAATGCTCATCACCGGCTTTGCCGTGGTCCCGATCCTTTACAGCCGCCTCTTACCGGTTTACGATCCGGCGGCTGTCCAGAACTTATTCCTGGTCGCGCCGGCCATTGCCCTGGCGCTCTTCTTGATCTCCTTGTGGGGTGAGGAGAAGCGGCAGCCCCGCGCGGCCTCGACCGCGCGCGCGACGCCGGCGCCCCTGCGGCGCACGCTGGCGGTGGTGTGGAACAACACCGGCACGCGCGTCTTTGCCAGCTTCCTGCTCATCTCTGCGCTCTTCATCTTCGCCTACGATCAGATTTTGGAGCCGTTCGGCGGCGATGTCTTCAACCTGCCCGTGGGCAAGACCACCCTGTTCAACGCTTACTGGGGCATGGGCGTCTTGCTTGGCATGTTGGGTACGCTGGCTATCAGCAGCCGGCCGCGCCGTCCCACCGATGTTATGATCTCGGTCGTCGGCTCGGTCGGCAGCGCCCTGGCTTTCCTCATGTTGAGCCTGGCCTCGGCCCGGCAGCAGCTGCCGCTCGTGTCGCCTGCGCTGCTCATCCTGGGGCTGAGCATGGGCATCTTCAACGTCGGCAGCCTGGCGCTCATGATGCGCATGTCGGACGAGCGCCTGGCCGGAACGTTCATGGGCATTTGGAGCTTGATGCAGCTGATGGGGCGCGGCCTTTCGGGGTTGATCGGCGTGATCGCGCGCGATCTCTCGCTGGCCTGGCTGGGCAATTTCGGCACCGCCTATGGCGCCACGTTTGCCCTGGAAGCGGTCGGCGTCGTCGTCGCCGTCTTTTTCCTGCTCCGGCTCGATCTGGGGCAGTTTACGCAAACGGTCGAGAGGCGAGCGGCAGACTTGATCGGCGTGGCGGCCGATTGAACGCTCGCAAGCGCTGAGGCATGAAAACCGGGTTTTGGCGCAAGCCCGGTTTTCTTTTTTCTCTGGCGCCTGACGATTTCAGCGCCTATTGTCTGCGCCGCGCGGCGCCTTGCGCGGGCCACAAAAAACACTCCCGGCCGATCTGGGGATTGGCCGGGAGTGTCGTTTACTCAGGCGACGCCGTGCAGGGCGAGCTTGCAGCCATGCTTACACCCTGCCTGGCATCGGGTCGTTTAGCGGCGGTGGCGCCAGGCGTACCAGGCTGCCCCTGCTGCCGCTACCACGGCAGGCACGGCGCCCCACGGCAGGCTGGCCGGCGATGCCGGGTTGGCCGACACGTTGCTGAGCGTCAGGGCGGTGGGCTGGCTCTGGCAGGCCGTAACCGTCACGTTATCAACTTCCCACCACCAGTCCCAGGTGGCGTTGGTGTAGTTCCAGCGCACGACCGTGTTGGCCTGGTTATCGGCCGCAAACGGCTGCTCAACTGACAGCGGGCCGCGGTGACTTTCGTTCCAGGAGAGCGCGTTCGTCCAGGTCGAGCCGCCGTCGGTGCTGAAGTCCAGGTCGGCCACGTCGCTGGTGGAGGAGATGTCGTAGTAGTCGGTGTTGTAACTGATACGCGGGCTGGTCAGCCCGGTCAGGTTCAACACCGGCGTCCACATCTGCGCGTTCATGATGCTGCCGGAGCCGCAGGCATCGCTGTCGGCGACGGCGAAGAGGCCGCTGCCGCCGGTCAGGTTGGCGCGCGCACCGGGATTGGTGTTGGTCCAGTCAGGTACACCGGTGCAGCCAGTCGTGGTGTTGGCGACCACCCAGCCCGCGGGCGGGAAGCTGCCCTCGAAGTCCTGCGACAGGAGGGTGATTTCAGTCGAGCCGGCCGGGCAGCGCGGCGGGATCACGGTGACGGTGGCCGTGGCCTCGGCCTGGGCCTGGCCGCCGGTGGCGTTGTAGGCCAGCCAGGTGCCGATGTTGGTCGTCGTGGCGTTGGCCACGTACGAAATCACCAACCCGGCGGCGACGGTGTTGACGCTGGCGCCAGGGGCCAGGGTATAGGGCAGGCCCGTGAAGATCGTGCCCAGCACGTTGTCAGTCAGGGTGTGCAGACCGAACGACACGGTACCGGTGTTGGTCACGGTGTAGCAGTAGTAGACCGTGGTGCCCTGCGGGACCGTAATGCTGCTCGTGGCCGCGCAGACACCCGGCGTCGTGCCAACGGTCTTGGT
>DAISHS010000064.1:2825-6257 GCA_036822415.1 Chloroflexota bacterium
GTCACGGGCGGCGCCCAGGGGCCGGAGCTGAGCGTACCGCCGGTCTGCCAGTCGAGCCAGTAGGTGCCGGCCGGCAGGGTCGTGTTGACCGTCACCACGTCGGCCATGATCGGACGCGCCGTATCCAGCAGACCAGTGTCGAGCACACGGTAGATATTGGAGAAGCTGCTGCCGGCCAGGCGGTTGGTCGCCGTGTCGCCGAAGACAATGTTCGATGCGCCGGGGACGCCGTCCCAGATGCGCAGATTGACGTGGTTGATGGTCGTCGTCGTCGTTGATCCGGTCTGGTAAGCGTAGAAAGTAATCGTCGTAATGTACCAGCCGCCGGCGGGAACCGTAAAGTCATCGGCGACGCGGTTGTTGGCCGATAGCTGATGACCAAAGCCGTAGGTGCCGTTGCCCAGGGCCGTTTGCACCGCGCTGGCATTGGCGCCGCCGGCGCCGCCGCCGGGGTGGGTGGTCAGCGGGCCATTGTCATACAGAACGGCCGCGGGGTTGGCAGGCGGCGCGGCGGGTGCGGCCGGGCCAGCGCCGATCAGCTTGGCGTCAGCCGCCGTAGGGAGCGCCTCATTACCGATGGATTCGTGGGCGAAGTTTGGGCCGCCTGTTGACGCGCTGGCGAGTGGCAGGCCAACGAGCAGCAGGGCGATGATGGCGACCAGGGTGAAGACACGCGTGCGTTGCATGGTTGAATGCTCCTTCATGTACAAAAAAGTTGGGTTCGACCGCTTGATTGCCTAGAGCGATCAGCGTCGGCGATCAGGAACCAGGCGTCGCTCCTCTATCGAACCAATTTTGTTTGATCGTGCATCTACTCAGACGGACTGAGTGGCCGTGGCGCGCTCTCGCGCGTGAGAGGACAACGGAAATTCAGCCATGTGGCAAAGGGTTGTTCTATGGTGGTAATAGGCGTCTCCTTTCTATGTTGCCCGTGGCCGGCTTGCAATGCCAATGCGCACAGGTAAATTCAGAAACGAGAAAGGGAGTGACTGGTGCGGGATAATTATAGCGAATTTGTTGCCGGAAGTCAATCATTTTCGCTTGTTTTCCTGCCTGGTTATATTACACTCCCATCTCCTTCCGTTGAAGACCGTTTCCGTTTTTTTCTTAACCCTCCGCTGCCTGCGGCCGGCCTGGAGAGATTTTCAGTTTCCACCGTCATCGCTATAATGGCGGCGTGCGCCCACATTCTGCCTGGCGGCCGTGGCGGCCGCGGGAGAATGACGTTTGTAAAGAGGAGCAGACCATGTCGAACCAATCGTCGCCGCCTTTCGATGTTTCGAGCCGGGCTTTCGAGCTTGGCGTTTATTCTTTTGTCGAGCTGACGCCCGATCCGCAGACCGGCGTGCTCATCAGCCCGGCCCAGCGCCTGCACAACCTGCTTGCCACGATCGAGCTGGCTGACCAGGTTGGCCTCGACGTCTTTGGGATTGGTGAGCATCATCGGCCCGATTTTGTCTCCTCGTCGCCGGCGACGATTCTGGCCGCGGCCGCGGTGCGCACCCGCGCCATTCGTCTGACCAGCGCGGTCACCGTCTTAAGTTCCGATGACCCGGTGCGGGTCTTTCAGGACTTTGCCACCCTCGATTTGCTTTCCAACGGCCGCGCCGAGATCATGGCCGGGCGCGGTTCGTTCATTGAGTCGTTCCCGCTCTTTGGCTACGACTTGAAAGACTACAACGACCTTTTTAGCGAGAAGCTGGACCTGCTCTTGAAACTGCGCGCGTCCACCCGTGTCACCTGGTCAGGCGTGCACCGGCCCCCGCTGCGCGATCTTGGCGTCTATCCGCGCCCTGTTCAAGAGCCGCTGCCTGTCTGGATTGCGGTCGGCGGCACGCCGGAGTCCATCGCGCGCGCGGGCAGGCTGGGGCTGCCGGTGGCGCTCGCCATCATCGGCGGCCTGCCTGAGCATTTCGTTCCCCTGATCGAGCACTATCGCCAGGCGGGGCGGCGCGCCGGCCACAGCCAGCTCAGCCTCAGCATCAATTCGCATGGATTCATTGGGGACGACTCGCAGCAGGCCGCGGACGATTACTTCCCCAGCTACGCCCTGGTCATGAACAAAATTGGGCGCGAGCGCGGCTGGGGCAACATCACCCGTCAGCAGTTCGAGGCGTCACGGCGGCTGCGCGGCGCGGATTTCGTCGGCGCGCCAGAAGAGATCATCGAGAAGATTCTTTTTCAGCACGAGCTGTTCGGCCATCAACGCCTGCTGCTGCAGCTGGGCGTCGGCACCATCGAGCACCTCAAGGTGATGCGCGCGATCGAGCTGCTCGGCACGCGCGTCGCCCCGGTGGTGCGTGCGGAGATTGCGCGGCGGCAGGCGTCCGCCGTGACTCCCGGTTGAATTGGGTTCCGGCCTGAGCCGCGCGCAAGCCTGCGGAACCGCTCAGCGCAGCAAATCGCGCAACCGACGCCAGGCCTGCCGCCAGGCGGCGCTGCTCACGCCGCGCTGCTGCCAGGCGCCGACGATGCCATAGGGCACAAAGAGGACGAGCAGGATGTAGATAACGCCGATGACGAGCAGCGCGGCCTGGCCGAAGGTGTTGGAGAGCCAGTAGCCGAGCAATTGCAGCACGCCCGCGCCTAACGCAGGCCCGATCAGGGTGCCAACGCCGCCGATGATGGTCATGAGCAGGGCGTCAATCGTGCGGTTGATGCCCAGCAGCGAGGGGGTGGCGCTGCTGTTGAGCATCACTTGCAGCAGTCCAGCCAGCGCGGCCGCCAGCCCTGCGACGATGATGGCGATCAGCTTGAAGGCCATCGTGTTGTAGCCGATCATCTGCGCGCGGCCTTCGTTTTCCCGTAGGGCGACGAAGACCTTGCCGGTGGGCGAGTTGACGATGCGGCGCAGCGCCAGGTAAATGAGCACCAGCGCCAGCAGCGCCAGGTAATAAAAGCGCAAGCGCTCGTTGGTTGGATCAATGAACGCGGGCACGGCCATGCCATGCAGGCCATCCTCGGCCCCCGTGTACGCCCGCAGATCCGAGCCAGAAGCCAGGATGGCAAAGAATTCGGCAAAAGCCAGCGTCGCCATCGCGAAGTACACCCCTTTGACGCGCAAGGAGACAACGCCCACAATCAAGCCTTGCACAATCGCCACGACGAACACCAGCAGGACGGCCAGTCCAAACGGCCAGTGAAAATGCTTCACCGCAATGCCGGCCGTGTAGGCCGCCGTGCCAAAGAACATGGCGTGGCCGAACGACAGGATGCCGGTGTAACCCATCAGGATATCGTAACTCATGGCATAAATCGCCATGATGAAGACCTCGATCAGCAGGCTCTGCCAGAATTTGGAGCTGCCTTCGCCCACTGACGTACCGGTCAGCGCGGCTATCAGATAGGGAAAGATGACCAATCCCGCCAGCGCTGCCGC
Organism: Chloroflexota bacterium; assembly: GCA_036822415.1. Classification (GTDB taxonomy): domain Bacteria; phylum Chloroflexota; class Anaerolineae; order SSC4; family Amarolineaceae; genus Amarolinea. The sequence continues at coordinate 6,205 of DAISHS010000064.1, forward strand.
CCCCGCTCCCCACCGCCCACGATTCATCGCCTTACGCTCCACCGTTCGCATCT
>DAISHS010000064.1:6357-15691 GCA_036822415.1 Chloroflexota bacterium
GTAGCCGTTCGCATCTGAGGATGCTCACTCCACTATTTTGCACTTTGCACTTTGCACTCTCCACTTTGCACTCCCCTCACTCCTTCCTCCCCAGCAAACCGCTCGGCTTGACCAACAGGATCAGCGTCATGATAAGCACCGCGGACGCGCGCGCGATGGTCGCGCCGGCCACGTTGTCGCCGATGGCGCGGGCCAGCCCCAGCACCACCGCGCCCAGGGCCGTGCCGGGGTAACTGCCCATGCCGCCGATGACCACGGCAATGAAGCCTTGCAGCTGAAACTCCAGCCCCATCTCGGTGTAGACGCCCAGGAAGGGTGCGGCAATCACGCCGCCCAGGGCGGCCAGCGCCGCGCCAGCCGCAAAGACCAGGGTGAACACCTGGCGCACGTTGATGCCCAGGGCCTGCACCATCTCTGCGTCCTGCACCCCCGCGCGGATGATCATCCCCAGGCGCGAGCGCTGCAGCACCAGGGCCACGATCAGGGCGATGGCAACGCCGACGGCGATGATGAACAGGCGATAGGTTGGAAACGGACGCCCGAACAGATCAAGGCGGCTGCAATGGTTGGCCGCCCACGCCAGCAGCGTGGCCGCCCGGCAGTTTTGATCGAACAACTCCGGCCGCGCCATGCTGAAGCCGGCCGGGCCCCACAGCCCGCGCACCACCTCGTTCAGCACAAAGGCCAGGCCCAGGGTCATCAGCACCTGGAAAATCGGTCGCGCATACAGCGGACGGATGAGGCTCCACTCGATCAACGCGCCCAGCAGGCCGCCGCTCAGCGTGCCGATGGCGACGGCCAGCGCAAAACGCAGATTGCTGTTCAGATCGCTGATCGCCTGGCGCAAGGGCGTCAGCTGCCAGGTGATCAGCAAGGCCAGGCCGAGCAAAAGCAAGGGACCGGCCCAGGCGACCACCGCCGAAGAACCCGGCCGCGCGCGGGCATGGATCGGTTTCGTATCGCTCAGCCCTGCGCTCATGCCAAAGCAGACCCCGCTCAGCAGTCCCCCCAGCACGCGCGCCAGCGTGGCCCCACTCTGCCACTCGCGCACGCTCAACAGGGCCACGAGCAGCGCCAGCGCCAGGCTGATGAGAGCGAAAATCGGTTTCTTCAAGAAATCAGGCGCCTTGATCCGCGGCGCGGCCAGGAGGCCGGCCAGCAATCCAAGCAGCAGCGGCATTCCTGCCAGCAGCACCCCGCTGCGTTCAAAAAACGTGTAGCCCACGTACGCGCCGATCATAAAAATAGAGCCGTGGGCAAAGTTGAGGACATCCATGAGGCCGAAGATGAGCGATAGACCTGACGCCACAAGGAAATAGAGCGCGGCCAGGGTCAATCCACTGAACACGATATTGGTCAACGTGGGCACGCCGCGCGTCTGTGCAATCAACGCCAAGATCGCCAGCACCAGCACACCGCTGAGGATTGACACTCGGTAACGCGTGAGGTAGGTCATGCTATGCGCCTCATCATTCCAGGCCCGTCTCGGCCACACCCAGGTAACGCCGAATCAACGCCTTGTTCTGCACCAGGTCGGCCATCAGGCCGCTGTGGCGGTTTTTGCCGTCGTCAATGATGAAGTAATGATCGCCCAGCTGACTCGCCATCGTAAAATTTTGCTCCACCAGCAGCACGGTCAGATGATCGCGCAGCTGACGAATGGCCGCCATCATTTGCTCGATCAACACCGGGGCCAGGCCCTCGCTTGGTTCGTCAATTAGCAGCAGGCGATTGTCAGGCACCAGCGCACGCGCGATGGAGAGCATTTGCTGCTGCCCGCCCGAAAGCTGCCCGCCCTTGAGCTTGCGCAAACGCTGCAGATCAGGGAAAAGGTCGAAGATCAGTTCGCCGCGGCGGGCCAAATCACCTTTGCGCCGTTCGGCCAGGCGCAGGTTCTCCTCCACGGTCAGATCGCGGAAGATGGCCCGGTGTTCCGGCACATAGCCGACGCCCAGGTTGGCCACATGAAAGGGGCGCCAGCCCTCGATGGCCTGGCCGTTGAGGATGATGCGTCCGGCGCGCGGCGGCGTCAGCCCCATGATCGAGCGCAGGGTTGTCGTCTTGCCGGCGCCATTGCGCCCCAACAGCACCGTGATGCTGCCCTCCGGCACCTCCAGGCTCACCCCTTCCAGGATGTGAAACTGGCCGATGAAGGTGTGAATGTCGGACACGCTCAGCAGCGGTTGGCCGTTCGTCTGGCTAGAATTCGTTGCCATTCCAGGTTCCCTCTATGCCCCTGCTCAACCGTTGAAATGCGACGTTGCCTGGCCGCGTGGCTCAGTCGCTTTGGCGCCGTGGTTGACTGGCGCTGTCAAGTGGCGAGACCGCCGCCCTCGCTAAGCAGTCCAGCGGAAGAGGGCGCAGCCGATCGCCATGCCGCCGCCGGTGGCGCAAAAGATGACATAATCGCCGGCGTGCGGGCCTTTGCCGCGCACCACGGCATCGTCCAGGGCCATCGGGATGCAGGCCGAGCCAGTGTAACCCCACTTGTCCATGATCCAATGCGTTTTGCTGAGCGGCTGGCCCAGGTTGCTCATCACCGTCTTGATCGTGTTGACGTTGAGCTGCGTGAAGAAGAACCAGTTGACCTCATCCACGGTCAGCCCGGCGCGCGCCGTTACCTGGCGGATGAGCGGCGGCCAGCGTTCGCTGTTGAAGGTGGCGGGGAACTTGCGCACGAACTGCACGCGCGGCTTGCCCTGCGCATTGATGACCTCAGGCGTGGCTGGCCGGAAGGTTCCCCCGGTGTAGACGCCAAGCGCATCGTGGAATTCGCCCATCGCCAGCAGCTTGCCGCCCAGGAAGCCTGGCTCTGCGCCGGCGCCCAGAATCACCGCGCCCGCGCCATCGGCAAAGAGGGTGCCGGTCTGCTTGTCATGCCAATCGAGGAAGCGCGTCATCCCATAGGCGCCGGCCACCAGGATGCGGCGGTAGCTCTCGTCCGTGGCGATGTAGCGGCTGCCGATGTCCAGAGCCGTGACCCAGGCCGCGCACGCGCAGTTGACGTCGAAGGCGCCGGCCTGGCTCGCGCCCAGTTTGCCCTGCACAACCGAGGCCGTGGCAGGACTGAGGTAGTCAGGCGTGTCGGTGGCCACGATGATGAGGTCCAGATCGGCCGCTGTCAGCCCGGCGCGCGCAAGCGCCTGTTGGGCCGCGGCCACCACCAGGTCGGAAGTGACCTGCTCCGGCGCCATGACGTGGCGTTCTTCGATTCCCACTTTTTCGATCAACCAGGGGCCTACATCTTGGCCCAAGATGGCGCTGACCTCGGCATTGGTGACGATGCGTTCAGGCACATAACGGCCGGTGGACAAAATCTGCGCGTAGGGCATGAGTAAAATCCTTGTTTGTGACGATCGGAAGGTCGCCGCGGCAACCCTGGCTGGTTACAACAGGAAATCGAGCAGCGCCTGCACGGTCGCCGGCGGATCTTCGATCGGAAAGATGTGCCCGGTGTCAGGCAGGATGGTGACACGGGCCGATGGCAGGCGCGCGGCCAGCAGCGGCGCGTTGGCCGGGGGCACCACCTTATCGAATTCGCCGAAGAGCACGTTGACCGGGCAGGTGATTTGGCCGAGGCGCGCGGCGGCGTTGTGCTGCGCGCCGGCCATGACCTGCGCCTGGTAGTGGGCAGGCGTCATCGGGCCGCTGAGGCGGTAGGCCACCAACTCTTCCACGACTTCAGGATGGGTCGCAGCAAAACCGGGGGCGCAGGCGACCGCAATGCCGCGACGAATCAGCGCCAGCGGATCGCCCGTGCGGTTGAGCAGCACGTCGAGCGCCTCCGGCGTGATGGGGACCACGTCGGGGCCGCCGGATGTGGTGGATGCCAGCACCAGCTGGCTGACCAGCGCGGGGCGCGCCAGGGCCAGCTCTTGGGCAATGAAACCGCCCAGGGAATGACCAACGACGGCGGCCTGCTCGATGCCGAGGGCATCCAGCAAACCGGCCGCATCGGCTGCCAGCTGCGGCGTGGAATAAGGCCCATCGACGCGGCTGCTTTGGCCGACGCCGCGGTTGTCGAAGGTGATGACCTGAAAATGTTGACTCAGGGCGGGCGTCACCTTGCGCCAGAACCAGGCCCCATAACCCACGCCGGTGATGAAGAGCAGCGGGTTTCCCTGGCCCACGCGCTCATAGTGCAGCTCGATTCCGTTTACTTTGACCTCAGGCATGGTTTCCTCACGGTTGTGCGGCTCCGGGGGCGGGGCGTCATTCGGTGAATGGCGTTACAGGCGCAGCAGTGGGGGATAGTAACGACTTCAGGCTGACGGCGCGCAACCCAACGGATGACGCTGCGCCCCGCCTTGCGCTTGAAGTCGTTACGGCTGTGATGCAAACCTGGCGACGGCTCACCGTTTGGGTAACGAAGGGTGAGCCGTTGCCAAACCTTTAGGGTCCGTAAAAGTATTACTTCCCGCATCCGCCCACGATTTAGCGGCGAAACGCGGGAACTTATTCTTTTACGACCCCTTAGTTCACTGCTTCGTCAGTTGTGGCATGCGTGATCAAGATTGGCACATCGGTTAGATTGAGCACATGATCACTGACGCTGCCGAGCAGCGTTTGCCCCATCGGTGAGAGGCCGCGCCGTCCCATGATGATGAGATCGCAGCCTTGTTCGGCAGCCACGCGCACGATGGCCTCGGCCGGCGGGCCTTCGACGATGGCCGGGTGGACAATAACACCGGTGCGCTCGGCGTTGATCATGGCCGGGGACATGATACGCAGCGCTTCGGCCTTTTCCAGGTCTAGAAACTCATCCACATCGTCCAGCGGGGATGAACTGGTAACGGGGGAATACGCATGCAGAATCCAAAGTTCGGCGCCCAGGACTTCTGCCATGCGCATGGCGTAGCTCAAGGCTTTGCGGCTGTGGGTTGAGCCGTCGAAAGCGAGCAACAATCGCTTAAACATGCAATGCTCCATTTTAATTTTGGCACGTTGTGCTATTACAGGCGCCAGCACGGGAGGCAAAGCCAGAAACGCCGCCAGGGCGTTCATTGGCCATACAGTGAAAATAGCTTCTTTTTGTCAATCTTACCGGCCCCGGTTTGCGGCAGCTGCGACGCCACCACAACCGATTTGGGCACTTTGTAGCGCGCGAGGCGAACGCGCAGATAGTCAAGAAATTCCTTTTCGTCCCACGCGACGGCGCCGGTGACACGGGGGCCAACGGCCTCCGGGCGCAGGACCACAATCAGACGGCCTACTTCACCCCAGTGTGGATCAGGCACGCCGATCAGCGCGGCAGACACAATCGCCGGATGTCCGCAAGCCACGCTTTCGATCTCGGCCGGGTAGATATTTTCACCGCCGGAGATGATCATCTCTTTCAGGCGCCCTACGATGGTGTAATATCCTTCCTCATCGCAGATCGCCACGTCTCCGGTGTGCAACCAGCCGTCAGCGTCAATGGCCGCGGCGCTGGCGGCCGGGTTATTCCAGTAGCCGGCGCAGACGTGCGGCCCACGCACCAGGAGTTCGCCGGGCTGCTGAGGGCCGCATCGCTGCCCATCGGGCTGCACCAGTTTGACCTGGACGTGAAAAAGCGGAAAACCAACGGCGCCGGGCTTGCGCCGTACATCGCGCTTGGGCAACCAGAAAGTGTTGGGGCCAGCTTCGGTCAGGCCATAGCCGGTCTTGAAATCCACTCCTTTGGCCCAAAAGCGCTCGAACACGGGCAGGGGGCAGGGCGCGCCCCCACTGATTACCAATTTTAGGCGGCTAAAATCGGCCGCCTCCCAGCACGGGTGCTCTTGCAGGGTGATAAACATCGTTGGTACGCCGAAGTAGAGCGTCACCTGCATCCCTGCCACGCCCCGGGCTACCAGGTCGAATACCTGGTCGGCGTTGAATCCCTGACAAACGACGGAAGCGCCGCCAACGTGCACCAGCGGCGCGGTGAAGACATTCAACCCGCCGGTATGAAACAGGGGCGCGTTCAAAATGGCGACATCGTCCGCGGTCAGCCCCCAGCTCACCACGGTATTGACCGCGTTGGCCGTGATGGCGCGATGGGTCAGAATGGCGCCCTTCGGTTGGTCGGTGGTGCCGCCGGTGTAACAGATCACCCAGGGCTGTTCCCAATCGAACCCAATTTCGGGCAGGTCAGCGCCGCTGCACGCCTCACGCTCACTAAAACGGTGGTCGGCCGGCGCGCACGGTTGCTCCAGGGCGACCCAGTGGCGCACGCCAGGGGTCTGGGCGCGCAGCGTTTTCACCACGTCGCTGAACTCACGGCCATAGACAAGCGCCGTGGGCGCGGCATTTTCAATGATCGTCTGCAATTCGGGCGCGGCCAGGCGCCAGTTCAGGTTTTGTAACACAGCCCCCAACTTGCCCAGGGCAAACCAGAGATCCAGGTATTCCACGCTGTTCAACGCCAGGATCGCGACGCGATCGCCCATCTGCACGCCGAGAGCCTCACGCAGAAAGCGCGCCGTACGGTTGGCCTGCTCATTCCAGGCCCGATACGTCATGACGCGCCCCTGGTTGAGCGTATCTACCAGGGCCACGCGCTCGGGCGTCAGGCTGGCCCGGCGCGCCAGCCAATCAACAGCCGGAATGTTCATCATGCTGCGCTTGTCCGCTCACGCTGCCTCACGTGGAGGCTCGCTTGCTGAAAGATCGCCTGGTTGGCGGCCATCAACAACGGGAACGTCCTATCACGATAGTTGATCCCTGCCTGCACCGGAAACGGCGGCTGCACTGCGCCGTTGCGATCAGGAATGACATCCACGACGCCGCCTGCTTCAGTAAGCAGCAACCAACCGCCGGCCAGGTCCCACAGGTGGGGGATGGCCGAGAGACCGAGCATGGCCGTGCCCCGCGCCACCAGGCCAAAGTCATAACCGACAGAGCCAAGCACCCGCGGCTTGGCCTGGATTCCAGTGACCTCGAAATGACGCCATGAACGTGAACAGGCGACCAGGATCTCATTGCCTTGCAGCGTTGTCGCCTGACCCGTGTGCAACCGCCGATCATTGCAGAGTGCGCCGCCGCCCAGCTGCGCGTGATAACATTCACCCAAACAGGGAAAATGCTGCACGGTCAGCACCGGCCGGCCTTGATGCAGCAGCGCCAGCAGCACGCCCCAAATGGGCAGGCCGCTCAGGTAGTTCGTCGTCCCGTCAATGGGGTCCACGACCCACTGGAACGCCTCCTCGCCCACCTCATGCGTCAGTTCCTCGGACACGATGCCGTGGTCGGGAAAGCGGGCGCGAATCGCATCATGAATCAGATGGTCGGCCTCGATGTCGGCCTCGCTCACCAAAGAGCCGTCATGCTTGGTCGCAGCCGTCACTTGATCGAGCCGCGCTACCAGATGTTTCCCCACCTGGTCGGCCAGCGCCAGGGCAAAGGCCAGCGGTTCATCCCAATTCATCACGCGCCCCAGAAGTTGGTGCGCATGATGCTGCTGCACATCTGGCGCGCCGCGGACACCACCAGCACGTGCGCGGGGTGTTTGTCGTAGGTTTCCAGATCAACCACGCTGTCGAAACCTGCGATCAAGCAAACTTCGGCATTGGGCGTGGCGCGGCCGCTTAGCTCACGCCCCACGTCCCACAGGCGAATCAGGTCAATCTGGTCAACCAATTGTTGTAGTTGGCTGGTCCAGGCTTCCAGCTCGCTGTCGGGTACGTCAGGTTTGAACTTGAACAGGACAACGTGTTTGAGCATAAAATCTCCACAAAACGGCGAGACGTGAAACGTTGGAGGCGTCGGTCTCCAACATCATCTGGACTTACGCATTGGCCCTGCATGACACGAAAGCAGCACGGCCGGAATTCATCGAATTCGCGGCTGCTTTCAGGCGGCTGCGCAAGTCTACGTCACGTCTCGCGGCTGCTTGTCGCGCGCAAAAATCAACCGGCGCTGTAATCCACCGAGATACGACTGGAGCACAGATGCTCGATTTTCCGCAGCACTGATTGCACCGCCGGGTGCTTGAAGTAGCGCAGAAGCGCATCCCTATCTGCAAAATCGCCGACAACGGCCACATCGTAGGCCAGGTCTATGTTCAACTCATTGCAGCCAGTAGACCAGTGTACGATTTCAGGCACCTGGTTGGGCAGATCGGCCAGATCGCGTACCAGCTGCTGACATTCTGCTTCAGGGACGTGTGTTTTGAATTTAAGAGATACGACGTGTCGAAACATACAAAATTTCCTTTTCAGATTAAAATGTGAAATTCCCGTCAATCATGATGGTGCGCCCATCCACTTCGATGGTGCATGTGGTTGGAATAACATCTACATGAATGGCTGACGACCATGTTGCGCCCGTTTCCTGGGGATAGCTGTTACCAAAAGCAATATGGACGCCAGGCAGTTTTTCGTCTTGTAATAGATTTCCAGTCAATCCGGTCAGCGCCGTGTTGGTGCCGATGGCAAATTCTCCCACCCGCCGCCCATTCTCGGCTGAGGAGACGTAGTCCATGACCTCGCTCACCAACGCCTGGTTTTCTCCTGTTATCTGGCTGATTTCGCCAGCCGTGATATGGAAAAAGATAGGCGTCGGCAGAACGCCGTATTTCTCGCTGAAATAGTCGCCCAGCACGCTGGCTGCCACCACCCCCTCGACCGTGGCCGGGCAGGTGAAGGTTTCTCCTTCAGGTAAATTTCCCCATTGCCCTGCCTGATGGTAGAGGCCGGTGCAAGGCACCCACCGCCACTCAGGATCAAACTGCGCCACCAGATCGGTGCCGGCCGGGGAAGTGACATGAATTTGACGCGCCTGCCGCGCCAGCTCATAAACTTGCTGCGTCAAGCGGGCAATCTGGTGATAATCCGCCGTCATGCCCTCCCTCATCAGCTGCTCGGTGATGCCGATCATGTGCGCATGACGTACATGCAAATCTTGCAGCAACGAGACGCGCAGGCCAATGCGGAAGGTGATCTCGCCCTTCTCGCTGCTGGCCGCATAGAAGGTTACAGTAGGCGCAAACGCCAGCAGATCCTGATGCAGCGCCATGGGCACGGCCAGAATCGGTCGCGGGGCGTAGTCCTCCAGATAGACCACGCGGACCGACGCGTCGCACGAACGGACAGCTTCGGCCAGGGCCGCGCCGATGGTTGCGCGTGTGCGATCAGTGAGAATAAATACACGATCCTGGGCAGTCACCCCCATACAGGTGAACACGGCATGGTGCGCACCCTGACGCAGGGGCGCCAGATGATCAGTCACCGTTTTTCTACTCCTTTCGACCTTCGCGTGCTTCGTGCGTTGCAAAATTTACTCTTTGTGATTATACCCAGGAACGGCGTAACCGTAAAGAACCTACGTCATATTGCACAATCGTTTCTACGCAGTATAATGCGGAAATGCAGAT
>DAISHS010000065.1:0-15485 GCA_036822415.1 Chloroflexota bacterium
AAGTGCACGCGTAGGGGCGGCCCTTGCGGCCGCCCGCCGTAGGGCTTCAGCGCCTCACAGACCATCTTGGGGCCGAGGTCAGAGCCGCCGATGCCGATATTGACCACGTCGGTGATGGCCTGGCCCGTGTAGCCCGTCCACTGCCCTGAACGCACCGCGTCGCTGAACTCGCGCATATGGGCCAGCACCCGGTTGACTTCAGGCATGACATCCACGCCATCCACCAGGATCGGTCGGTTAGCGCGGTTGCGCAGGGCGATGTGCAAGACCGCGCGCTTTTCGGTGTTGTTGTATTTCGCGCCGCTGAACATCGCGGCAATTTTATCAGCCAGGTTCGCCTGCTGCGCCAGATCGAGCAACAGCGCCAGGGTCGTTTCGGTGACGCGATTCTTCGAGTAGTCGAACAGAATGTCGCCCAACTGCAGTGAGAAGCGTGCGAAACGCTGCGGATCGCCAGCAAAAAGCTGGCGCATGTGCACCGCGGCGATCTCCTCATGGTGCGCGGCCAGCGCCTGCCAGGCAGGTAAATCCTTCAGTCCGGGCATATTTTTCTCCTTATGACGCCGCCCGCCAGGTTTTCAAAAAACCAGGCGGCGCGCTTTTCTCACATCCGCTGCGGCAGCGGCGCCGGCTACATGGCGCCTGCCGAGACAACGGCTTTGCGCTCCGTTTCGACTGCGGCCAGCAGCGCCGTGAAAGCATCGGCAAAGGACTTGACGCCCTCCTGCTCGAGTTCGCCCGTCACTGCGTTCATGGAGATGCCCAGTGACTCCAGGGCGGCCAGGTCGCGCTCGGCCTCGGCTACATTTTCTTCCAGGCTGCCCGCGCGCACCTGGCCGTGATCCAAAAACGCGGTCAGGGTGGCGGGCGGCACGGTGTTGACGGTGTCTGGCCCGATCAGATCCTCGACATAGACGACATCCCGGTACTTTGGATTCTTGGTACCGGTCGAAGCCCACAAGGGGCGCTGCACGCGCGCGCCCGCGGCCTTGAGCGCCTGGAAGCGCGCCGTGGCAAATACCGCTTTGAAGTCGGTGTAGGCCAGGCGTGCGTTCGCGATCGCGGCCTTTCCCAACAGGTCCTCTGCCTTCTCGGCCCGTCTGCCGCCGCGGTCAATCATCCCCATCAGATGCCCGTCTACTTTGGTGTCGACGCGCGAGACGAAGAATGACGCCACGGAGGCGACGGAACTCACCGGCAGCCCGGCGGCGACGCGTTTCTCCAGCCCCTTCAGATAAGCCTCCATCACCGCGGCATAGCGCTCGACCGAGAAGATGAGCGTGACATTGATGTTGATGCCGTCTGCAATCGCCGCACTGATGGCCGGCAGGCCGGCCTTCGTGGCGGGGATCTTGACCATCAGGTTAGGCCGGTTCACCCGTTGCCAGATCATCCTGGCCGCGGCCAGGGTGCCGTCGGCGTCCTGCGCCAGGTACGGGCTGACTTCGAGGCTGACATAGCCATCGTCCGCGCCGCTCTCGTCGTACAACGGCCGGAATAGATCGGCCGCCGTCTGGATATCCTCGATCGCGAGATCCCAAAAGATCTCTTCCGCAGACTTGCCCGCCTGGGCCAACGGGATCAGCGCGGCGCTGTAATCCTGCGATTTGGTAATCGCGTTCATGAAAATCGTCGGGTTGGAGGTGACGCCGCGAATCTCTCCCCGCGCAATCATGCCTGCCAGCTCGCCGTTTTGCAGCAGACTGCGCTGAACATTATCATACCATATTGACTGGCCGGCGGCCAATAGCTCTTGTGCTGTGTTCATCTGTTTCTCCTGATACTTGTTGAGAAACCAGGTTTATCAGCCAACGCCTGGTTTCTCAACAGATGATTAAAGTAATCCCGCAGCGATCTTGACGACGTTGTCAACCGTCAAGCCGAACTTCTCGAAAACCGTATTGGCAGGGGCCGAGGCGCCATAGTGATCAATGCCAAGAACCTGACCCTGCGGGCCGACCCAGCGATGCCAGCCCATCGTAATGCCCGCTTCCACCGCCAGCCGCGCTGTGATGTCCGGGGGCAACACGGCCGCCTGATAGGCGGCGTCCTGTTCGGCAAACAGCTCCCAGCTGGGGAAGGAAACGAGACGAACCGCCAGGCCGCTTTCGGCCAGGCGCTTGCCAGCTTCCACGATCAGGCTCACTTCTGAACCGCTTGCCATCAGGATAACCTGCGGCTTGCCCTCGCCCAGGTCAGCCAGCACGTACGCTCCTTTCCTCACACCTTCGGCCGACCCGTACACGGCGCGGTCGAGCGTGGGCAGGTTTTGTCGCGTGAGCACCAGCGCGCTGGGGCGACGGCGATTCTCGATCGCAACCTTCCACGCCTCGCGTACCTCGTTGGCGTCAGCGGGGCGCAGGGCAATGAAGTTGGGGATTGCCCGCAGCGCGGCCATCTGCTCGATCGGTTGGTGAGTCGGGCCATCCTCGCCTACGCCAATGCTGTCGTGCGTGAAAACCGAGATTGTCCCCAGATGCGACAGGGCAGCCAGGCGCAGGGGCGGCCGCATGTAGTCGGAGAAGACCATGAAGGTCGAGCCGAAGGGAATGATGCCGCCGTGGTAGGCCAGGCCGTTGACCACTGCGCCCATGCCATGCTCGCGCACGCCAAAGTGGATGTTGCGCCCTTCGTGGCAGTCAGAGGCGAAAGCCGGGCTGTTATTCATCCAGGTGACCGTCGAGGGCGCCAGGTCAGCCGAGCCGCCGACCAGCTCGGGGAGCCTTTCGGCGATGGCGTTGAGCACCTTGCCGGACGATGCGCGCGAGGCCAGGCCCTTGGCGTCGGCGGGGAATTCGATCAGACCGTCGGCCCAGCCTGCCGGCAGTACGCCGGCCAGCCGCCGCTCCAGCTCCGCGGCCAGCTCGGGATATTCAGCCCGATAGGCCTCGAACTTTGCCTGCCAGGCGGCTTCCTGCGCGGGGCCTTGCGTGGCGGCCTGACGGAAGAAGGCCAGCGCGTCGTCGGGGACGTAGAAGCGCGGCTCCTGAGGCCAGCCCAGGTTATCCTTGGCCGCGTTCAGTTCCTTGTCGCCCGGCGGCTCGCCGTGGGCCTTGGAGGTTCCCTGGCGGGTGGGCAGGCCGTAGCCGATGATGTTGCGCACCATGATGATAGAGGGCCGCGGGTCCAGCTTGGCAGCCTGAATCGCCTGATCAATCGCTTCCACATCCAGCCCATCGGCGACCTTTTGCACGTGCCAGCCGTAAGCCTCGAAGCGCTTGCCCCGATCTTCCGTGAAGGCGATTTCTGTGGAGCCTTCGATGGAGATATGGTTGTCGTCGTACAGATAGATGAGCTTGCCCAGGCTCAGGTGGCCGGCCAGCGAGGCCGCCTCTGAGGCGACGCCTTCCATCAAGTCGCCGTCGGTGACGATGGCGTAGGTATAGTGATCTATGATCTCGTGCCCCGGTCGGTTGTAGACCTGGGCCAGATGCGCCTCGGCGATAGCCATGCCGACGCCGTTGCTGAGACCCTGTCCCAGGGGGCCGGTGGTGGCGTCAACGCCAGGCGTCATACCATACTCCGGGTGGCCCGGCGTCAGGCTGCCCCACTGGCGGAAGCGTTTCAGCTCTGCCAGGGGCAGATCGTAGCCGGTCAGGTAGGCCAGGCTGTACAGCAGCATGGAGCCGTGCCCGCCTGACAGAATGAAACGGTCGCGGTTGGCCCAGGCCGGGTTGGCCGGGTTGTGGCGCAGATGGCGGGTCCAGACAACATAGGCCATCGGCGCGGCGCCCATGGGCAGACCAGGATGTCCTGAATTAGCCTGCTGGACGCCATCGGCAGAGAGAAAGCGGATGGAATTGATGGCCAGATCTTGAAGTTTCTTAGTTTCTTGCATGACAATCCTCACAAATCAGACGCCCAAACAGTGGGATCTGCGGCCTACGTCAGTCATCGCCGCTCAGGCCGCGACGGCTTTTCTATCCTGGCGGCGCAGGAAGAACTTGGTGATCTCCTCGGTGACGGCCGGGAGCAAGGACAGACCGAGTACAAACAGCCATTCCCTACCAGACAGGAAATGAGTGTTGAAGATCGGCTGCAGGAACGGCACGGTGACGACCAGCAGCAGCAGGACGATTGACATGCCCACCGCATACTGCATATACTTGTTGGAGAACACGCCCAGACGGAAGAGCGAGACCCGCTCCGAACGGACCGTGTAGGCGCGCAACAGCTCGCACATAGACAGGGTCACAAATGCCATCGTTTCAGCGGTTTGGACATCTATGCCGCGCCAATCGTGCTGCAGCAGGTAGGCCAGGGGATTGACGCCCTGGGGAATCGCGGCGCCAGCCTCCAGGTGCCAGACCAGGCCCAGCAGGAAGGCCGTCAGGACCGCGCCGGTTTGGGCAATGGTCTGGATGACCATCCCCAGGCGCATCGAGCTGTTGACGATGGATTCACTCTTGGGCCGCGGCGGACGTGACATGATGTCCGGATCGCCCTTTTCCATGGCCAGGGCCAGGGCCGGCGCGCCGTCGGTCAGCAGGTTGAGCCACAGCAGTTGAATGACGGTCAGCGGCATGGGCAGGCCGGCCAGTGTAGCCAGGAAGATGATCATCACCTCGGCGATGTTGGAGGAGAGCAGGAAGAACACGAACTTACGGATGTTGGAGTAGATGATGCGGCCCTGCTCGACCGCAGCCACGATACTGACGTAGTTGTCGTCGGTGAGCACCATATCGGCCGCGCCTTTGGCCACGTCGGTGCCGGTGATGCCCATCGAGATGCCGATATCGGCCCGCTTGATGGCCGGCGCGTCATTGACGCCATCGCCAGTCATGGCGACCACCTCGTTGTTGCTGCGCAGGGCGTCAACGATGCGCATCTTGTGCTCCGGCGACACACGGGCAAAGACGGCGGTATGTTTTACTTCCTCCGCCAGGGTGCGATCGTCCATGCCATTCAGATCGGCGCCGGTGTGCACCTTGTCGCCTTTGCGCAGCAGCCCGATGCTCTCGGCCACCGCCCGACCGGTGTTGGGATAGTCGCCGGTGATCATGATCGTGCGCAGCCCAGCCGCGCGCGCCTTGAGCAGCGCCGGTTTGACTTCGGGGCGAGGCGGGTCAATCATGCCCATCAGCCCAGCGAAGATCAGCCCTTGCTCGGCATATTCGCGGGTCAGTTCATCCGGTATGTCCTTGTCGACGCGGTAGGCAAAGCCCATCACCCGCAGCGCATCATCGGTCATGCTGTCATTGGCCGCGCGGATGCGCCGACGCGTCTCATCGTCCAGCGGGCGCACCTGGTCATCCAACGTCTGGTAGTCGGTGCACAGTTCCAGCACCAGGTCGGGCGCGCCCTTGACGGTGACGGCGTGGTGCCCCAGTTTGGTCTGATCCTTGAACGGCGACGGGCCTTCCTCTTTTATCCAGGTGATCTTGTGAACCGTGGTCATGCGTTTGAGGGCTGAATCGAAGGGAATTTCCTTGTGGCGTGGGTAAGCCTCCGTTAGCTCACCGAAGGCCGGCCAGGCTTTGACCGCCGCGACCAGCATGGCCCCTTCGGTGGGATCACCGATCATGCGGAACGAGTTGGGGCCTTCACCGGCGACCGGTTCAAGCAGCGCATCGTTGTTGAGGACGCCCACCCATAGGACGGTGGTCAGGCCGGGCAGCTTCTGCAGGTCGGCTTGCTGACCGTCCACCATGAAATCGCCCTGGGGATCGTAGCCCGTGCCGGTGACTTCAGCAATTTTGCCATCCACCCACAGACGGGTGACAGTCATCACATTCTGGGTCAGGGTGCCGGTCTTGTCCGAGCAGATGACCGTGGCCGAACCGAGCGTCTCGACGGAGGCCAGGCGGCGGATCAACGCATTGCGGCGGATCATCTCGCGCATGCCCAAGGCCAGACTGATCGTAACCACGGCCGCCAGGCCTTCAGGCACAGCAGCGATAGCCAGGCCAACCGCGATCATGAAGCTATCCAGAAGGATCGAGACCACTTCGGGCGTGAAGCCTTCGCTAAGCACACCGCTGCGCAGCGCGCCTAAGAGGAAGACCACGCCACAGATGGCCAGGGCGGCAACGGCCAGCAGCTTGCCCAGTTGATCCAGGCGGGCTTGCAGGGGCGTGCCTTCATCCTCGACCGCTTGCAGCATGTCGGCGATCATGCCCAGCTCGGTCTTCATGCCTGTGGCCACCACAATGCCGCGCCCACGGCCGTAGTTGATCACCGTGCCCATGAAGACGGTGTTCTTGCGGTCGCCCAGCGTGGCATTTTCGTTCAGCAGCAAGGCCGCATTCTTCTGCACCGGCACTGATTCGCCGGTGAGCGCGGCCTCCTCGACGCGCAGGTTGATCGCCTCGATCAGGCGCATATCCGCAGGGACGAAATTGCCGGCCTCCAGAAAGACCATATCGCCCGGCACCAGCTCGCTGGCCGGCACGGAGATGCGCTGCCCATTGCGCAGCACTTGGGATTCTGGCGCGGCCATTTTCTTCAGCGCGGCCAGGGCCTCTTCGGCCCGGCTCTCCTGAACCACGCCCAGGATGGCGTTCAGCACGACGATCAGCATGATGACGCCGGCTTCGAGCCAATCGCCGAGCAGCGCCGAAATGATGGAAGCGGCAATCAGCAGGATGACGATGAAGTTGTTGAGCTGCGCTATCACCAGCTGGAAAAAGGTAAGCCCTGGCTTTTCCCTTAGCTCATTGCGCCCGTACTGCTGCAAGCGCCGTTGAACCTCCTCAGAAGTGAGCCCCGTTTCCGGGGTCATCAACTTGCTGGACACGTCCTCCGGGGACAGCGTATGCCAGGCAATTTTGACATCCGACCCCGGGGCGTTGGAAGCGCCCAGGCCCGGAGGTTTCGCTGGCGTGGTATCACGATTGGGTTTCTCAGCCATGATCTCCTCTTTCTACAATTCCCACTGCGTATGGAAAGAGCCTTCCTTGTCCACTCTGCGGTAGGTATGGGCGCCGAAGTAATCGCGCTGCGCCTGGGTCAAGTTGGCAGGCAATGTTTCCGAGCGGTAGGCGTCGAAGTAAGCCAGCGAGGCGCTGGTAGAAAGCATGGGGATACCCAGGCCAATCGCCGTCTGCAGCACCTCGCGCCAGGCAGCCTGCCGGCTCAACACCGCGGCGCTGAACACAGGGTCCACCAACAGATTGGGCAGCTCGGGCTGGCGCACGAAAGCTGCGGCGATGTCGCCCAAGAGCGAAGCGCGGATGATGCAGCCTGCGCGCCACACTTTGGGGATCACCGCAAAGTCGAGCTTCCAGTCGTACTCCTGCGAGGCAACCTTGAGCAGCTTGAGGCCCTGCGCGTAGGAAGTGATCTTGGCGGCATAGAGCGCTTGCTCGGCTGCGGCAATCAGCTGCTGCCGATCGCCGATGAATTTGCCTGCGCTGCCCAGCACGTTGGCCGCGGCCACCCGTTCCTCCTTGAGGGCCGAGAGCATGCGGCTCTCCACGGCAGTGCTCAACGTCGGGATAGCCACGCCCAGATCGAACGAGTTTTGCGAGGTCCAGCGGCCAGTGCCTTTCTGCGCCGCCTCGTCGAGGATCACGTCTACTAACGTCTTGCCGCTTTCCTCATCCAGCCGCTTGAGGATGTTGGCCGTGATTTCGATCAGATACGAGTGAAGTTCGCGCGTGTTCCAGGCCGTGAAGATCTCCGCCAGCTCCTGGTTGGAGATGCCGGCGCCGCGGTGCAGCAGGTCGTAGATTTCGGCGATGAGCTGCATGTCGCCGTACTCGATGCCGTTGTGCACCATTTTGATGTAGTGTCCCGCGCCGCCTGCGCCCATCCAGGCGACGCATGGCTCTCCATCCTCCTCCGCACGCGCGGCGATGGCGTAGAGCATCGGGCGGAGCCGTTCCCAGGCGGCATCCACGCCGCCGGGCATCAGGCTAGGCCCCCACAGCGCACCGGTCTCGCCGCCCGAAACGCCCATGCCGACAAACTGAATCGCGTCTGCGGCCAGCGACGCGACGCGGCGCACGGTGTCGGTGAAGTAGGAGTTGCCGCCGTCAATGATGATGTCGCCCGCTTCCAGGTAAGGCTTGAGCGATTCGATGGCTTTGTCCACCGGCGCGCCGGCCGGCACCATCAACAGAATCGCCCGCGGCGTTTCCAGGGCGCCGACCAACTCTTCCAGCGAGTTGGTGACTTTGACATTGAAGCCTTGCGGCAGATGCGGCGCCAGGTCATAGCCGATCACCGGATAGCCGTTGCGCTCGAAGTTCAGCGCCAGGCTGCGGCCCATGACGCCCAGACCGAGGATTCCCAAAGCGTATTTCTTTTCCATGAGTTGCTCCTTGACAATTAGCCGAATCACCGCTGAATACGCGCCGAACCGCCCTTAGCGAACGCCTTGACCTGCATGCCGTATTTCATTCCTTACTCCTGACGTACTCCCCACTTTGTATAGCTTCTCGCCAGCCTGGGCCACGTATAGGATACCTTCATCCTCGCGATTCTGCCAATCGGCCGGGTTAGCTCAAAAAGCAGGCTGCGCTCAGGCGGCAAGCGGCCGGCGGCCTGAAGCTGCTGGTAGTCCGCTGCGGCGCAGGCGGGCGCTTCTCCCGCCCGGGCGCCGCAGCCGCGGCACGTCGAATGACAGCAAGGCGGGCAAGGCCTGTTTCCGCAGGCACGAACAGCCTCAGGAGCCTGTGCCGGCATAGTGTAAGAGGCCGAAAAGCCAGACGCGATAGGCGATCAGCAGCAGAACCGCGGCCACCAGCGGCCCTAGCCAGGTGTAGATCCCTACGTCCTTGCCCATCAGAAACGCGGCCGGATAGAACGAGGCAAAGCCATAGGGAATGACCCAGGTGAGCAGCAGGCCGATGCTGCGCTGGTAGATGGTCAGCGGGAACTTGGCAAACTCGTGCATTTCGAAGACCATGCGCGTCACCGGAACGGACTCGATAATCCAGAACGCGCTGGTGCAGGTCATCAGGTTGAGCGCGATGAAGATGACGCCGCCGCTCAGCACGGCGATGACCAGGTAGAGCGCCAGCAGCGGCGTCACCACAATGCCCAGGGCGCGTATCGAAATGACGACAAGCGACAGTCCGACCAGAAAATTGCCAATGCCGTCGTGACAAAAGCGGTCGGCCAGGAGATGAAAGAGCGGGTTGATCGGCCGCACCAGGAAACGGTCGAAGCCGCCGGAGCGAATGTACTGCTGGCCGATGGTCCAGAGGTTGTCGGCGAACATGTGGTTGATAGATTTGGCAAGCACCACCATGCCGTAGATGAACATGACCTGGTAGAGGCTCCAGCCCTGCAGGTTGGGAATCTGACTCATCACGACCCAAATCGTCAACAGCCCGCCCGCCTGTTCGGCCACGGTCGAGGACGCGCCGATCAGAAAATTCATGCGGTATTCGAGCAGGATCTTGAAGCGCTGCTTGAGAAACAACCAGTACAATTCCAGATAGCGTTTGACTGCGGTCATGGCCGTTATTTTATCCCCCTTGCACTGTCACCGCGCGCACCGCACGCTGGAATACCCAGCGCGAGGCAACGAGCAGCCCCACAAGCCAAAGCGCCTGCAGCAGCCAGACCTGCGGCGCTTGCGCGAGGGGCGTGATGCCGCTGAGGAGAGAGACCGGCGCGTAGAGCGATTGCGAAAAAGGCAGCAGCAGCGTCAGGGTCATCAGCCAGGGCGGCATCAGGTTCAACGGAATCAGCGCGCCGCTGAAGAAGCGGCCAATGGCGTAACGCAGGTAGCTCCAGCCCCACACTTCGGTCGTGTAGAAGGCCAGGCAGGCCAGGATCCAGTCAAAACAGAAGATGACGGCGTGACCCAACAGCAGCGCCACGGCAAAGGCGGCCCATATCCGCCAGTCGGACGGCAGGCGCAGGCCAAAAACCGCCACGGCCAGGACCGTCAACGGCGCCTTCAGCAGCAGGGCCGTGACCATGTCGGCCAGGCTTTCGACGTAATAGCGCGCCTGAAAATCAACCGGCCGCAGCAGCTCGATGCCAATTCGCCCTTCTTGCATACCGTAGCCGAAGATGTAGATCAGCTGCGTCGCCATGACCGGCGCCAGGATTTGGGCCAGAAGGATGTAGTTGAGCGTCTGGTCAAAGCTCAACCCGCCCAGGGTCGCGTGATTGGTGTAGACGGCGCGCCAGAAGTAGACAAAAACCGTCATCGCCACGATCTGGACGAAAAACTCCATCCACACCCAGGTGCTGTAAGCCAGGAACAGCTTTGGCTCCATGGCGGCGAGCGCCCGGTAGACTTTGAGCCGTGAGATTACCTGCTGCATACGCGCGCTCATGATAAATCCGAAACCGCGGCCGGGGCGGGCGCCGGCTCGCGCAACGCGCCATTGTAGATTTGCTTGATGATAGAGGTCAGGTCAGGCTCGGACAGCGAAAAGTCGAGCACATCCACCTGCCCCATGACGGCCGCAGCAACCTGGCTGGCGGTGGTCGCCAGGCGGTCGAAACGCAAAACCAGATGGCGTTCCTCGGCCGACGTGACAATCTCCGCGCCGACCGGCAGGGCCAAGCCGGCCGCAGGCCGGGCCAGCTCGAAGGTGATCTGGCGAAATTTACCGAAACGATCGCGAATGGTGCTCAGCGGGCCGTCGTAGATGATCTTGCCGTTGTCAATGATGATCACGCGCTGGCACAGCTCTTCGATATCTCCCAGGTCGTGGGTGGTCAAAATCACGGTCGTGCCATGCTGGCGGTTTTGCTGTTTGATGAAGTCGCGAATGCGTTCTTTGACGATCAGGTCGAGACCGATGGTCGGCTCATCCAGGTAGACGATCTTGGGATCGTGGATCAGCGTGGCGGCCAGCTCGGCGCGCATCTTCTGCCCCAACGACATGTTGCGAATGGGGACTTTGAGCAGGTCTTTGAGTTCGAGGATCTCGGAGAAGCGCGCCAGCCGGGCCTCGTACTCAGCCGGGGGCACTTCGTAAATCTTGCCGATCAGATTGAGCGACTCGATCAGCGCCAGGTCCCACCAGAGCTGGCTGCGTTGGCCGAAGACGACGCCGATTTCGCGGGCATTGGGCACGCGTTGGCGGTGCGGATCGCGGCCCAGTACGTGCACCTGTCCTGCGGTCGGCGCCAGGATGCCGGTCAACATCTTGATCGTGGTTGACTTGCCGGCGCCGTTGACGCCAATGTAACCGACCACCTCGCCGGGGTTCACCGTCAGGCTGATTCCGTCCACCGCCACCTTCTGCTGGTAGCGCGGCCGCACCAGCGCCTTCACCGCGCCGAACAGCCCGGTATCCTTTTGCGTGATGCGGTAAACCTTGGTCAGGTTTTCAACTTCGATGATAGGCATAGAGACTGGATTCTATCCTTTGGGGGAAAATGAGACCAGTGTGAACAAATACAAACGGGGCAAGTTGCATCTAACCTGCCCCGTTGCCATGCGCATGCAGAACAAATTTTTAGCTGCTGTGACCGTTCGTAGTCGGCAAGCCTGCGGCCACCAGTTCAGCAATGTCCTTGACCTGGACGCCCTGATCGGCCTGTTTGCTGGCGTCGGTCAGCATGGTCAGGCAGAAGGGGCAGCCCACCGCGATCGTCTTGGCGCCCGTGCCGGCCGCCTCAAGGTAGCGGTTCATGTTGACCGCTTCGCTGCCGTGCTCTTCTTCCTTCCACATCTGCGCGCCGCCCGCGCCGCAGCAGAAGGACTTGTTGCGGTTACGCGCCATTTCCACCAGGTTGACCTGCGACTGCGCCAGCACGTTGCGCGGCGCATCCAGAATACCATTGTGGCGTCCCAGGTAGCAGGGGTCATGGTAAGTGACCGGCCCGACGGCGGCCAGGTCTGGCTTGAGTTTACCCGCGGCGATTAGTTCGGCAATCAGCTCGGTGTGATGCACCACGGTAAAGTTGCCGCCGTACTGCGGATATTCCTTGCCCAGCGTGTGCAGGCAGTGCGGGCAGGTCGCCACGATGCGCTTCGGTTTGAACTCGTTCAAGGTTTCGATGTTGGCCTGCGCCAGCTCGAAGAAGAGCGCCTCGTTGCCGGCGCGGCGGGCGCTGTCGCCGGTGCAGTTTTCCATCTCGCCCAGCACGGCAAAGTTGACGCCGGCGGCCTTGAGGATTTTAGCAAAGTCACGCGCGGTCTTCTGCGCGCGGCTGTCGTACGAGGGCGCGCAGCCGACCCACCAGAGGATATCGAAGTCGGGGTTGTCTTCGACCGTCGGGATGTCGAGGTCGGCGGCCCAGGCCATGCGGTCGCCGCGGGCCAGATTCCAGGGATTGCCGGCGCGCTCCATGCCCTTGAACGCAGGCTGCAGCTGTTCGGGAAATTCGCTCTCCATCAGCAC
Source organism: Chloroflexota bacterium (assembly GCA_036822415.1). Lineage (GTDB taxonomy): Bacteria > Chloroflexota > Anaerolineae > SSC4 > Amarolineaceae > Amarolinea. Next base: position 12,261 of record DAISHS010000065.1, read on the forward strand.
CTGGTTGCGGCGCATGTAGAGGATGTCGAACATCGGTTCGTTGCCCACCGGGCAGACCTCGATGCAGGCGCCGCAGGCGGTGCAGGCCCAGACAGCCGACTCGCTGATGGCAAAATCGAGCATGCGATCGGGCGATTCCTTGCCTGCCGCCAGCAGGTCCACGTGTTGATTGATGTAGTAACGCTTATTGACTTCCAACGCCGAGGGCGACAGTTCCTTGCCGGTGGTGTAGGCGGGGCAAACGTCCTGGCAGCGGTTGCACATGATGCAGGCGTAAGCGTCCACCAGGTTCGTCCAGGGCAGCTGCTCCAGGCGAGCCACGCCGAACTGCTCGATGGACTCATCCTCGAAGTTGATCGGCTCCAGCGCGCCGCGCGAGGTGCGCTTGGGCTTGGTCAGGAAGTTGACGCCGGCCATGATGAGGTGGATGTGCTTGGTGCGTGGGAAATAGGGAATGAAAGCCAGAATCAGGCCCAGGGCCACCCACCAGCTGACGTGGCGCATGACCTCGATGGCGCCTACATTCATGCCGCTCCACAGCCCGCTGACCAGGTTGGCGAAGGGCTGGCCCGCGTCCCCCACACCGGTCGCCGCGCGCTCGCCCGCGAGGGTGAAGGTCTCACCCAGGAAGCGGAAGCCGACATGAAACAGGATGAAGAAACCGACGATCATCGAGTCGCGGCGCACGCCGCCTTCCTTGATGCGGTCCATCAGCTTGATGTTGCTGTGGTACTGGAGCGCCGGCGTGTTGACAATGAAGCGCCGGATCAAGAAATAGACCATACCAACCAGGACGGAGACGCTAAAAATGTCGGCCAGGAAGCGATAGACATTGCCGATGACGCCTTTCCCCAGGAAGGTGATGGGGAAGTAACCTTGCAGAACATCGCCAAAGTTGACGAGGAAGTAGAAGGTGAAACCCCAGGCGATCATGGCGTGGAAAACACTCGAAATTTTGCGCGCCCGCCAGGTTGGCAGCAGAGCCACCCAGTTGATGGCGGCGTCAATCAGTTGGGCGACGAATTTCTTGATGTCAGGCTCGCCCTGTCCACGACGAATGACCAGATAGAGCTTTTTGAAGCCCAGGTAGCCGTAGTAGACTGCCGCAACGACGCAGAAGATGAACAGGATTTTCTCAGGCAGCGTGAGCATAACATGAATGCCTTTCTACAGGTTTGCAGGAGAAAAAGAGATTCTTCACGGGGCTTGACTATTTTAGCACAAACCCTGTAGACAATAGGCTGATGTAAATCACATTTACGGGCGCAGATTTTCGGACTTTTCAGGCAACGCGGCGCAAGAGGATGCGATCCACCCATTGCTCCAGGCGTTCACGGTAGCGATGGGTGAACCAGGCCGCGCAGACGAGAAGCGCGCCAAAGGCCAGCCACCAGGCCGGCGGGATGTTGATGACGCCGGCGCCAACCGCCGCGGCCACAAAGACAGAAGGCATGCGCACCAACAGCGCAATGAGGAGAATTTTCCACACCGGCACGCGCGTCAGGCCGGCCACGAAGTAGGGGATGTCGCCCACCGGGCCGAGCAGTAAAACGAACCAGGGCCAGGTCGAATCGCTGTGAATGATGCTTTCCCAGCGCTGCAGGCGCGCCGGGCCGACCAGCCGCGCCACCAGGGGGCGTCCATACCAGCGCGCCAGGTTCATGGCCAGCGCGGCGCCCAGGAGCATGCCGATGACGCCATAGAACCCGCCGGCCAGCGCGCCGAAGAGATAGCCGGCCGCGGCCTGTACGAAATAGCCAGGAATGGGCGCAAAAACAATTTGGGCCGCGTTGAGGGCAATCAGCGCCAACGGCGCCCAGGGGCCAAGCGCTTGCAGCCAGGCCTCGACGCGCGCCCGCTCGCTGACCAGGTCAAGCAACGCCGGCCCGTAGATGACGGCCAGGGCCACGAGGCCCAGCAGGAAAAGGGCGAGGAGCAGCGAGCGCAAGAGGGTTTTGGGCGACCGCGACGGCACGGTCAGGCGCGTCGCGGAAAGACGCAGGCCACGGTGGTGCTATTCTGCGCCTGGTGACTGATGCAAATCATGCCGCCAACGGCTTCGACGCGCTGACGCAGCGCGTTCATGCGGGTTTCGCTGGCGCGGGCCGCCGTTTCGACGCTGCCGCGCTGACCGTGGACGCTCAACGCGACATGGCTGCCGCTGCATTTCAGGGAGACGCTGGCTTGAGCGCCCGGTCGAGCGGCCAGGCTGTTGAGGCTTTCTTCCACGATGTGAAACGCAGTCGCGGCTTGCTCAGGATCGAGGCTGTCCGGCAGCAGCTGCAGCTGCAGCGCGACATCGGCGCCCGTGCGCTCGCGAAATGTCGCCACGTGATGACGCACCGCTTCTTCCAGCCCCAAGCGGCAAGCGCAAGCTGGATCGGCCAGGTTGGCCAGGGCCTGCGCCTGGGAAATGTCAAGGCGGGCCTGGGTCAGGGTCTGTTCCAGCGCCGGGCCGCTATCTTCCAGCAGGTCTTCGATGCCTTCCAGGCGTGCGTCCAAGTCGCACAACACCTGGGTCAGGCGGCTGCGCAAATCGTCCACGGACAGGCGATCGGCAAGCGCAACCGGCGCAGGTCCGGCGCCCGGCGCAGCTTCTGCGGCGGCGCTTACCGGTTGCGGCGCACGCAGGCGGGCGACGGTCAACGCCGCCGCGCCGAGGATGACGAGGCGCGTCGCCAGGCCCACGAGATTGAACTGTGTCAGGCCATCGAACCAGGCGACGGCCAGGATGTGCAGCAAACTGGCCGCGGCGACGATCAGCAAGGTCGCCGCGAGACGATAACGCCAGGCGGCCAGCATCACCAGCGCAACCAGGAAAAGAAAAGGCTCGACGGCGCCAAAGCTGGTCAGCAGATTTTGGGGATGTGACAGGGGCGCCAGTCCCCATTCAAACGCCTGCAATGGAATGGCCAGCAGCAGCGCGATGGAAAAAGCGCTGTCGCCCACGCGCAGCTCCAACCAGTTGGCGCCGAAGAGAATAAGCATGAGGGTGGAGAAAAACATGGCAAGGCCGAGGTGCTGCTGCGCCATGCGGTCGCCCACGGTCAGGGCAACCAGAAGGCTGGCCAAGATGGTGATCACCTTGACGAAAAGAACGGCGCGAAATACTCGCAGTGGGGTCAGTTGCTCAGAAAGAATCATCAACGGTGATCCACTTCTTGCTTATTTCATAACGATAAATAATGTGCGAGAACGCTCGCCTGCTGATTATGGCAGCCGCGC